>JASFKW010000100.1:0-14220 GCA_050118435.1 Gammaproteobacteria bacterium | reverse complement strand
TATCCGGTATATCTCGCGCGGATCCTCAAGGTAGAGTGTCGACAGGAACAGTAATAGCGAATGAGCGGAAACGTGTTCCGGCGTGAGAGCTAGGACCTGTTTGCATACTGCGGCGGCCTCCGTCGCTTTGCCTTGGGTTACGTAGGTAGACGCAAGACCGCGATATGTCTCGGCACTGTGTGGATTGAGTGCCAGCGCCCGTTTAAATGCTCCAGTTGCTGCTGAGGTTTGTCCCAAGATGCGCAATACGCTGGCAAGGTTATGCCATGCCTCGAAGTAGTCAGGCTTGAGACGAATTGCTTGCTGAAATGCCTGCACGGCGGCACCGTATTTCTTGTTTGCCTCCAGTGCACAGCCGAGATTGAAATGCGCGAGTGCATTGGTTGGCTGCAATCTGATGGCGTGCCGAAGGCATGCTTCCGCAGCAATCGAATCACCGAGCGCACTCTTGGTGATGCCCAGGTAAACCCAGGCTTCAAAGTCTTTCTTATTTTCTCTGCAGATCCGCTCGAACAGCTGCATGGCGGCTTTGAACTGACGCTGCTGAAATAATGCGGCGGCACGTTTTTTGTTTGCTTGAGTTGACACCTTTCGAGTGCAGTGGCTCAGATTATGCCGAGCTCATTCGAGGCCCGTTTATCGGTTTCCTGTGCCATGTCCTGCTGAATCCATCGGTACAACAGTTCGAGGCCATCTCGCAAGCTGGTTTTCGGAGTCCAGCCCAACAGGCGCCTCGCTTTTGCGTAATCCGCGTAACGCCACTCGTCGCCCTCTGGCTTGCTGGTGTCGAAGGCGATAGGAATATCTTTCCCGGAGATGTCGACAATCGCTTCAGCTACCTCTTTAATCGAGGTGCAGAAATTCGGACCAATCTGGATCACCCCTTGGCCCAGGCCTTTCTGCATCGCCGCAATTAGGGCGTCGACCGCGTCGTCTACATAGACAAATGCTCTCCCCTGTCTGCCGCTTCCCCAAACCACAAACTCATTTTTCGGGTAAGTAATTGCCTTGTGAATCAGTGCCGGTACGACCTGACTGCTCTTCGGGTTATGGTCGGAGGGTGGACCGTACACGTTGTGCAGTGTAAGTACGGACACAGGGATGTGAAACTCCTTTTCCAAGAGTAAAGTCTCATATTCGCCCATTAACTTGCTCCAGCCATATGCCGACTCCGGCGCAGCCGGATACTGGTCTGCCTCGATCAAGGGCTTGTTGTAATTGGAGGTCTGCTTGAAATCAGGAAAACTGCAGGCTGTACCGACGTAGATAAATCCCTTTATCGAGCCGGGGTGCTGTCTTACAGCGTCGATTACGTGCGAGTTTATAAGGATGTTTTGCCTGAATACATATCCTTGGTGGTTGAAGACATAATCGATCCCGCCAACGATATCCGCCAAATGATATATGTACGAGATGTTTTCACATGTCAGTATCGGAGCCAAAGCGTCCTTCTCAGACAAGTCGAAATCATAAAAATCTCGATCAATATCAACTGCGAACTTCAGATCTTTGTCTCGCAGGTACTCGAGTCTACCTCTGGACAGATCATCGACAACAATGACTCGGAATCCCTGGCCGGCCAAACGTCTGACGAGGTTTGAGCCGATGAGCCCTGCGCCCCCTGTCACGAGCACGGTTTGCTTTTCACTCTGATTGTCAGGCTGCATGTCGAATTGCCATTGATCAATGGAAAAAAACTGAGTCAGGAAGATTTCCTATGTTCGTAAGTCTACTCTACATGGATTTTTGTTACGTTTCGGCATCGCAAAGTAATATCTGCTTTAGGCTTTCGTCAAATTTGTGTCGCGTCTTGGCTGTTAGCGGCCGCATTGAGCAGGTCCCTATGCCAACAAGAACACAAACGGTATTATATGATCAGATGCAGACTATGATGAGCTGCACGGGGATTTGGTTTTATTTTCAAGCCTAACTTAAGCCAATAAAAGTCAGAATCATGACACAACCTGTATGTCAGCTATTCTAATTTTAAACGGGCCGAATCTTAACCTGCTCGGTATCCGTGAGCCGGGCCACTACGGCAACGCATCACTGGGAGCGGTCAACGCCCGTCTCGAGCACATGGCGGGCGATGCCGATGCAAAGCTGCTCACCTTCCAATCCAACGCCGAGCACGAGCTCATCGACCACATCCACGCCGCGCCCCACGAGGGCATCGACTTCATCATCTTCAATCCCGCGGCCTTCACTCACACCAGCGTGGCGCTCCGCGACGCCCTGCTGGCGGTGCGGATTCCCTTCATCGAGGTGCACCTGTCCAACGTCCACGCCCGCGAGGATTTCCGCAGGCATTCCTATTTTTCCGACATCGCCGTCGGCGTGATCAGCGGCCTGGGGCCCATCGGCTACGAGCTGGCGCTGCAGGCGGCGTTGTCCTATCTAGGCCAGAACGACCAAAACGCCGGATAATCGGCGAAAATCGCCTGAATCCGCTAACATCTTCGTGCATCTCGCGCTATACTTGCGCGCGTTTTATTTTCCTGTGGAATCACAATGGATATTCGCAAGGTCAAGAAGCTCATCGAGTTGCTGGACGAGTCCGGTGTGGCCGAGATCGAGATCCACGAGGGCGAGGAATCGGTGCGAATCAGTCGCCAGAGCGCGGCGCCCCCCCCCGCTGCGATGCCCTATCCGTTCATGGCCGCCGCGCCGGCTTCTGCCTCGACGGCCGCCGCGGCGGGGCCTGTGGTCGAGGCGGAGGCCGAGGCTCCGATCCCGGCCGGTCACACGGTCAATTCGCCCATGGTGGGGACCTTCTACCGTGCGCCCTCGCCCGGCGCCACCCCGTTCGTGGAGGTGGGGCACCGCGTCAACGTGGGCGACACCCTCTGCATCATCGAAGCCATGAAGATGCTGAATCAGATCGAGGCCGACAAGGCCGGTGTGGTCACTGCGATCCTGGTGGACAATGCCGAGCCGGTGGAATACGGGCAGGCGCTGTTTGTGATTGAGTGACGTAGTTTTTTAGCCACGGAAGACACGGAAAGCACGGAATTTATGTTTGTGCGGGCGAAGAAGTAGCGACTTTCAGTGTATGAAGCGCCTTGCCCGAGAGGTGTTTAAGTGAATTGGACTTTCAAAGGGACAAATGCACGGGAAGGACGCGACCCTTGAGATGCATCACGCAGAGCAAGAAGAATTTGTCCGTCTTTTCCGTGCCTACCGTGGCCAACAACAAATAAACCATGCTGGATAAAGTCGTCATCGCCAATCGGGGCGAAATTGCACTGCGCATCCTGCGCGCCTGCCGCGAGATGGGCATCAAGACCGTTGCGGTGCATTCGGAGGCGGACCGCGGTCTCAAGCACGTGCTGCTGGCCGACGAGTCGGTGTGCATCGGGCCGCCCCCCTCGGGGCAGAGCTACCTCAACATCCCCGTGTTGATCGCGGCCGCGGAGGTGACCGACGCCATGGCGATCCACCCGGGCTACGGTTTTCTGTCCGAGAACGCCGACTTCGCGGAGCAGGTGGAAAGGAGTGGCTACACCTTCATCGGACCGCGCGCCGAGACCATCCGCCTGATGGGTGACAAGGTGTCTGCCATCCGCGCCATGAAGGAGGCCGGGGTGCCCTGCGTGCCGGGCAGCGACGGTCCGCTCGGGGACGACGACGAGACCAGCATCAAAGTGGCGCGACGCATCGGCTACCCGATCCTCATCAAGGCGGCCGCCGGCGGCGGGGGGCGCGGCATGCGCACGGTGCACGCGGAAGCCAACCTGCTGAACGCGATCGCGCTCACGCGCACCGAGGCGCGCTCTGCGTTCGGCGACGATACCGTGTACATGGAGAAATTCCTGGAGAAGCCGCGCCACGTCGAGTTCCAGGTGCTGGCGGACGGGGAGGGCAACGCCATCCACCTCGGCGAGCGCGACTGCTCCATGCAGCGCCGCCACCAGAAGGTGGTCGAGGAGGCGCCGGCGCCCGGCATCACCATGGAGCAGCGCATGGAAATGGGCGAGCGCTGCGCCGAGGCCTGCCGGCGGATCAACTACCGCGGCGCGGGCACCTTCGAGTTCCTGTACGAGGACGGCGAGTTCTACTTCATCGAAATGAATACCCGGGTGCAGGTGGAGCACCCCGTCACCGAAATGGTGACCGGCGTGGATATCGTCAAGGAGCAGCTGCGCATCGCGGCGGGGGAGGGCCTGTCGCTGCGCCAGCAGGATGTCACCTGGCGCGGCAGCGCGGTGGAGTGCCGCATCAACGCCGAGCATGCGGAGACCTTCCTCCCCTCGCCGGGCACCATCACCCAGTATCATGCGCCCGGCGGTCCCGGCATCCGGGTCGATACCCACATCTACAACGGCTACACGGTGCCGCCCCACTACGATTCCATGATCGCCAAGCTGATCGCCCACGGCGACGACCGCGCCTGCGCGCTGGCGCGGATGCGCGGGGCGCTTTCCGAGATCGTCGTGGACGGCATCAACACCAACATCAAGCTCCATCAGATGATCTGCAACGACGCCGGTTTCCTGGCCGGCGGGACCGACATTCATTACCTGGAGAAAAAGCTTGGGTTGGAGAAATAGCCACGGAAGACACGGAAAACACGGATATAAATACTATCTGTTTACAAGGAGGTGATGGGTATAGCCACGGAAAGCACGGAAAGCACGGAAAGCACGGACGTAAACACTGTCTTTCACAGGGAGGTGATGGATATGTTGGTGGAGGAGCAACTGAGTTATCGTGTCAGGGGGTGCGTGTACGAGGTGTCTCGTGAGCTGGGAGGCGGCTTTCTCGAGAAGGTCTACGAAAATGCTCTGATGAGAGAGTTTGCTCTCCGGGGCTTGACAGCACAGGCTCAAGTGCCCCTGTCCGTCACTTACAAGGGCCACACCGTGGGCCAATATTTCGTCGACATGATGGTCGAAGATCGGATCTTGCTCGAGCTGAAGGCCCAGGAAGAATTGCCTCCATCGAGCCAAGCGCAGCTGATCAACTACCTGCGCGCCAGCGGCAGGAAAATCGGGATGCTCATCAATTTCACATCACCCAAGGCCGTCATCAAACGCATCGTCTTGTAGCGTTCGATTTTGTCCGTGTCTTTCCGTGTCTTCCGTGGCTACTTCTTAACCCATGCCCTGGCTGCAGCTGTCTCTCGAAGCCTGTGATATCGAACCCGAGACCCTGTCCGCCTTCTTTGAAGCGCAGGGCGCGCTTTCGGTGAGCTTTGCAGACGCGGCCGACCAGCCGCTGTTCGAGCCGGCGCCCGGCACCACGCCGCTCTGGTCGGCGACGCGCCTCACGGCGCTGTTCGGCCCGGGGCTCGACTTGGAGAGTCTGAAGCAACGGCTGGCTTCGGCGTTCGGGGCGCAGCTGGCCGAGCGCCTGAAGGCGGAGACGCTCGCCGACCGGGACTGGGAGCGCGCGTGGCTGGATCAGTTCCGGCCGATGCGCTTCGGCGAGCGGCTGTGGGTCTGCCCGGCGGGACAGGCGCCGCCCGTTGAGGGTGAGACCGTCACCATCGATCTCGATCCGGGGCTGGCCTTCGGCACGGGGACCCATCCGACCACGGCTCTGTGTCTGGAATGGCTGGATGCGCACCCACCCGAGGGCCGCGCCGTGCTGGATTACGGCTGCGGTTCCGGGATACTCGCCATCGCTGCAGTGAAACTGCGCGCAGAGCATGTATGGGCCGTGGACATCGATGAGCAGGCGCTGTGGTCGACGCGTGAGAACGCGGCGCGCAACGGCGTCTCGGCGCGGCTCGACACGGCGTTGCCCGAACGGCTGCCGCCCGGTGTCTTCGATCTGGTGCTGGCGAACATTCTGGCCAATCCGCTCATCGAGCTCGCACCGGTACTGGCGCCGCGCGTCAGGGAGCACGGCGATCTCGTGCTTTCGGGTATTCTTGAACATCAGGCGGCGGCGGTGAGTGATGCTTATCGGCCCTGGTTCTCGCTGCAGGCGCCTGTGGAGCGCGACGGGTGGGTGCGGCTGCACGGGGTGCGTGAAACATAGCCACGGAAGACACGGAAAACACGGAAGTGATCTCAGCGCTTTGTTGGTGACAAACCATGGTGACCCGGTGTGACATAAAGAGCTTTCCGTGCTTTCCGCGTCTTCCGTGGCTATATTGATCCAAGGGAAACGACTGATAGGGTAATCCATGTACGTCGCTTGTCCTTCCTGCAAAACCCTGTACCGCATCCAGCCCGAGCACCTGCGGCTCGCCGGTGGCCGGGTGCGCTGCGGCACCTGTCGCACCACGTTCAGTGCTGCGGGTGCCGTGTTCGAGGATCCGCAGCAGGCGCTCGCCTGCGCGGAGCAGACGCAGGAGACGGCGGACGACATCGATGCGCTCATCAGCCGCGCGCTGGAGCGGGTGCCGTCCTCCCGCAAGCCCGTCGGCGGAAGCGCGACAGAGAAGCAGGGGGAGGCGGAGCCTCAAAACCCGCGGCTGTGGACGCAGTCGGCTGCCACCGGCTCGAGCCCGGCGGTCGCGGCGGCCGAGGAGGCTGAAGCGGAGCCGGACTTCGGCATGGCGGTCGTTGAAGTCGGCGCTGAGCAGGCGCCGGATGACATCGAGGCGGTCGACGGCGTCAATGAAGCGAAGGATGACCGGTCCGCGGATGAGTCCTTCGAGTGGTCTCCGTCGGTGCCTGAACAAGCAGACACCGATACCGCCGCTGCGCCGGTTCCTGCACTGGAGCAGGGCGAGGCGATCGGCGCCCGTCGGTCAGCCGCGCTGGTATCCGACCTGGATCTCTATGCGCAGCCGTCAACGGGAGAATTCCTAGGGGCACGCCGCGCCGATGAACAACCTCGCCCGGAAGTCTCCGAGGTGCTGCTGCTCGACGACGTGTACCGCGAGCGCGTGTCCGGTCGCGCCTGGGGCGCCATTGCCGCGTCACTGCTGCTGGCCGGGCTGCTGGTGGTGCAGTACGGGTATGCGGAGCGCCATCGCCTGGCGGCGCTGCCGCAGCTGCGGCCTGCGCTGGAGTTTGCCTGTGGCCACCTGGGCTGTGATCTACCGCCGCGTCGCGACGTGGGCCAGGTCGAGATTCTGGAGCGACAGGTCCGCGACCACCCGGGCGTCGATGAGGCGTTGCTGATCAATGTGAGCTTCGTCAACAAGGCTGAGTTTGCGCAGGCCTTTCCTTTGTTCGAGGTTTCCTTTTCGGACGTCTCGGGTACGCCGGTCGCGGTCGGACGCTTCACTGCGGATGAATATCTGACCGATGAGCATCGTGGATCGAAGCAGATGCAGCCGGGTGAGCACGCTCGACTGATGCTCGAAGTGATCGACCCCGGTGAGCGTGCGGTGTCGTTCCAGTTTGAGTTTCTCTGACAAAAATTCTGACACCGGATTGGCGGCTGGTGTACGGCATGGATGTTGCTGCCGAATATACTTTCCCCGCTTTCCATTGACTTGGGGACGGCGTTGAAGCCGTCTCTGTTATACGACGACAACGCACATAATCCCTCGCCTTGTTTTGCAGCGTAAAGAGAATAAACAAGTGCAGTGAAGCATCTATAAGCGGTCGCTGACCCGCTACAGAAAGTGTCGCCGGATGCTTTTTTCTGTACCAAAGCGCGGGTATGATTGGCAGCCCTTTCCTCTTCGGAACTGCTAAGGAGTCGATTCAACCGGTATGCAGATCGGTCCGTACAAGTTGCGCAACCGGCTGGTACTCGCTCCTATGGCCGGCGTCACCGATCGACCCTTCCGACAGCTCTGCAAGAAGCTGGGCGCAGCCCTGGCGGTGTCCGAGATGGTGTCCAGCAACTCTGCGCTCTGGGGCAGCAGGCAGAGTCTCAGGCGGATGGATCACGCGGGTGAGATCGAGCCCCGCTCCATCCAGATCGCCGGTGCCGATCCCGCGATGATGGCCGCGGCTGCGCGGTTCAACGTGGAGCGTGGCGCGCAGATCATCGACATCAACATGGGCTGCCCGGCCAAGAAGGTGTGCAACCAGATGGCGGGGTCTGCGCTGTTACGCGATGAAGGGCTGGTCAGGCGCATTCTCGACAGCGTGGTGGCGGCGGTCGATGTGCCGGTCACGCTCAAGATCCGCACGGGCTGGGATGCCGAGCACCGCAATGCGGTGTCGGTCGCCCGGCTGGCGGAGCAGGCGGGCGTGCAGGCGCTTGCCATTCATGGGCGCACCCGCGCCTGCGGCTTCAAAGGAGGTGTTGAATACGAAACCATAGGTCATGTGAAACGGGCAGTGTCCATACCGGTGATTGCGAATGGGGATATCACCGGGCCTGAAACAGCGAGACGGGTGCTCGAGTCGACCGGCGCTGATGCCGTAATGATCGGTCGCGCCGCGCAAGGACGCCCCTGGATATTCCGAGAGATCGAGCAATATTTAGCCACCGGAGAATTGCCGTCGGACCCCCCGGCTGAGGAGACAAGAACTATCATGATCGCGCATCTTGAAAACCTTTATTCGTTTTACGGAACCTGCACGGGCGTACGCGTTGCCCGCAAGCATATCGGCTGGTACAGCAGGGGATACCGGCAGGGGGTGGCCTTCCGCCAGAGTGTCAACCGGGCGGAATCGGTCGACGAGCAGCTGCGCCTGACACACGCCTTTTTCGACCGCCTGTGCGAAACACAGGGGATGGCTGCATGAGTGCCGTGGCGTATGAGAGCAAGGCGGCGGCGCGATGTGTGGTTCCCACCGAGCGCCGCAAGCAGCCGCTGCGCACCAGTGTGCAGACCGCGCTGGAGCGTTATTTCGCCGACCTCGACGGTCATGAGCCCGAGGGCGTCTATGACATGGTGATCGGTCAGGTGGAGCAGGCGATGCTGGAATGCGTCATGCGGCGCACCCGGGGCAACCAGACGCGGGCGTCCGAGGTGCTCGGCATCAATCGCAGCACCCTGCGCAAGAAGCTGAAGCTCTACAGCCTGCTCTAGCCGCGGTGGTAGTCATTCGGCCACGGAAAGCACGGAAACCACGGAAGACCCGTTTTTTTCCGCTCGAGCACGTCCGTGCTTTCCGTGCAGTCCGTGGCCATCAACACTCGAGCGCCTCCGTGCTTTCCGTGTTGTCCGTGGCTATTAACCCACCCAGACGGGAAACAATCTCATGGCAGCCATTCAACGCGCGCTGATCAGCGTTTCGAATAAAAGCGGTGTGGTCGAGTTCGCCCGGCGGCTGAGCGGGGCCGGCGTGGAGATTCTCTCCACCGGCGGCACCGCGAAGCTGCTGGCCGAAAGCGGTGTGCCGGTGGTCGAGGTTTCCAACTATACCGGCTTCCCCGAAATGATGGCCGGGAGGGTCAAGACCCTGCATCCCAAGGTCCACGGCGGGATTCTGGGTCGCCGTGGGACCGACGAGGTGGTAATGCAGAAACACGGGATTCCGCCCATCGACCTGGTGGCGGTCAACCTCTACCCCTTCGAGCAGGCCGTCGCCGGTCCCGAGTGTGATTTGGCGACCGCCATCGAAAACATCGACATCGGCGGGCCCGCGCTGATCCGGGCGGCGGCCAAGAACCACGCGGCCGTGACCGTGATCGTCGACAGCGCCGACTATGCCCCGGTGCTGGAAGAAATGGAGGCCGGCGGCGAGGTCAGCGCCGCGACCCGCTACCGGCTCGCGGTCAAGACCTTCGAGCACACCGCGCGCTACGATGGCGCCATCGCCAATTATCTGGGCGGCCTCGGTCCCGAGGGTGACAGGCAGGCCTTTCCGCAGACGCTCAGCCTGCAGTTCCGCAAGGTACAGTCGATGCGCTACGGTGAGAACCCGCACCAGGGCGCGGCCTTCTACATCGAGCACCATCCTTCGGAAGCGGCGGTGGCGACGGCGCGGCAGCTGCAGGGCAAGGCGCTGTCCTACAACAACGTGGCCGATACCGATGCCGCGCTGGAGTGCGTGAAGCAGTTCGGTGACGGTCCGGCCTGCGTGATCGTCAAACACGCCAATCCCTGCGGCGTCGCCTATGGCGCATCGTTGCTGGAGGCCTACGAGCGCGCCTATCAGACCGATCCGGAGTCGGCCTTCGGCGGCATCATCGCCTTCAACGCGGCGCTGGACGCCGGGATCGCGAAGACCATCGTCGAACGCCAGTTCGTCGAGGTGATCGTCGCGCCCGAGATTGCAGACGACGCCCTGCCGGTGCTGGCGGGCAAGAAGAATGTTCGCGTTCTGGCCTGCGGCGCCTGGCCGCAGACGCCGGCGCCGCGGCTCGATTTCAAGCGGGTCACCGGCGGTCTGCTGGTCCAGGACGCCGACCTGGAGCTGCTCAGCACGGTGAGCGTGGTGACCCAGCGCGAGCCCACCGAGGCGGAGATGCAGGATCTGCTGTTCGCCTGGCGGGTCAGCAAATTCGTGAAGTCGAACGCCATCGTCTATGCGCGCGACAACATGACCGTCGGCGTGGGCGCCGGACAGATGAGTCGCGTCAACAGCGCGCGCATCGCGCGCATCAAGGCCGAGCACGCGGGACTGCAGGTCAAAGGCTCGGTGATGGCCTCCGACGCCTTCTTTCCGTTCCGCGACGGCATCGACCAGGCGGCCGCCGCCGGCATCGGCGCCGTCATCCAGCCGGGCGGCTCGATGCGCGACGAGGAAACCATCGCCGCCGCCAACGAGCACGGCATGGCGATGGTGTTTACCGGGATGCGGCACTTCCGGCATTGAATTTCGTCTGAAGAACAGACGGTGTTGGTTAACCGCGAAGGACGCTGAGGACACAAAGAAATCTCAACAATGAAAGTACTCGTCATCGGCGGCGGCGGCCGCGAGCACGCGCTGGCCTGGAAGGCGGCGCAGTCGCCCAGGGTCGAAACAGTTTTCGTGGCGCCGGGCAACGCCGGCACGGCGGCGGAGCCGAAGCTCGAGAACGTCGACGTCGGCGCGCAGGACATCGGCGGGCTGGTCGACTTCGCCGAAAAGCAGCGCATCGGTTTGACCATCGTCGGTCCCGAGGCGCCGCTGGTGGCCGGGGTGGTCGACCGTTTCCAGGCCCGCGGCCTGCGGATTTTCGGGCCCTCCGCGGCCGCCGCCGAGCTGGAGGGTTCCAAGGCCTTCACCAAGGATTTCCTCGCGCGTCACGGCATCCCCACCGCCGCCTACGGGAGCTTCACCGATCTGGAAGAAGCCACAGCCTACATCGAGGCGCACGGAGCGCCGATCGTGGTCAAGGCGGACGGGCTGGCCGCCGGCAAGGGTGTCATCCTCGCCCAGACCGAGCAGGAGGCCGTTGCCGCCTGTCGCGACATGCTGGCCGGCAACGCCTTCGGCGAGGCCGGGCACCGCGTGGTCATCGAGGAGTTCCTCTCCGGCGAGGAGGCCAGCTTCATCGTCATGGTCGACGGCGAGCACGTGCTGCCGCTCGCCACCTCCCAGGACCACAAGGCGCGCGACGACGGTGACACCGGACCCAACACCGGCGGCATGGGTGCCTATTCGCCCGCGCCGGTGGTCACCGAGGCGCTGCACCGGCGCATCATGGACGAGGTGATTGGTCCAACGGTGCGCGGCATGGCACAGGACGGCCGACCGTACACGGGGTTTCTCTACGCCGGCCTCATGATCGGTGCCGACGGCGCTCCGCGGGCGCTCGAATACAACGTGCGCTTCGGCGATCCCGAGACCCAGCCCATCATGTTGCGGCTGCGCTCGGACCTCGTGGAGCTTTGCGAGGCGGCGCTCGACCGGCGTCTCGATCGGGTGCAGGCCGTTTGGGACCCGCGGGCCAGCCTGGGCGTGGTTCTCGCCGCCGGCGGTTATCCCGACAGCTATGCCAAAGGTGACGTGATCCACGGCCTGGATGCGGTACAGGAGGAGGACGTCAAGGTCTTCCACGCCGGCACCCGCCGGCGTGGCGGCGAGGTGGTGACCAGCGGTGGCCGCGTCCTCTGTGTCTGTGCCCTGGGCGACGATGTGGCGGCCGCGCAGCGGCGTGCCTATGCCGCAGCCGGAAAGATCCGCTGGAACAACGTCTACTATCGTCGCGACATCGGTCACCGGGCCATTTCGCGGTCGGGGTGAAAGGCCACGGAAGACACGGAAAGCACGGACAGATTGTCTTTCTGGTCTGGTGACCGCCAGTAACGGACAATATCGCTTTTCTGTGCTTTCGGTGCTTTCTGTGGCTAAGCAGGGGCCTCTTCGTCAGCCATGCTCCTCAGCTGCCGCTCCAGCAGCACCACAGGGTGCACCACATCGATGTCGATGCCTCTTTCCCGAAGGCCGGCCTGCAGGTGCAGGGCGCAGCCGATGTTGGTGGTCACCAGCATGCTCGCGCCGCTGGCCGCAATCCGGTCGACGACCTGATCTCGAAGCTGATCGGCCACCTCGGGCTCGGTCAGCATATAGCTTCCGGCTGCACCACAACAGCCGCCCCGCGGGTTGACCGGCAGCGCCGTCAGCTCCGGGATCCAGGTCAGCACCGCGAGGACATCCTGCCCCTGCCTGAGCACATTGCGGTGCGTGCAGGGCAGGTGGACCGCAACGGTCCGCGGGAGCGGATCGAAGTGCAGCTCCCCCTGCCCCTCGGTCAGCAGAAAATGCGTGATGTCGACCACTCGCCGACCGAGCGCCGTTTCCCCGTACAGGGCTCCGTATTCGCTCAATTGCGCCGCGCAGCCGCTTGCGGTCACCAGCACGGGTCCGTCGCTGTCGCCGAAGGCCGAGCGGTTCTGAGCGGCCAGCCGTTTCGCCCGGGCCGGATCGCCGCCGTGCTGGTGCAGTGCGCCGCAGCAGACCTGTCCCGCGGGAATGTTGACGCGGTAGCCCAGCGCCTCCAGGAGGCGCTGCGAGGCGTCGCGGGTGCGGCGGTCGAGGACGTTGGCAATGCAGCCCAGAAACAGGTCGACAGGGCCCCGCGGCGCGGCGCCCGTTGGTGAGCGCGGCCGCTTCGTCGAAGCTTGCGCCGGCAGCATGCGATTGAGCCGTTTCAGGCTGCGGGGTATGCCCGGCACATCGGCGGCCAGACGGTGGAGGCCGAGGCGGCGGTGCAGGTGCAGCAGCGCACCGAGCCCCCGGAGGCGGGCGGGCGAGGTCACCATGGCCATGCCCGCCGCGCGCAGCCAGCGGCGCGGCAGCGGCCGCCGGCGATGCGGCTCCATGCGCAGCCGGGCACTGTCCATCAGCCGCCCGAAAGGCACCTTCGACGGGCACATGGCCTCGCAGGCGCGGCACTCCAGGCAGCGATCCAGGTAGCGGAACAGCCCGGGCGACCACTTCACGTCCGGGCTGTCGATGGCCTGCATGAGGCTGATGCGGCCGCGCGGCGAGTCGGCTTCGATGCCGCTGAGGGTAAAGGTGGGGCAGTGGGGCAGGCACAGACCGCACTTCACGCAGCGGTCCGTGGCGGACAGATCGTTCATGGGTTAGAGATAACCCCTGTGTCGCGCACTTACAAGCGCGCTTGTCATTTTTTGCCGCGATCGGGTATCTTGCCGCGATGTCCTATTACCAGTATCACGTGTTTTTCTGCACCAATCTGCGCGAGGACGGCACGGCCTGCTGCCAGCGCTTCGATGCGCAGGCGATGCGCGATTACGCCAAGCAGCGCACCAAGGAGCTGGGCATCGCCGGGCCGGGGAAGGTGCGCATCAATACCGCGGGTTGTCTCGACCGTTGTGCGGAAGGGCCCGTCGTGGTCGTGTACCCGGGGGAGACCTGGTACAGCTACATCGATCAAGAGGATATCGACGAAATCATCAGCGAGCACCTGCTGAACGGCCGCGTCGTCGAGCGGCTGAAAATCTGACTGGCGTCGAGTCGCCTTTCTTCCTGGTCGAGCGTCCTCGAAGGGACGGGCTGTGCCCTCGGACGCGCGACGATGGAAGGCCGTGCAAAAAATGCAAAAAGAGGGTTGACATCTCTTTAAGCATATTAGAAGATAATAAACAGCTGATCGGGTAGCCCCCAACCGTAACTGCCCGGTCAGTCTCCTCCAATCCTCCTTTGGTGGTTTGAAGCGCAGCTCCCCAGCTGCGCTTTTTTTTATATTGCCTCGACTTGCCTCGATGCCCCAGTCCCGACCGGCCCGCCGGAATCCCGGGAGCGTGAATTCCCTCGGATTCCACGGAGTCGTTTGCGCCCGCGAGTGGGCGGCCGCCGCTGCCCGGCTCCGGCGTCAGGTGCAGGCAAGCCACCCACACAAGCAGGGGGTTCGAGGCCCGGCGGTTTCGCTCTCGCCTCCTGGCGAGCCGGCGCGCGCGCGGATCGATTTTTTTCGAATGGGGGGGTTGACAGAAGAGAAAGACTATAAGAATATTCTAAT
>JASFKW010000099.1:0-14300 GCA_050118435.1 Gammaproteobacteria bacterium | reverse complement strand
GGCGTGGACCACGGTTACCTGATTGCGACGGACGCGACGTTCACCACGATCGATTTCCTGGGCACCTTTGAAACCCAGCTGTCCGGTATCAATCCGGCCGGTGAGATCGTGGGAAGCTACAGCGAGCAGGGCGGTGCGACGTTGGGCTTTGTGCGGGACAGGCATGGGAATTTCATGACGATTGATGTTTCCGGCGCGGAAGCGGAAACTAATGCCAACGATATCAGCGCCGGTGGCGAGATCGTGGGACAGTATCAGGATGCCAATGGCGTGGACCACGGCTTCCTTATGACCAGAAGCGGTGCTTTTTTCACCATCGACTACCCAGGCGCAGTAACGACCTCTCTGCACGGCATCAATGCTGTCGGCGAGATGGTTGGAGAATACCGCGACCAGACGGGTCTGCATGGGTTTGTGCTGAAACACTGATGTTGAGTGCGGCTGCGCGTGGCTGAGGGCATCCGGCGGGCGCCGGGGAGGCACAAGACACCCCCCCCGGCTCAGTGCGTGTTTACTCTGTCGGCTGCGGTTCCTGCGTTTCTTTTTCCATATGTTTGGCCTCGAACGCGCTGAACTCGACCGCGTCGATCTGGCCGTCGTCGTCCTTGTCATATTTTGCCCAGTGATCGACGTCGGCAAGGGAAGGCATCGCCTGCGCCTCATCACGGCTGATGTAGCCATCGCCGTTGCTGTCGATCTCGTCAAAGCTCTCGGTGACGTCGTCGGCGTGCGCTCCGAAAATGAACAGTCCCGCTACCAGCGCCGCGGGGTAATTGAGCCACTGTCGTGTCTCCATGTCAGTCCTCCGTAATCAAAAAGTCAGCGGGTGCTCGGACGCCCGGTCTGTCCTGGCCAGTGGTATTTACATATATTGCCTCCTACTCCCTTAGATGCAAGGAATGGCTTGCAGGAAGCGCCAAGGCCGTATCGGATTGGCACTCGTCGCCTCAGGAAGAGTATAGCCACAGCGGGCGGGAGTGCAGACAATCCGGTGAGAGCCGCCGGAGCCGCACGAGCGGCGGCCTCTCAGCTTTGAGAGCCGCCACATTCGGACATTCAAATGTGAGAGTTCCGCTGTCTGCAGCAAGCCCCGGCGCTAGGTGAAAATAGCAGAACAGTCATCGATTAGAGATCAGCCTATAGCACATTTCAGGCTGGCACTGTTTTTGCCAGCTTGTTAGTAATCCTGAAACACTCAATCCCGGCGACACTGGAGAACAGGGGGCGTGGCGTGAGCGCATCGATAACCGAGCAAAAAAGATCCTTCAAGAAGCGGTTCAAGCTCAGACTGAACAAGGCCAAGCGTCGGTACGCAGGTAGATTCGGGAAACTGCCGTGCGGCAAGAAATGGGTATTCATTGTCAGCTGCACGAACTCGGGAAGCACGGTGCTTCACGAGTTGTTGGCCGCGCAGCCGGAAATCGCATCGATGCGCTTTGAGGGGCAAAACTACCAGGACCAACTGCCGCGCCCCGCGGAGGAAGGAACATACCGCCTGTGGGCATTGACTCCGAAATACCGCCTCGACGAAAACTCCGACAGAGATATCGATGTAGGCAGGATAAAGAGACAATGGATGTCATTCATGAATGATGCATCACGCGAGTTCTATCTCGAGAAATCCCCGCCCAATGCCGTGCGGACCCGGTGGCTGCAAAAACACTTTCCGGAGGCCTATTTCATCGGTCTGATCCGCAACGGCTATGCGGTTGCGGAGGGTTTGGCGCGTAGAGTAGGTGTAAGCATCGAGGATGCCGGCCGCCAATGGAACGCCTGTGTTGATACCATGCTGGGTGACTTCGAGCATCTCGAGAGAAAGACGCTGGTCAGGTACGAGGACTTGATCGCGGATCCCAATGCGGTTGTCGCCGACATCCTCAGCTGGTTAAGCGTCAATCGCTCGCTGGAACCTGTGCAGAACCGTGAATACCGGATCCACGGCCAGAGCCAGGCGGTTAAGGACAGCATGAACGAGCGCTCGATTAGATCCCTCTCGGAGAAGGATCTGGAAGTCGTCGAAAGCGTAGCGCGCGACAATCTGGCAAGGTTTGCCTACCTCCGGAAATCTGCGCCCTTGGTCGCGTGATATAGCCATTTGAAACTTGGAAGGTCACCATGTCTACGATTCTGTTTTCACCTACTGAGAGGCGAACAGACGACGAAGAAAGGAGAGGCAATACGTATGCGGGTTAGAGAACTCCTTGGACAGCGAATTCGGGCTTGTCGCGCCTTAACCGGGGTCTTTACACGTCACACGCTGGGTTTACTTGTAGTAGTGCTGACCACGGTTATGTTCGCTGATGCCGCTTCAGCGGAGGCTGTGGACGTAAGAATTTCGGCGAGCCGGGACGACGCGGAAGAAGGTAGTGATGGGGAGATTGTCATAGCCAGCAGTGACCTGGAACTGGTAAGAGATCGCGGCGACGAGCAGACAGTGGGAATGCGTTTCACGTCTGTCGCTATCCCCCAGGGCGCAAGCATTACAGAGGCGTATATTCAATTCACGGTCGATCAAACGACCCGGCGCACGACTGACCTGACGATTGTCGGTGAGGCGAGCGACAGTGCCACGATATTCAGTAATGAATCGTTCGATATTTCATCGCGTCCGCGGACCACGGCAGACGTGGGCTGGGCTCCGCCGTCCTGGACGACGGTGGGTGCGGCCGGTCCTGAACAGCGCACCCCAAATCTGGCGCCGATTATTCAGGAGATCGTAAACCGTCCGGGCTGGTCAAGCGGCAACCCGCTGGTGATCACGATCAGTGGGTCCGGCAAACGCGTGGCGGAGTCATATAACGGCGATCAGGCGGCTGCGCCGCTGCTGCACGTCGAGTTCAACAGCGCGTCCAGCGGCACCGCCACGCCAATTGAACACGTCATTGTTCTTGTGGGGGAGAATCGCAGTTTCGATCATCTCTTTGGTGTCTACACACCCGGCGCCGGGCAGTCCATCGACAACCTGCTTTCCCGCGGTATTGTCAATGCCGATGGCAGCCCAGGGCCCAACTTCTTCGACGCGGCACAGAATCAGGCCGTTGTCACCGGGATGTACAGCATCACCCCCCCGCAAACCGGTCCCTACGCCACGCTGCCCCAACCCAGTACCATCTATGCAAAAGGTCAGCCACACGCTCTTCCCGACCAGCGCTTTCCCGACGATCTGCCGAATGGACCGTTTCAGATCACGCACCATATCGATTACGACGACTATGCCGGGGATCCGGTGCACCGGTTTTTCCAGATGTGGCAGCAGGTGGACAGGGGACCGCTGGACCTCGTCGTATGGGTCGCGGAAACCGCCGGAGAGGGCCCGGATAGCCTGACGAACCCGACGGCGACCTGCAGCGACAGTAACTTCGGTGGCGAAGGCATGGGGTTCTACAACATGACGACCGGCGATGCGCCCTATTTCAAGAGCCTGGCGCAGCAGTACGCGATCAGCGATAACTTCCACCAGGGCTTCATGGGGGGGACTGGCGCGAACTATTTCTATCTGGCCACCGGTGATGTCGCTTTTTTCAACGAGGACGGCGCGCTCGCTGCGCCATGGCCAAACCAGATCGAGAATCCGGACCCGCAGCCTGGTACGAACAACTGTTATACGCAGGATGGTTACGCCGGGGGCTCCTATGTCAAGTGCGCCGACCGGAGCCAGCCTGGGGTAGCCCCAATCCGTGACTACCTGGACGCCCTGCCATACGCGCCATTCAGGAACGGCAATTGTGCAGCGGATACCTATTACCTGGTGAACAACTATAAGCCCGGCTACTTCCGGGACGGCACGCCAAGGCCGCTGGGTCCGAACGAGTACACGACGCCGCCGCAGACCGTGCCCACCATCGCCGAATCGCTGTCGAGCAAGGGAGTCTCCTGGAAATGGTATTCGGGCGGACGCAACAACGCGAATGGTATCGGGTACTGCTCTATCTGTGACCCACTCACGCACTCGACCGCAGTGATGACCAGTTCGCTCAAGGATAACCTGCAGGGTCTGAGTGCGTTCTGGGACGACGTCGCCGACGAGGCAACCATGCCTGCCGTGTCCTTCATTGCGCCCCCCAACGGCAAGTCCGGCCATCCGGGTAACTCTACGGTGGCCAAGTTTGAAGATCTTGTCGAACGCGTGGTCAATAACGTACAGGCGAACCCGGCATTGTGGGCCAGCACGGCCATATTCATCACCTTTGATGAGGGCGGCGGATACTATGATTCCGGATACATTCAGCCGATCGACTTCTTCGGCGACGGGCCGCGTATGCCCTTTATCGTGGTCTCCCCCCATGCCAGAGCCGGCTATGTGGATCACACTTACTACAACCTGGCCTCAATTCTGAAATTCATACAGGCGAACTGGGGACTGACGCCGCTGTCCGAACGCAGCCACGATGGTCTGCCCAACCCGGTGACCGGGAGCAATCCCTATGTTCCTGTCAACAGCCCTGCCATAGGAGATCTCATGAACCTGTTCGAGTTCTCGAACTGATCCCAGAGCACAGTGCTGGAGACGTGCCTGCCCAAAAGGGAAAGGTGGATACGAGCCGACAGCGGGAGTGGTCTCGCCCCGTGCCGACCGGTGTTAGGAGCTGTTGCGGGAGTTGAGCCGCTAGTCGGCAAACGAATCAAATTACTAGGGAGGAGGATCACATGGCAGATCAGGGCGTTGTGCGAAAGATGGAAGGGTACTACCGGGAGCGTGCTCAGATATATGACGACAGCATGGGATACAACAAGCCCGAGGTCTGGGCACGCTACCGGAAACTCATCGAGCTACTGAAGAAAAACCTGGCGGGCCGGGACGTGCTGGAGATCGCCTGCGGTCCGGGTAGGTGGTCGCAAACCGTGTCCGGGTTCGCGCACTCCCTTGTCGCTACCGACGTGAATGATACGGTGCTGGCTGAGGCGGCCACCAAAAAATACGCTAATAGCCTGGTGCGTTTTCAGCAAGCCGATGCCTACACCTTGGAAGGCATTGCCGGGCCCTTCACGGGCGCGTTCGCTGTCGACTGGTGGTCACATATACCCAAGCCAAAAATCCCGGAGTTCCTGCAGGCCCTGCACAGTAAACTGGACACGGGAGCGAGGGTGGTATTCATTGACCACCTGTGTGTCACCCGCAAATGGTGCGGCTTGCGGCGAGTGGTAGGCGTCTCCCGTCCTTGGGTTATGACGCACAAGAAGATGCGCTACGATGACCAGGGAAATATCCTACAGAAGCGACAGCTGCCAGACGGGTCAGTGTTAGAGATTATCAAGAACTATCCTACACGCCAAGAGCTTTTGTCGGCCGTCGAAGGGGTCGCTGAGGAAGTGGACTATGAAGAATACCGACATACGCCCCGCTGGTCGCTCGCCTATACCCTCAGGTGAGCGAGGCGGAACGTGACAATTCGGACGCTGACGCGTCTTCTTGCTTCATTCTGCCCCTCATGTTGGTGGCTATGCGACCGACCGTCTCCATCCCTCTCGCAACCACTCGTCGCGGTCGGGTGGTGAGCCTCTACCAAGTCAGCCATCCCGCCCGCCACGGAGCCGGATATGGCGGCAACCGCCGAGTCCATATACAGAACCGATTATCTGTAAACACGGCTGGACCGGTTAGCGTGGGGGTGAAAAGAATCGACAGGAGGAGGCCGTGTACACGTCGCTAAAAAAAGCAGCCGCCTCGGGCGTCAAATGGAAGGGTACCTCTACCGCTGTTGTCGAAGGTTTGCGAATGGTCCGGCTCGTTGTCCTTGCCCGGCTCTTGGCCCCCGAGGACTTTGGCTTGATGGCCATGGTCACTGTTGTTATTGGTTTTGGCGAGATCTACGCCGATGGCGGAATCAGCAACGCAATTATCCATCGCCAAAATGCAACTCGCGAACAGCTGTCGAGCCTTTACTGGCTGAACATAGTCGTGGGCATGCTGGTGTTCACGGTGGTATGTGCAGCGGAACCACTCGTTGCCCAACTCTTTGGGGAACCGCGGTTAACCGCGCTTGTCTCTTGGGCCGCGCTGGCTTTTTTGATCGCGCCGATAGGGCAGCAGTTCAGGGTCCTGCTGCGAAGAGAGCTCAAGTTCAAGCCACTGGCGCAGGTTGAGATGTCTGCGGCTGTAGTAGGCACGGCGGTAGCAGTGTGCTCGGCCCTTTCCGGTCAAGGCGTATTTGCTTTGGTGTGGGGCTATCTAACGATCGTCTCAACCAAAAGCCTTATATTCGCGTGGCTCGGCTGGAAAGTGTGGCGCCCGTTGCTACATTTCAGAAGGAACGATTTGGAAGGATTCATCGGCTTCGGGATGTATCAAATGGGAAGCCGGACGGCAACCTATTTCGCATCCAACGTCGATTACATGATCATTGGTCGTTTTCTGGGTGCTGAAGTGCTCGGCGTTTATATGGTGGCATACCAGCTTGTCCTGATGCCACTGCACAAGCTCAATCCAGTGCTGACCCAAGTTGCGTTTCCCATCTTCGCCAAGAAGCAATCAGACAACACTGCTCTACGCCGCGGCTACCTGCAGCTGAATAGGATGATTGCGTTCGTAACATTTCCTGCGTTGGTTGCTGCCGGGGTCACAGCACCGATCATCGTTCCCGTGTTGTTCGGCGAAAGATGGCTGGGTGCTGTGCCTCTCATTCAAATTCTTGCGTCACTCGGCATGCTGAAGACGCTGATAAACCCCATAGGGTCGATTCTGCTGGCGAAGGGACGCCCCGATATCATCTTCAAGTGGTACCTCATTGTATCTGTGATGAACGCGTGCGTATTTTCGTATGTTGTCAAATACGGAGTGCATGCGGTGGCGTTCGCGTATTTGATCGTCACAGCGGTCAACTTCTTTGCCATAGCACGGTTCATGATTCAGCCGCTGATCGGACTTCGCGTGTCGGACTATCTGGGGGTTCTTCGTGGCCCAGCAGTCATTAGCGCCGCTACAGGCATCGCGCTGCTTGGTGTTTACTTTGCCATGAATGCGCTTCCTGTGGGTGATACTACGCGGCTTCTTGCCTTGGCAGCTCTCGGGATACTCGTATATTGCACGCTAATGCTTGTATTTGAGCGCCAGTACGTCGCCGAACACTGGCTGCTGCTGGTCAACAGGGGCGAGAGGGCTTAACTTCGGTAGGAACGCGCAGAGATCAGGCAATGAATAAAAGGCTTCTGAAAAAGTTCATACCTCGGGCAATACGGGCACCTATCCGAGACTATCGGAGAGCAATATGGGTAACGGTCGAAAACTACAAAATACTCAGTCTTGAAGTCGGCCAATTCAAGACGATACTGCGACGGGAATGCATAGACAAGGATGGCAACCCGATTCCATGGTATACCTACCCAGCAATTGAATACATAAAGCAATTAGATGTTTCAGAGAAAACGATATTTGAGTATGGCTCAGGAAACTCAACAATGTTCTGGGCGCATCGATGCCAGAAGGTGATTTCGATCGAGAACAAGCGGATGTGGTATGAAAAGATTAAAGGACAATTGCCCAATAATGTCGAATACCTCTGCTTGGAGAACAAGAAGGAATATATTGAAGCGATTGGAAGGTATTCGAATGAATTCGACATAATTATTATTGATGGAAATTACCGTTTTGAGTGCGCATCAGTAGCCAGAAATAGGTTAAGCCATGACGGCTTTATCATACTTGACAATTCGGACTGGAGAGAAAAGACGTCCGAGTTATTAAGGAAATCCGACTTGATAGAGGTCGATATGTCTGGCTTTGGACCAATAAACAGGTTTACAACGACGACATCATTCTATTTTACGAGAAACGTCAAGTTGGAGCCTGCGCACGGGAGGCAGCCGACACCTGGTATCGGTAGCATTAAACAAACATGGGATACATAGTATGAGAACACGGTTGTCGACGCCTGAAGTGTCCCGCACCGTATTCACGCCTGCGCCGATACCGGTTGGCCAACCCGTTCAGCTGAACTCTTGTCAGCCGATTGACCGCCGCGCGACGGTTAAGTGCCGGGCATCAGCGAGCTTCGAATATCGGGCGAGCTGTATCTGAATTGCAGATCTGATAAAGAGGTTTAGGCTTATGATATTTTACCTCGCCAAAGAGCAGCATGCCTATACGATAAATGATTATCTGAAGGCGTGGGCACCTACGCTCACATCGTTGCTAAAACCAATAGCATATGGAAAACTCAATAGTCTCGCGGAGCTGGGGCCTGGAAGTTATATTTTCACTGACATTGACCGCCTATCTAGCGCGGAAAATGAAAGATTGACGCAGGAGTGCCGGTTCCTTTCAGGCCTCAGCAACGGAATTCGCCTGCTGAATCATCCCACTCGCTCTATGAGACGCTATGAGCTCTTGCGCACGCTGTATGAGCGCGGCTGGAACGATTTCAACGTTTACCGAATAGCAGAGCAGCGGAGGCCGGAAAGATTCCCTGTTTTCCTGCGCAGTGAGCACGATCACGCCGGCAGTATTTCTCCTTTGCTCCATACGGCGGACGCATTAGACAAAGCGCTCCGCCATTCATTGGTTCAGCGGTCAATTGCCCCAAGACGACTTGGAAGGGCGGTGAAAAAACTGTTTCGGCCGGGAATCAGTGTCAGGGATGAACTGAAAAAGGCGCAACATAGAGCAGGCCGCCAAGGCCTGCTCATGACGGAGTTCCGCGATACTTCGGACAAAGACGGGATTTATCGGAAGTACTCTGCTTTCATCGTCGGCGACCGAATTCTTCCCCAACATATTTTTTTTAGCTCTGACTGGATGGTTAAGCGAGCTCCCAGTAAGTTACCCGACGAAGCACAACTGGTGGAGGAGGAGGAATACGTGCTGAACAATTTTCATGAGCCTCAGTTACGCAAAGTGTTCAACCTGGCGAGGATAGAATATGGAAGGATTGATTATAGCGTTGACATTGACGGTCGACTTCAGGTGTGGGAGATCAACACTAATCCGGTAATTTTTAGCAGAACGGATCCTTCCAGTAGAAGAAACGCAATGCGGCGCTCTTTGCGTGAACACTTCTCGAAAGAGTTCCAAGCTGCCTTAAAAGCTATTGACCATCGAGAGACGGCCGCGTCTTCGAAAGGGGGTGTCTCTCGTAGCGGGGTGATCACTTCTCACCATTGAGATTTAGCTGCTAGCCAGCCTCGCATTTCTGCGAGGCTGGATTTCAATTAGATTGCCAGAACCTCGTGAATCGATCCCTCGTGAGGCTTCTAAGCTGCTTTTTTATTGAATGTTTCGGGAGGGGTTGCGGTTCTGTGGCACCAGGCATTGTTCTTGCTCGCATAAGATAAAAGATGACATATTCGCGGCCAATACCCACCGCGGAAAGCAATATAGATATCTGAGTATTCTGGCTTTCTGAATTCAAAATGCTTATCACAAACCGATTTATATGTTTCCTGCCGCGGTCTGCCTATTCATTTCGGGCAATGAGCGAGTTAAATAAGCATCTCGATGTTGGATGTCGGTCGCTGAAGCTAGAATCATTGTCTAATGGTTCATATTATTTTGCTTGTGACTCGACGGATAAAGAGAAACGTAACATCTCCAACGCTGGGATAATCATCCTTGACATTCTTGAGGGTTCGCACGCATCGGGTCGTAACTTTGCAGGGATTGCAGAAACGAGCTCGTGGCCGCAGCGCCACGAGGGCGCCGACCGGGAGGTACAATACTACAACCTTATGGAGCTCTCGCAGACGGGGTTTCGTCTTGAAAGCGATCCTTGGGGTATCAAGCCAATATATACTGCCGACGTCGAAGCCGGAACCCTGATCGCGACGTCTACCAGTGATATTATTCAGTTGTTCCCGCAATTGGCGCTCCCCATAGACCACTTGGCGTTGGCCGGGCTAATCAATATAAAGACGGTTCTTTCGAACAGAACGATCCACCAAAAAATTAGACGTTCACACACAGGTAGCTGTTACGAATGGACGCCCGCTGAAGGTCTTCGTGTTCATCGTTCACGAAGGATTATGCCGGATACGTCGGGTAGGTCTTACACGCGATCGCTAAACCAGATTGCGGACGATACCACCAGCAGAGTAGAAGATTACCTTAGCAAAAGAGTCAAAGGAAATCCTGGCACGGTCAATTTTGGAATGACGGGCGGCTTTGATTCCCGCTTGATTGCCGCATCGCTCCATTCTTTGGGTATACAGGCGCATGCCTTTACGTATGGCGAGCCTTATTATACAGAGGTCAAGACTGCCCGGTTGATTACACAGCTACTGGATATACCGCATACCATTCTGCCTTTTCAGCATGATTATGCCACCAGGTATCTGAACCTGTATCTGGATACAACAGAGTGCCAGGCGAGCCTCGCCGGAGCACAGCTGGGCAATCTCATGCAAATCGATAGTGAACAAAAGGGGCAAGTCCTTGTACATGGGTTCCCCGGGGACGCACTATGGGGTAAGCACCTCTGTCTCTGGCTCAGTGACGACGCGTATGATTCTCATGAAGTCATGGCGGATGAATTGACGAACTATTTCATGCGGCTGTACCAGGTTGCTCCGATTCCGGAGCTTGACGTTTCAAGAGAAGCGTTATATGAGGAAATCCGCGAAAACATCGATGATTCCTTCGATCCGTATCAATCGTTTCTTTTATGGGATTTGGAAAATAAGCAACGACGGCCCATAGGGGCGTGTCTGTTATTGTTGGGTAGCCAATTTGACGTAATAACACCTTATTACCAGGCCGACATAATTAAGACGTATCTTGCGTTGCCACGGGCGATGCTTGATTACCGCAACGTCATCCGTCATGTGTTGGCACAGAAATATCCAAAACTCGCCGAAATTCCACATTCAGATGAAGTACAAGCCTCCAGTCATCTTCGTCGTCGCCGGTCACCCACGTCTGTAAAGACGCAACTAAGGAGCCTGTCGAAAAGACTTGTTGGCGATGCACTGACGAGGCGTATTATGCGCAACCCGAATATCTGGAGTGCAACCGCGGGGCTTTCCGATAGGAGAAAGCAAGATATGTTGGAACAGATCGAGGACTTAGGGACGACAATGGAGAAAGCGCTGGGCGTCCCCTTTTCATCGAAGCCGCTAGACACTTCGAGGCTGAAAAACTTTCAAATAAGAAACCTTTTTCTTATTGGTCACTATGCTAAGAGACTGGAAGGTCTCGGCCGCGGTGTCGTCGATCGAGGTAGTGAGGGCACGGCGGCGAGCGGCTCAAACCGGGAGCTCGGCGAGCTGTCTGCGCTCATGGGTAGGCTAGAGGCCGCACCGCCCAGCCGCGGTCGGCTGTTGCCATGAGCACGCCGTTGCCCGATCTTTCCGTCCCGAACCTCCGGGCTGTCGCCAGTCGCTATGCGGCGTGTTTCCCCACTGGTCCACTGGAATGGCGAACCGTCGGTCGCGAAGCCGAGCACCCGGTGGTCTATCCGGACGGCCAAGCATTTCCTGTGGCCGAGCTGTGGGTTCCATTGATCGAGGACGGGGTGAACGACAGCCATCCGCTTGTTGAGAAGCGCGATCGCACGGGGCTGATGGTCGGCCTAAACGGGGCTCGTTATTCATATTACCTAGAGGTAGGGCGGGGCACCATCGAGGTCATCACCTGCCCCTGCGAAGATCTTCATGTCTTGAGGAACGACTACGAAGAGGCGATGGTTCGCCTCGTCCGGGCGGCAGACAGCTTGGGTGCACGAGTACTCGGTTATGGCATCCAGCCCGCCACAACAGCGACTCCGGCCTTCATGTCACCCAAGACCCGATATGAGGTGTTGCTCAAGGTCATCGGGCCTGATTGGCTGACATACGCGCTTACCGCAAGCGACCAGGTGCATGTCGATATAGCCCGGGACGAAGTGATTGCGGTAACCAACCTCGGGAACCTGCTGACGCCCATAAGCATCGCGCTCTGCGCCAACTCGCCGGTCGTCGAGGGCGGTAACGGCGCTGCGTGCAGCGCCCGCGAGCATCGCATGGGGGTCATCGGGAGCGATGTGGGTCGCCATGGCATGCTCCGCGAGCCCTTCAGTGATCTCGCTGAATTCGTCGAGCGGCTCTCCGGCATGAGTTTCTTGTGGCGCAACGTTGATGGCGTGCCCATGCCGTACGAGGGGACTTTCCTGGACCACCTCGCGGAGCGGGGTGGCGCGCAGGCTCCCGGTGTCTTCGAAGACTGGCTGCTGCATGAACACTACCTGTGGTACAGCGCCCGACCGCGAGGCGCCTACGGTACCGTGGAGCTCCGTAGCGCATGCCAGCAGCCGGCCGCCGAGCACATGGCGGCGACTGCCCTCGCGCTGTCCATGGTTGAGGCTGCGCCAGCCCTGGCGGCTTTCACGCGTGATCTGCTCGGCGATAAGGTTTGGCCGCTTATGCGTGCCTGGCACAATCAGGTTGTGCTAGCCGGTCTCGCTGCACCAGAACCGAACCCCGGTCTGCTTGATGGTGTACTTGAGCGGTGCGAGACCGCACTGTCAGCCCGCGGTCGCGGCGAGGAGCAGTACTTGCTGCCGCTGCGCCGCCGGCTGGAAGCGCGGGAGAACCCGGCCCAAGCGGCGCGTCGGGTTTTTGCTGAGGGCGGCATGGCCGCGCTGGTGGAACACACAGCCTGGCCACGAGTGCCCTGATGGCCGAACCACTTCGTGTCGGCATCTATAGCGGGAAAGCCACCGACCGTCGAGAAAGATCCAGGCTTAGCGCCGTACTGGCTGAAGCCAACGAGCTGCAGGTCTGCAGGGCGGGGATCAACGACCTAGGCGATATTGACGTGCTGGTGGTCACCGCACTGTCAGCGACGAAACTCGCCAAGGGACTGGGTGCCGAGGGTTGTGCCGCTATAGACGGCTTCGTTCGCCGGGGCGGCGGCTATGTCGGGCTGCGCGGGGGCGCTTACCTGGCCAGCCAGGGCTACAACGGTGCTACCCGACACCTAGCGCTCCTCAATGCCCTGGCCTTTGGCTATCCGAAGTGGGTTCCGGCGCAAGGTAGGGTCCAACTGACGATGACGCGGTCATCGCCCTTCGTCTTGCCGCAGCGCTGGTGCTTTGAAAAAGGCCCTTTGTTCAAACCCGCTTATTTTCTGGATCGCCCGCCCTATCGGTCCTGGGCCCGCTTCGCCAGCGATCTTCATGCCGACGACGCGCAGCATTCTGGCGAGATGCTGTTGGCGGATGCGATCGTCGCCGGTCTGCACGGTCGAGGCCGGGCCGTTGCCTTTGGCGTTGATCCGCTTGGCCGCCCGGAGACCACCCCAATCTTGCTGGAAGCAATCCGTTGGACAGCTCAACAAGAGGCACGCGGGGCGGTTAGAGGGCTTCGGTCTGAGGGCATGGTTGAGAAGCGATCCGTGGGTGGAGGTAAGGCTAAGGTCAAGGTGGCGATTTTGCACGGCGGCGGCTGTTCAAATCAATCTATCGGAGATTTGCTTAAACTTCAGGCGGTGAGACACGACCAGCTCGATATGCGGCTGGTTCACCCAAGACATCTCGTTGCGGGCCGCTTAACTGAGTTTGACGTCTTCGTTTCCCCAGGCGGGACGGCAAAGTATCAGTGGCCATGGCTAGGGGAGGGCGGCCGCAATGCCTTGAAGACCTTCGTGGGCGACGGAGGCGGCTTTCTCGGCATCTGCGCTGGTGCTTTTCTGGCACGGGTCAGTGATGGATCTGAGCCGCAGCGCCTTGGACTCGCTTCCGTCGTGCACCGTGCCTATGCAAAGCGCCCAAAACGGGCGAAGGCACTCTGTTCAGTGACGCCGTCATTTCGTTCCTGGTCGGGTTTCGACGAATATCACTTGGCGATGGAGTATGCGGCTGGCCCGATGTTGTATGCCGTCGACTATCCCGGGTTACCACCAGTCGAACCCCTGGCCAACTACGAGTCTTGGCCCGCCGGCCCACCGGGCGCGGGTCGGGTTGGTGCGCTTGCCGCCTTACGGACAACTTTTGGCCGCGGACGCGTGCTGCTCTACTCGCCCCACCCCGAGCACACCCGCGGTCTTGAGGAACTGGTGGTTCAATCCCTGCTTTGGGCAGCGGGCCAAGAGAATTTCACCTGCTGATTTCAGGCCTCAAGTCCTATCACGGGCGATGGACTGTTCCGGTTGGCTCCGAGAGACGTAATACCCCCGGAGCAAAGGGCACGCAACGAGGCGGACGACAGACTGAGTACAGAACTGGACCAGTCTCGGCAGCGCGATCTGTGACCCTGGATCCCTGGTACTGCTGCGGGACAATGGAAGGCAAAGTCTGGTATTTCCTTATGGAGGTGAGTAGCTCTTTGGCTCGTTGTATTTCTTCTCGAGTAAAATGCCTGCAGTTATTATCAGGATTCCGCCGACCAGAACGTTG
>JASFKW010000098.1:0-14526 GCA_050118435.1 Gammaproteobacteria bacterium | reverse complement strand
AGCGCGCCGGGCGACTGACCCGGCCCCAGGGACGCCTCACCCTGACGATGAGTGCCAATCCCACAGTCAGATCTGACCTGTTGCATTATCTGGAAATCTTGAACCACGCCGCCTGATCACAATTTAGAGCAGCCTCATATAAGAGTTTCCTGTACGACCGGTTCGGAGCAGTAACCTGCCGTTCGCGACCGGGAGCGACCCACCCGACTTCTGCATTTGGGTACGGTGAAGTTCGGCCAAAACCCGACGGTCCAGGACTTACGTCATGCGCGGGCCGAATAAAAGGATATATCCGATGACGAGATCGGCCACTATGTGCGCGGTCACAGGAGCCAGTAGCCCATTTGTCCGTGCACGAAGGAACCCGAGAACAACTCCATATACGAGAGCCAAGGCATATCCAGCTAGACCATTGGGAAAGCCCGCCTCGTAGTGAAGCGGGCATGGGACGATAGGCGGGCGCGTCGTGCGGCACGTTCCAGTCGTCCGCCGGTTGCTGCCGTGAGCGGCCTGCCGCCTGCTGCTGTGGCGACTGCCGGTACTGCGGCTGCGACTGTTGTTGGTAGCGCGGCTGTTGCCGGTACTGCTGCTACCGCTGCGCGTCGCCGGGCCGCTCGGGCTGTGCGCGTTGCGGGACAGCCTGCCCCCTCTGCTGCACGCCCTGGGTGCGCAGTGGCACCCCCTGGTCGCGTTGCGGCACTCCCTCGCTGCGCAGCGGCACACCCTGGGTGCGCGGCTCGATGCCATCGCCGCGCTGCGGCACGCTCGGCTGGCGGTAGCTGGACTGCGCCGGTGCCTGTTGTGAAAGTCCGCTGGAGGCGCCAGCGGCGGCGACCGGCGCTGGTGTAGCAGCCAGCAGGACGCTCGCCAGCGCCGCCGCCCAGGCGCCTCGCTGTGCAGGTGCTGCCGGGTCTGGCGCTTGCCTCATGGTGCTCATCTCTGCGCTCCTGCTGACGACTTCGACCCGTTCGAGGCTAGGCAGGGGGCGCTCGGGTCGCATTGAAATCGATCAATGACGCGCCGGCGGCCGATTGCGGCGAAGCCGGAATGACGCAAAGTGAGCGGACCCGGCCTGCCGCCGGCCAGGCATTCGCGGGCGGCACGGCGCGGGTGGTCACATCGGGGAAATGACGGCGTGCTGCTGATGATAGTCGCACTGGTGGTGTTTCTCGGCGTGCACTCGGTGCGCATCCTGGCGGAGGACTGGCGCACCCGCCAGATCGAGCGAATTAGGCGGACAGGGCGCAGATTGGTATCAGAGGTGGTTATCAGCGTGCGAGAATGTCTTAAAGCAATACTTTTTCAGGCATACTGTACTTCCGGTTTGGGTCGATTCCGGCTTTTTAGCCTCGGCTTATATTAGCGAAGATCGAAGGACCGGCTTGGATCATCCCTGCCGTTCGATGGCATTCAGGAACGGGACGCACACCCGGGATACCTCACAAGTACGCGCCAGGCACCCAGCACGACGTCCAAAGCACTCCCCTCACCGCTCGCGGTAACCGATCCCCATTCGTCCGCGCCAGCTGCAAGGCGGCTATGCTCGCGCTCAGCCTGCCCGTAGCGGCGGAAAACCCCGATATAGCTCGTCACGCCTGCTCGGCGCCTCGCGTGACAACTTTCGCGACGGCGCTCCCGCAAACCCAGCAAACGCCCGATAGGAGGCAGACGTGATAAAAGAAATCACAGGATATGAGTACGATGAGCCCGAGCCGGAGTGGTCGTCGTACAAAGAATATCTGGACTCCGACGTATGGAGGAATATCCGATGCGAGGCGCTTGCAAGAGATCACGGCCGGTGCCGTGACTGCGGCGTAGAGGCCAGTGAGGTGCACCACATTGCTTATCCCGAGGTCTTGGGCAGAGAGGATCTCGATGATCTCGTATCACTGTGCCACGCCTGCCATGAGCGTCGCCATGCCGAACATCAGGCGGAAGCCATAGCATGGCACAAGTACATCGATCCCGATTCACCACTGGGCCAGATACTGCAGAGCCTTTGGCACGATTGAAGGCTCACTGAGAACATTATCGATCAGAACTTATCAGCACCGCACTAACGCACAGACTTGCTCTTGGCGGCTTCGTGCTTAATCCTACGACCTACCGCCGGGGTGCGGGGCACGTGAAAGAGCGAGCCAACTGTGGTGGTGAGAGTTTTGAGAGTACACGGTCTCGTTGGCCACGCTGTTTCAGATTCGCGAGAACCATTCCAGTCGAGTTTTCTCTGTTCTGCCTGCGCCCTATTCGATTGCTGTTGTCGGCGGCACAGTCTTGTGAATGCGCAGTACAAAGTAAGGGCAGTCAGGGCTCGTGCCGCCGCGCTACAAGCTCAGCGTTTCGATTCCTCGATTGCCGCCCGCACGAGGGTTCTTGCGGCCCAGCTCTTGACCGCTCTGGCCTCTTCCCTGCTAATCGGAGCTACGTCACGAAAGACCACCATGGACTCCGTGCCGAAGATCAGTGCAAGCGCTTTGCACAGTCGGTCATAGACCGCGCCGTCGAAGAGATCGCGCGCCGGTTCGAGAGCCGCCTGGATCAAGGCGCTGCGGCGATTCTGTCGAACCGGTACCGCATCCTTTCCGCTGCCCGTGCGCTGCCGATAGAGGGAAGACGCCAACATCAGCCGCAGCTGCACTTCGTTGTGATAGGTCATGTCGTGCAGCGCCGCCTCGGCCTTGTCGATCCTTTCCAGGGGGTCGACCGATGAATCATCATCGAACAGCGCCTGGGGCGTGGGCACCGCATCATCGATGGGCGCTTCGACAAGGAGCGACTCCAGCGTTGGAAAGTGACGATAGGCGGTGGCCCGGGACACGAGTGCCTCCTTGGCCACTTCGTCCATACTGGGCTTGCGTCCACCCGCCTTCAGGAGGCGAGCGGCGGCAAGAAGCAGGTCTTTGCGGGTGCGAAGCTGCCGATTAGTCAGCTGCGACTCAGGCTTGGGAGCCACGTCAATCCTGCGACAGTTGCTGCATCATCGCCGTGAAATCGCACCAGACGTTCTCCCGCTGGATGTCGCCGGCCTCGGTGAATTCGATGACATGAAGGATCCGGAACTTGAGCGATCGACCTCTGCCCTCGAAACCAAAGGGACGGCCCCGTGCTTTACCCTCCCAGATGGAATCGTCGACCAGAAAATTCTCTCCGTATAGGCGCTTGGTGCAGGTCACCTTGCTTCCCGCAAGGTCGGCAAACATCGTCTCGTAAAACCGCCGCGCGTTCTCCCTCCCCACGGTAGCCCCGGCGGGCCACCCGACGATGTCGTGCGTGGCATTGGGAGCAAGCGTCGCCAGCACGCCTTCGACATCGTCCCTGGCCTCAAATCCGAAATGCTCGTCGATCTTACGATCCATTGCTTCGCGTGTCAGGCTCATGGCCGTCACCTCCGTGGTTGTGCGACATGCGTCTCATATTGAAACAATAGTCTCATCTTCCCCACGTGTCCAGTTGGTCTGACGAGGTTAAACAAACCCTAACCTTGCTTAGACTCAGGGAGTACAGCATTGTCGTGACCCCCGCGATGTGTGCCTCCGCGATCGAGAGAGCCGACCTCACCGCTCGTGGACAGCTCTGGTGCAAACGACAAGTGAAGCGCAAACCTCTTATGGGGTACTGGCATGCTCCCAGGCAAACCGCCGGCTGAAATGCCGGACGACCAACAGGAACGGCATCCCCGCTGGCGTCGCTACAGCCGCAAGTACCGCAACAAGAAGCGGATCGTTCGGGATATGTGGATTCTGGTTGGCGCCTTGATGATACGGGCTCCGTTGAGCGTCGTACGACCCTGGTTTCTTTCACGCTTCTCGATGAAGCGGATTGATGGGCCAGGCCTGACAAATAGTGTCAGCCACTGAGTCGCCCGATTATCGGCGGAATACACGACACCGTGCCCGTCGCGCACCACGCCCGATCCGACGGGCTGACTCATATCCGGTACCACTTTCCCTACGGCCCGGCTCGTGGAACTTCGTACCGCCCACCAAGTGCTCGTACTGAACTCTACCGCCTAACACTGGGTTGCGGGTAAGTGATGAGTTTGTACTGGGGCCTTTGCACTCGGAGGCTTTGTAGCGCTACCGCTAATGGCTCCTACCGTAGTCGTGCGGGAGCACCATTTACCATCAAGACCTCAGCTTCGCCGACCGTCATTGCGGGGACAACCAAACCAGCGGCTCCGCATCGCGAAAGATATGTCGTGTCGATACCAGACCCCTCGGTGGTTGTACGTCCGGATCTGCTCGGCGGCTTCGGCCGCCTTATTTGATGTACTGTAGGTTTGGGGTTGTCCGGTTAAGGAAAGTACTGGCTCCTCCCTCAGCGGGGTTTTCTGTATCCGGGCGACGGCAAGTTTGCGGTCGAAATACGACCTACATGTTATCGTAATATTCGGTTTCGCTAACAGGCAATTGTTGGCCGACTCCCACCGACTGGCTCAGCCGTTTTCGATGACTGCTCTCTTGGTCGGTTGTGAACGCTGGGGACAGTGTTAGGAAACCCTCGCTTTCGCTGAGCATGTCAAAGACTGCAGCGTTCTCTGCAAAGGCCGCGAAGCAGGCGCAGATCCAATCACCCAAATGGGTTCACAAGATAAAGGGTCCCCCTTCCGCTGCCCCTGATCATTGGGCGACCCCTTTATTGGTCCAAGCTTCTCGCGTCGGTGACTTGTTGGCCACGGCCGAACACTGCCGAACGCAATCTGTGGTCAAGATCCATACATATCTCTTGGCGAAGATTCTCTGGCGGCCTGATTCTTTTGCGACGCTGCGGCAAGCGAAACCTAACCAGTTGATTTCGCATTTCAATTTAAGATCACCGCGAAAACCCTCCCAGTGTGGCGCACAGCTTGCTAGCACTATGGACGAGCGCGTGGCGAGTGTGTTGAAGCGACATCAACCAGAGCTGCATCGGCTCACGTCAATCCAGCTACCAAAAGACGGATTTCAGGAGAACGGACATGAGCAACATCACGATTCACGATTTGGCCCACACAACCGCATTGGATGAAGAAACCCGGCGGGCCCACCGTGGCGGTAGTAGCAGCTTAAAGTCAGTTGATGGAGTCGAAAGTGGAGTGAGTAACGATTTGACAGCAGCGGACGCTGGTCCCGTTGCTCTGCTGCCGCCGTTCGGACGTCTCGGCAATGAGAGAGCTGATTTTGGTCTGACTATTTATGCCTGAACATATTTCCAAACGAAGGCCGCACAGGTTGCGCCAGGCCGGGAAAGCACCGGAATCATTGTTCCGACACTGAAGCCGAATGTGGACGTCGAGTTCGTTTCTGGGGCAGGCACGGGGCAGGCCCCGGAACCGTTCCCGCTTGCTCTGCTCGGCCTCGCGGGTTTGGCGGCCCCGCGTCGCAAGGCGTAATCAGGAATTGCTTCACGGCTCAGCCGCCGTAGCAAGGCATGGTGTTTGTATTAGACGAATCCTTCACGAAGTGCGCATCGGTGCGTGCCAGTGGGCTAGCATACGGTCATGTCCGATCAATCCGGCCGCGAATGAAGCTTCGAGAAATCAGGTCTATAAGCGCTTGGCCCATGCGATGGATTTCCGCTTGTTGAGGTGAGCATGACGTTCGGAGTGCATTACGCAATATCGCTGGGCGGCCGTATTGGCCGATCCAAGACCTACATGAGTCTGGTCACCAGGGCCTTTCCTCCGCGCGGGGAACGGCAGGTTTGCCCGATCTCGGACGTCTACGAACCCCAAATCAGCGGCCCTTCGCGGAAGAACACTGCCTGAGCTGTCCTCTCTCTCAGCACTACGCCCCAAGCACCGCGTACTCGGCACCGCGTGCCAGGCGCGAAGAACGCGGTGCTCAGGGCTAAGTGCTGGGTTGCGGGGTGTCAGGGTTTCACTGCCTGGTCATGCGGCGTCGCTCGTAGATGATCGTTTTCGAGGTATAACGTTGAGCTGCGCTGAAAGAGCCCTCAATTGAACATCCGTAAGGAGTTCGACCTCATTTTTCAAGGAGCAGCATAGTGCCCCACTCGGGCGCTTTTTTCATTCGCCAAGCGTAAATGGGAGATTAAACGTACCGCATACCTCTGCACACAGCTCCTCTGCTCTCCGCCACCCGCCGCAACATTCCGGACTAAGGCATATTGTCATGACAGAACAAATGTTGGCGTCATAGAATGCTTTCAGCGATCGTGTGATTTCTACGCGGCGCGCCTTTGGAATTCGATCATTGTTAGGCGAAAGAAAATAGTCTAAATCCAGATTTATGATCTGCGGAATTTCCAGATCTCGCACTTGTAGGGCCGGCACAAGCTGCGCTGCAGTAACTTCTTCGTATGCGAAGTTTGGTTTTGATCCAATTTGATGTGTCGCAAACAGGCATTCGGATAGGCAGTTACCATACAACTTCGAATAGATCGAAAGATAGTTATCCCAGCGAAAAACCGGGATGTTTTCATCCGGATATGAAATTGCTAAATAGTCTTCAAATGACTTCTCAGCAACATCGCCGGGAACGGAGTCCATTGTTCGAGCACCGGCCGCTGCCGTATCGTAGTGTGCGTCAATATGCACGATCGAGTGCATCTCATTCGTATTCTGATGCCGCAGCCAGCACCAGAATGCCGCTCTGTGGTTATCCATAATGTAGATATTTTGCGACCGCCAAAGGAAGTTTTGTTTAGTAGCAAGAGATCCATTTCGTCCTCGAAACGGCAGCACCCACTCAGACATACTTTCCTCCGTAACACGCAAGACCTTTGTACGAAACCTTACACGCCGCTACGAGCATTTTCTGTTTCGCGCATTTCCGTACGAGACAGTATGTTTAAGACCGCGAATAACCGATCGGGAACACCACCGACTGGCATAAATTTTCCCAACGCTTCCAACGCATGCCGCAAAGGGCGGCTGGAGTGCCATCTGAGGCGGAAGCGGTCCGGTGGATACCCTCGCTAAATAGCTTTTTCTTGATCCAGGCTGGCAAAGTCAGTATCGGCATTCCGCCGTCCCTCGCCACTCCACCGCAAGGAACGCAATCCACAATATATTGGGCAGGTGATCATCATACAGTATTCTAAACACAACATGTTGTGTACCTGCTTGACAGGCGTTTGTACTTCCTGTAGAAACCAGTGTCGACAGGCATCCTCGCCTCTTCCCTGAGCGGGCCGCGGTCCGGCGCCGTATCAGCGAGGGGAGGCTTCGGTGGCGCACTCGTTGTGGCTGCCGAACGGTGCGGGCCCAGAATGGGTACTCCCGGTCGATGCTCCCGTCCTTGTAACTGCTGGGTTTTGGCTCGCTGATGGGGGCCCACAGGTGACCTCGGACAAGAAATGCAATCCGCTCTACTACAAGGTCCGCCTTACCGAAACGTTGCGCGGTGCCTGGCGGAAGGTCTACCAAAACGCCTTAGTTCCAAATCGAAAGAAAACCGAGACGCGGTAAAGCAGTATAGCGAGAACGCGGACCGAGCCCTGGTTCGAATTTCCGGTCAACTCAGGCGTGAGAAGTTCCAGTTTCTACCCGCTACGGGTGTGCCACAACAACGCCCTGGCAAGTCACCCAGGCCCATCGTTGTCGCGCCCATCGAAAATCGCATTGTCCAACGTGCGCTTCTGGATGTTCTCCAGGCCCACCCGCCACTAAAGCCCTATTTCGAAGTCGCAACCAGTTACGGCGGCCTCAAGAAAAAGGGCGCACCTGACGCAATTGAACACGCCTACCGCGCGATGGAGTCAGGCGCGAACTACTTCATCCGGTCGGATATTCAAGGGTTTTCCACAAAGATTACCAAATCTGAAGTACTGAGCGTCATCGATGGCCAGGTCTCTGATGCTAAGCTCATGGAACTGCTCACTGCCGCAGTTGCCGTCGAGCTCGAGAATCGCGCGGAGCTAGAGCGCCTTGCTGATCTGTTCCCGCTGTACGATGAAGGTGTCGCCCAGGGCAGTAGCCTTTCACCTTTTCTCGGCAACATTTTCCTCAATGACTTCGATCGTGAAATGAACGATCGCGGAATCACCTGCCTACGCTACGTCGACGATTTCCTCCTCATGGGCCCTAATAAATCCAGCGTCCTAAAAACATTCCAAAGTGCTCAGAAGTGGTTGGCCCGTTACAGCATGAACGCTTACGATCCGCGTAATGACAAGAAGAAGGCAGAAATGGGTGACGCCAATAAAGGATTCACATTCCTCGGCTGCGACATCCACCCAGGGCAAATTAGCCCGAGTCGCGACGCTCGAAAACGGCTGCTCAATTCGATTGAAGAGGTGCTAGCTGAAAGCGAGCGGTTAATGAACGACCCCAAAAAACTCGCTCGAACACGTCGAGGCCTGGTGGATACCCTCCATGAAGTCAGCAACGTCGTCAGGGGCTGGGGAAACCAATACGCCTTCTGCAACAATCAGCAACTCATAGACCAGTCAGACAGTAAGATCAGTGATCGTATAAAACGGTACCGAGCCCACTACTCCCAGGTTCTGAACAAACTACAACCGGCCAAGAAACCTGCGGACAGTCGCCGGCTGCTGGGTGTTCATTTACTGGCCGATAGCAAACAAAAGCCGATCGCCAAATAAAAACAACCGCAGTACGCCCTGGGGTCTTCATGCTGCAACCAACGCACCGACTGTTGCTCCGACGACTTCATCGCTAACGGTTTGAGCTTGGTTTCGAGTAGGCTGCAGAGGGCCATGAGTTGGTCGACTTTAGACCCCTTTCGCCCTCTCAAAAACGAAATCCACCGTGTCCGGCAGAAATGATGCATATGACTCTCTGCTGGTAATTTCCTTTTTGTAAATCTCTAATTTTTCCTCATCGTATATTCCACCAGTTATTAAACCCGGGTCTTCCCCACCAACCATTCTCGCCCCAAGACAAAAGAAGTTCGGATGGCTATATTTGTTGTAGAAGTTCTTTCCTTTCTTAAATATTTCTATACCAGATTCATTTAGTTTCATCCTGGCTGCATTTTTCCCTAACCAGCGCAACGCATTATGCGCCTCTGTATATTTCATCTCTCGGAGATAATCTTTTGAGAAATCGCGCTTCGACCAGCCTTTTTTCACTACCACCTCGATATGCGACTTTTCTGAAAGAAGAGCAGCCATTGCTATGGCTTCCAATGACTGCCTGAACATGTTTCCAGATGGAATCAAGTACCCCTGCATTAGAAGGTGCATGGATGTAAATAGACTATCAAATCCCATGAACATGAATGCGCCGGTTTGTTGGATTCTCTCTGACGGGTCTTTCTCAGCATTAAATCTCCCAAACCTGTGGTGCGCCGTCTCTATATGCTCACAAATTTTCAGGACTTCCTCCGGAAATACTGAACTAAACCTCTCGACCACTTCGCCATTGCACGAGTGAAGTATTAGCATCAGTTGTTTTGCTGTAACCGGATCGCTCATAGCACCCTGACTAGACGCCTAACACATGACCTAACGAGATCCACTGTCTCGTTATACATTTGAGGCTAGACCTGTTTATAGCACCCCAATTATCTGCAAATCAATCGACTAGGGCCTTCTTCCTTCTTTACGCGCTACAAATAAACGAGGCCCCGTTCCATTCGTGGAATCAGAGACCGTAAGGGCATTCGAACAACGCCAACGTCCGATTTAGAGCGACTAGTGCAAATGTCGCGGTCGGGTTCGAAAAGCCTTGTTAAGTGACTGCTAGTGGGAGCCGCTGGGCGATCGCCTTAGGGTACAAACCCGCCGTCCGGAGCACCCTCCCGCTCGCTGTTCGCGCTCGGTCGGCAAAAGGGGTAACCGGCCACTTTCAGATCTTCAGAAGCGTGAACAGTCGATGAAAGCGAGCATTCAACGTTTGAGCGCACCGGCGCCGCTTGTCGGCTTCCGATGCAAGCGCCCTGTTAGTCTTTCATTGACGATTAGGATCATGCTGCCCACCTTTGATGATTGATCGCGAGATCACGGGTCAGCTCGAAAATTCTGTCACGCTTCTCCACGAAGAGATCTTTGTCGTAGCTCTCTTCGGGCAGGTACTCATCCAGAACAGCGCCCACCTCATCACGCACGGCAAGACGCGTCTGGCTGTCCTTGTACCAATCCTGCACAAGAACGCTCGGGGTCTCCTCGGTCAGCCTCTTCAGCAAAGCCTTGGCGGCCAGGCGAACTCTTTTCTCCTCCGCCTTGGTCATCTTGTCTTTGCGAAGAAGGTCGTATATCTCCAGCTCATCTTCAGTAAGGCCTTCCCGAACATGACGCTCGTCCTCGTCTTTCAAATCCTGCGCGAACTTCACCAGTTCGGCGAAGTCGGCATCCGCTGAGGTGCTGCCGGCGTTGTAGTTGTCGATGATGTCCTGCAGGCGCTCGGCAAAATCGCGTCGGGTGCGATTCTGGTTGAGCATGTCGTTGAGCTTCTTCTCGAGAAACGCCCGGAGATCGGCTATCTCAATGTTCTTGTGAGCGGTTTTTCGAAACTCTTCCTTGAGTTTGTCGAAATCCACCTTGCTGAGATCCCAGCCCTGGCCTTTCTGCTCGATCTTGTAGCCGTCCTTCGACGCTTTAACTTTCTTGAAATCCTCATCGTTGACGATAACGCTTTCATCGAGCAGTTCGTTGATCTTCCTTACGGCAGAATCGACATCCTGCTGCTGGATGATGCTGTCGAGCACACCGCCTAGATACTGGAAGACCGCCACATTTCGCACCACCGGGTGGCCCAGAATCTCGGGTTTGCTCGCCTCGTAAAGTGTCGTGATGGTGTTCTCGTACACCTTGAACGACGTGCGCCACTCGTCTTTCGCCAGCAGCCCATTCGCCCAAGTTTGGAACCGCCCTACCTTGGTGAAGACATTATCGGTTGCTAGCGCCTCATCAATATCGATGTCCCGCTCGGCGCAGAATGTACTGCCCTGCAGAATCGCCTCGTCGAGCAGACGAAAGAGTTCGTCTTTGTCTTTGACCGGCGGATCGTCTGCTCCTTCATACCCTTGGCCGTAGTCCTTGATGGCTTTCTTCAGCCGCCCGATGACCCCGTAATAGTCGACGATCTCGCCGTTTCTTTTCTCAACACCGTTAACTCTGTAGGAACACACCCGTTTGGCACGGGCGATGGTCTGCATCAGCGTGTGGTCTTTCTGCGGTTTGTCGAGGTAGAGGGTCGACACGGTTGGCGCATCGAATCCCGTCCGCCACATGGCGCAGACAAACACGAGCTGCAGCGGATGTTCCGGGTCTTTGAAGTTGTACTCGATGTCATGCCCGCGCTTATCGACCTGTTCCATGCGCTTGCGGTGCGGACGAATATCGAGGTTCTGCTCGTCGAACTTCTCCTCCTCGCCGTTCTCGGCACTAACGACCACCGCCATTTCGGCCTTGCGCATGTAGTCGATCATTCTCTTAAGACGGGCTGTATGAATCTCGTCCTTTGACTCCTTCAGCTCGCCACGCAGCTTTTTAATCTCCTCCTTCCAGAGCCGCTGCACTTTGTCGTACATCTTCACGGCCGTGAACTTGTCCACCGCAATCACCATGCCTTTGCCAAGGTAACCGCGGCGCGGGAAGTGATAGACGATGTCCTCGGCAATGGTTTCAAGGCGGTCATCCCGCTTGATCACCTCAAGCTCGCTGGCAAATTTGCGTTCCAACTTCTCCTGCTGGGTATCGTCGAGGTTCTCGTCTTCAAGAATCTCGCAGAACTCCTCGCTCAAATCTTCGTTCTGGTTCAACACCTTGGGCACGCGCTTCTTGTAGAAGAGCGGCACGGTGGCTCCATCGTCCATCGACTGGCTGAAGTTGTACTCAGAGACATAGTCACCGAACCATTCATTGGTCTTCCGTTCGCGACCCAGCAGCGGTGTACCGGTAAAGGCCAGATACTGGGCATTCGGCAGGCCCGCGCGCATATTCTCGGCCAGCGACTTGTATTGGGTGCGGTGGGCTTCGTCCACAATCACGATGATGTCGGGGCGGTTAGAAAGCAGCGGATAAGCCTTGCCTTTCGGCCAGCGGAATTTCTGGATCAGCGTAAACACCAGCCGCTTGTTCTGACCCAGGAATGTCCGCATCTGCTCGCTGTCCTTGGGCTGGGCGGCGTCTGCTTTGCGAACGGTCCCTGTGTTGAGGAAGTTGCGATAGATCTGGCCGTCTAGATCGTCGCGGTCGGTGATGACGACAAAAGTGAAGTTGCCCTGGCACTTTCGGAAGATCTTCCGCGCATAGAAAATCATCGAGAAGCTCTTGCCGGAGCCCTGGGTGTGCCAAAAGACACCGAGCTTGCCACCGAATTCCTCGCGGCGCAGGAACTTATCGAAGCCCTTGTTCACGCCGATAAACTGGTGATTCTGGGCGATGATCTTCTGCGTTTCCTTATGGTAGATGACGAAGTTCTCGACATAGTCGAGCAACTTGCCACGCGGGCGGAGGCCGGCGAGGAAACGTTCCGCACTGGTGCCATTCTCGCGGATCTCCTCGCGCCTGATCTTCTCCTTCTCGTCGTCGGGCCGAAGCCAGTGGAAGAAGTGCTCCCATTCGGCAGTCAGGCTGCCGATACGGGTTTCGATGCCATTGGAAAGCACGCACAGCGCGTTTGCGAGGAACAGCTGCGGTACGTCGGCCTTGTAGTTGGTCAGGTTATCGTCATAGGCCGTGCGCAGTTTGATGTTCGAGTTCTTCAGCTCGATGAATACCAGCGGCAGTCCATTGATATAGAGCAGAATATCCGGGCGGCGATAGCCCGCCTTGGCCGCGGCACCCGTACTCTGAACCCATAGCTGCGCAACAGCTAGGAACTGGTTGTGCGGTGATGCCGGATCATTGAAGTCAATGACCCTGACCCGTTCCTCACGGGTGCGGCCCTGCGCGTCCTTAAACTGAACCCGCACCCCGTCGCGGATCAGGCCGTCCACTTCGCGATTGGCGGCAATCATGGACATCGCCTGGCGCTTGTCACTCAGTTGTTTGAGCGCATCATCAATCGCGGATTCAGGAATCTCCAGATTCAGTGCGATGGTCGCTGCCTTCAAGCGGTCATGGAGGTGACACAAATCTGGCAGAATGAGAGTTGGAGGGAGGTTTACAAGGACGTAACTCCTTGAAAACTGGCGCGCCCGGAGAGATTCGAACTCCCGACCGCCTGGTTCGTAGCTCGCATCTTGAACAGTAACATATTGTTTTTATTACCTTACAGGCGGATACGCCCGTTGCATTTTGCATTACAGAGCATCACTGTGCAGGACCGAGTTCGGCAAATGTTCATCATAAAACTTCTCAAACTCCAATCACACCGACACTTCCAAACTTCGCTTTGATTCCACACGTCTCAACTAATGTTTAAAAGCCGTCCCTCTCGGTTGGTCTGTTTTATTGAAAGGATCCGAGGAACGGCAGAGGTTCCTGCGTAAGCTTGTAGACTTCTCCGTCGCGCCGGGCGTAGGGTTTACTCTCGGATTCGTTTATTGCACCGGAAACCGCTCCGACTCCCTCAAGATGAATAGTGGATTCAATTCAGGAATTGCATATTGAAACCCGCGAAAATCTGCCACTCCGGCTGCCCCGGACCGTGATCGGCAACGGAAAACTGCGGTTCTGCGAAGACGTTGTAAACAGTTTTTCCCTTCTTGATGACCTGGCCGATACCCACACCCAGAGGCACGCTGTAATCGTCGTTTTCGAAGTTATATACCCAGATCGGTGCGGCACGCAGATAGGTGCCGCCACCCAGCTGATAAAACGCAAAGGGCTGAAGGGCTCCGGTACTGACATCTTTTCTGTCACCCTTGCCGGCAAAGCTCTTCTGCCAGGTCAACAGGTAGCCGTATTGAAATCTGGCTGACGTCGCATTGAACAACACATTCGCAAACCCGGCCGACCATTTTTCACTGCCCAGCTTATCCTTGCTGGCGGTCGGCGCTGTTATTTGCGGGCCCAAGCCGAAACTCACCGCCGGATTACCCGTATCGATTAAGTAGGCCGCAAATGCATTGAGGTCGCCGACGCCGGTTTCCTTGTCGCCATCGGGTGGTGTGGGAAAGGTATTGACGGGTAACGACGCCCTCATTAGCCAATTCGTATCAGAAACCGAAAACGGTTTGGCATACCGGAACCAGAACTGGTTGGCCGTCTTGTCGGATTTCGTCAGGTCGCCAATGTAATAGTTCTGCAAATTGAAGGCGGTCATGTTCGCCAGCGGGTTGTTGGCCTGGGCAGCCGCACTGGCCTGGTCCTGAGCCAGCACTTGGCCTTCCAGCAAAACGGACAAACCAATGATCACGCAGAAAAGTCGGACTGTTTCCCTTATCATGATGCACTCCCTACAAGTACGTAGCCTATGTACGCAGCGCTGGTTTCCTCAGCCAAACACGTTAGCCTCCAGAGCATTTACGATTCGCTCCAGCAACTCCCTGTCCCGATAGGGTTTCTGCACGACATCCCGGATACCTGACTTCAGCGCCTGAACGGCCGTCCGAACGTTACCCTGCTCGGTAACCAGGATACCGGCCCGCCCCGTGCGCGCCAGGCGCAGCCGGGCCTGCTGTGCCGGGTCGTTCAACGCGTTCTTTTCTGATTGAAACACCAGGCAGCCAC
>JASFKW010000097.1:0-14639 GCA_050118435.1 Gammaproteobacteria bacterium | reverse complement strand
GGGCGCCAGCAGGGCCAGCGCGAGCGCCGGCAGCGCGGCGAGAGTCATCCACCAGCGCCCGTTCACGTGAAGCGCCGGCAACAGTGCGGCCAGCGGCGCGATCCAGGCGGTGAGCAGCAGCGCATGACTCACAATCAGTACTCCCGTGCGGCGATCAGTTCCGCCCACTCCAGCGGGCTGTAGGGCGCGGCGGCGAAAAGGCCGGCCGCCAGCGCCAGGGCGGCGGTGACCACCGGGGGCCACAGCAGGGTACCGCGGGTCTCCAGCTGCCGGCCCGGGGTCTGCGCCGCCCCTCGACCGGCCGGGGCGACCTTGAACCAGGCCCGGTAGAGGATGGGCAGGAAATAGGCGGCATTGAGCAGGCTGCTCGCGACCAGCACCGGCAATACCCAGGCCGCGGCGCCGGCCTGCACCGCGCCCAGCCCCAGGTACCACTTGCTCACGAAGCCGGCCACCGGCGGGATGCCGATCATGCCCAGCACGCCAATGGTGAACGCCAGCGTGGTGCCGGGCATGCGTTGCCCCACGCCGTCCATTTCGCTCACCTTGTGAATGCCGAGCGTCTCGGCGTAGTTGCCGGCGGCGAAGAAGAGTGTGATCTTCATCAGCCCCTGGTGCACCAGGTGCACCACGCCACCGATGGTGGCCAAAGGCCCGAGAATGGTGGCGCCGAGCGCGATGTAGGACACCTGACTGACGGTGGAATACGCCAGCCGTTTCTTCAGATGGTCCTGGGAAAGCGCCTTGACCGAACCGTAGATGATGGTGAACGCGGCGGCCGCACCCAGCGGGACCAGCAGGCCCAGCGATGCGGCGAACTCCACCCCGTAGACGTCGTACACCACGCGCACGATACCGAAGGCACCCGCCTTGACCACGGCCACCGCGTGCAACAGCGCGCTCACCGGCGCCGGCGCCACCATCGCCTGGGGCAGCCAGCCGTGCAGCGGGACCAGCGCCGCCTTCACCCCCAGGCCGCCGATCAGCAGCACGAAGATCCAGCTCAGCACGGTCGGGTCGAGACCGGGGATCTCCCCGAGTATCCCGCCTTCGGCGAAGTCAAGCGGACCGGCCAGGGTGCGCAGCCAGACCGCACCCACCAGCAGCAGTACGCCGCCGCTCAGAGTATAGGCGAGATAAATACGCGCTCCGCGCACCGATTCCGGCGTGCCCTTGTGCGCCACCAGGGGGTAGGTGGAAAGCGTCAGCACTTCGTAGAATATGACGAAGGTGAACAGATTGCCGGCCAGGGCCAGGCCCACGGTGGCGGTCACACACAGGCTGAAGAAGCCGAAGAAGCGGCTGCGGTGCGGCGCGTTCTCCAGATAACCGATGGCGTATACAGTGGTAACCAGCCACAGCACCGTGGACAGGGTCACGAACAGCACCGACAGGGCGTCAGCGTGCAACACCAGGTCCAGGCCGGGGGCCAGCGTCCAGCGCGTCTCGTAGACCCGCTCGTGGAAGACGCCCCAGATCATGATGCCGACCAGCAGGAGCTTGAGCAGCGCGCCGGACAGGTTGAGCAGGGTGCGCAGGCGGTGGCTTTCCTCGCGCAGGAAGAAAATCGCCAGCCCCGGCACCAGCGAGCTCAGCACGATCAGCGCGGGCAGCCAGGCGCTGAGGCTCATGGCAGCAGCTCCGGGGGCAGGGCGGTGAAACGCCACACCGACGCGGCGCCGAGCCCCAGCACCGCCGTGGCGACCAGGGCCAGCAGCAGGGCCGGCATCTCCTCCCGGCCATGGGCCAGGGCGCGCGCGCCGCGTTCACCGGGGCCGAAGGCGTGGCCGAGGACGCGAAACACGTAGGCCCCGGCCAGCAGCGAGCCGGCCGCGACCACCGGCACCCACAGCCACTGACCGGCGGCGAAGGCGGAGGACAGCAGTTGCCACTTGGCCAGGAAGCTGCCGCTGGGCGGCAGACCGATCAGCGCCACGCCGGTCAGCGCCAGGGTGAAAATGGTGACGGGAAGGGTTCGCGCGGTGCCGCCCAGCTCGGAGATACGGTCATGCCCGGCGCGTTGCTGGATCACCCCGGCGGCCAGGAACAGGGCGCTCTTGGCGAAGCCGTGCGTCAGGGCGAGCAACAGCAGCGCGCCGAAGGCGGCATCTCGTGCCGTGCCGGCGGGCAGCGCCGCCAGCAGCGGAAAGAACAGAAACAGATAACCCAGCTGGGCAACGGTCGAGTAGGCCGCCAACAGTTTGAGCCGCGGCGCCCGGAGCGCGTTCCAGGAACCCCAGAGCACGGCCGCGCCCCCGAGCAGCCCGAGCAGCCAGGTCGAGGCCGGAGTCAGCGCCGGCTCAAACACGTCGAACCACAGCCGCAGCAGCAGATAGAAGGCGGCCTTCACCACCAGCGCAGAGAGCGCCGCGCTCACCGGCGCCGGCGCATTGGCGTGCGCCGGCGGCAGCCAGAAGTGCACGGGGAACAGCGCCGACTTGACCAGCAGACCGGCGCTCATCAGGGCCAACGCGACCCAGGCCACCGGTTCCGGCGCCGCTACGCTCGCCAGCGCGAGCATGTCCAGGGTACCGTACCCGGCATAGATCAGGGCCACGCCGGCCAGAAAGGCCATGGAGCCGAGCAGGCCCACCATGAGATAGCGCAGCGCCGCCCGCACCGCCTCGGCGCTGCCCCCCAGGGCGGCGAGGGCTACTGCGGACAGGCCCAGGAGCTCCAGCGTCACATAGAGGTTGAAAAGGTCGGCCGATAGCAACAGCGCGTGCAGCGCCGCGAGCAGCAGCAGCCACAGCGGCCAGAAGCGGGCGCGCACGCGGGCGTCGCCGAAGTAACCGGTGGCATACACCCCTGCCCCCAGCGCCACCAGGGCGCTCATCAACAGCAGGGCAACGGCCAGGGCGTCGGCGCGCAGCGCGATTCCCAGCCCCGGATCCCAGCCGCCCAGGGCATGCATCAGCGATCCTTCGGCGGCCACCTGCCACGCCAGCGCCACCACCGCTGCCAGGGTGCCGACAGACGCCGTCAGGCCGATCCACGCAGCGCGCCGGCACCACAGCAGGGCGGCCAGCGAGGCCGCCAGCGGCAACGCGACCGGCCACACCAGCAGGCTACTCACGCGCGGCCTCCCGCAGGCGTCGGCCCAGGGCCAGGGCCAGGGCGGTGGCGCTCACCGCGACCACGATGCCGGTCAGCACCAGGGCCTGCGGCACCGGGTCCGGAGCCAGCGTCGGCCCCCGATAGGCCAGGGCTACCAGCACCAGGAATACCCCGGCGCCGCAGACGTTGATGGCCAGCACCCGCCCGAGCAGGTGGCGGTGCAGCAGGGCACCGCGCAGACCCAGGGCAAACAGAGCCGCGCCGCTAAGACCGTACAGTGTTTCGGTGAACGGCATCAGTTGCGCACCGCGTGACTGCTGGAGGGACGCGATCGCGGCGGTGCTTCCCAGGAGGGCGGGCGCCCGCCGACGTAGGCCAGGGTCAGCGTGGTGGCGATGGCCAGCATCGCCGCGCTTTCGATCAGCAGAATCAGGGCACCGGACCAGTCCCGCGGGTACTGCAGAAAGGCCAGTCCGGCCGCGGTCAGGGCCACACCCACGGCCAGGAATGCGCCGGTGCCGGCGATCAGCAGCCAGCGCTGGGCGAGCGGTCCGGGCAGGCCGGCGCCGGCGTAGCCGCCGAGACGCAACAGCACCCCCGCCGCGGCCAGCACCGCCCCAGCCTGGAAGGCGCCGCCCGGTGCATGGGCGCCGACCCACAGCAGGTAGCCGGCGGTTACCACCAGCAACGGAACCAGCCAGCGAATTAGCGCGGCGAGCACCGGACCTGGGCGGCTATACGCCGGTCGTGCCCTCCCCAGAGCTAGGACACCCAGGGCGGCGGCGAGCAGCACCGCGAGTTCGAGCAGCGTGTCGTAGGCGCGGAAGTTGAGCAGCACCGCGGTCACCGGGTTGCTCACCCCGCTGTGCACGAGCTGGGCCGCCACCGCGTCGGCGAGCCGCGCCGCCGCGCCGGCCGAGAGCGCGGGCAACAGCGCCCAGGCAAAGGCGGCCGCGACGACCAGGCTCAGGCCGCTCACCAGCCACTTGATGGGGGCCGGGACAGCGACAGCCTGCGGATCGGCCTCCGGCTCCTCCCGCAGCGCGGCGAGCAACAGCGCGCCCGTCAGGCCGGCGCCGATCGCCGCCTCCGCCAGGGCCAGGTCCGGCGCCCGCAGCCGCGCCCACACCAGCGCCAGCAGCAGGCCGAAGGCGATGAACAGGGCGACCGCCCGTTTCAGGCTCGGACTGGCGACGGCCGCCCAGCCCAGGCCCAGCAGCAGTGCGGCCAGCAGCAGGTCCAGCCCGTTCCAGAGAAGCGCCTCCATCAGCCCCTCCCCCGTCTCAGCGCCTGCTGCGCGATAAGATAGGCCGAGGCGGCGCTGGCAGCCAGCACCAGCAGCCAGACCAGCAGCAGCTTCAGACCGAACAGCAGGCCACCGTCGAGGAGGATCAGGCCGACGATGAGCAGACCCAGGCCCAGGTTGTCCGCCTTGGTCAGGGCGTGCAGGCGCGAGTGCAGGTCGGGCAGACGCAGCAGACCAATGCTGCCGGCGAGGAAGAAGGCCAGGCCCGACCACAGGAACGCACCGGCGAGCAGCTCAATCACGGCTCACCTCGCGCCGGGTCAGGGCCACCGCGGCGACGGCGGCCAGCAGGGCCAGCAGCAGCGACACATCCACCAGGGCGGGCGCCTGCAGCACACCGCTCATGAGCAGCAGAAAGGCCACTCCGCCGCTGCCCAGCAGCTGCAGCGAGAGCAGCCGATCCTCGAGGGTCGGCCCGCGCAGAGCGCGCAGCAGCCCCATGGCCAGGGTCAACAGCAGCACCACCAGGGCCGGCAACAGTATCGAATACGCATCCGTCACGTTCGGGTTCTCCTGTGGGGATAGACACGCGCCACGGCCTGCTCCAGGCGGCGCAACTCCGCTTCCGGGTCCGAGCCGCTATCCAGTAGGTGCAGGTCCAGCCGGTCACCGTCGAGATCCGCCGCCAGGGTCCCGGGTAGCAAACTCACACAATTGGTGAAAAACACGCGCGCGTCCTCGCGCTGCAGGCCGATGCGATACACGGCCAGACCGGGACGCACGCGCAAACGGGGCGACAGGGTGCGCTGGGCCACATCGACACCGCCGCGCAGGGACTCCCAGAGAAACAACGGCACCAGGCGCAACAGGCTCGGCACCGACAGCGCGCCGGCCCCCGGCGCTCTCAGGCGCCGGGCCGCCCACAGCGCTGCGGCCACCGCCGGCAGGCCGACTACCCAGGAAGCGGTGTCGCCGTCGGTGAGCAGCCACCAGAGCCCGGCCAGCAGCCCCAGCCTTACTGCGAGATGCCTGTCGATGGACACCGGCCAGCCCTCGGGTCGGTGTCACGGCCGCAGGCGCGCGCGCACCGGCAGCGGCTCGCGGCGCATGTTGGGCAGCAGGCTCCGGGACTGAAAAAGACTGCCGATGGCCCATACGGCGGCCACCACCAGCACCCCCAGCTTGAACATCGTCAGGGCCATCGGAACAGAAAGAAAAAGCATGTCGTTCAGTGTCAAATCGCTACCCTCACGGCCTTTTCAAGGCCTCCTTCACCCGGTCCAATCCGGGCCTCGAGCACTATGATGGGGTCACCAAGAGCAAAACAAAAATCGAATGAAGTAATTTAATTGTTCGCAGTTTTCGAAGTATAACCGCACCTTGATGCAGCCTCGGTATGCGCGGCCCAGGGTGGATAGAAGTGGTCCCCTTAAACCGCACAGCGCGATAAGTGCCTCCTCGGGTCAAGCTGCCAGCCTGGCGGCGTCCTGATAATACACATCATCCGGCGTCTGCCGGTCAAGTGATTGGTGCCGTCGTTCGCGGTTGTAGCATGCGAAGTATCTACGCAGTGAGGCGCGGGCAGCGACGATGCTGTCGTAGGTTTTCAGATAGTCGAGTAGCGCAGGGGAATCGCACCCCCACGCCCTCCCAAAACCGGACGTGAGCCTCCCGGCCTGTGATGAGCCGTTCGATGACCCAGTGGGTATGTGCAGCGGGAATTCGAAGATTACCTCAAATACGGCCGTCTGGAACACGGAATTCTGTGGGTGTGTTGCGATAGCTGTCACGCCGAACACTTGGTCGCCTTCAGCTGCAAGCGCCGCGGCTTCTGTCCCAGCTCTGGGGCACGCCGCATGGCCGACGACTGCAGGGATGCAGGAGGTAGGGCGAAGCAGGAGCCAGAGCCGAGAATGCGGCCCTGCTGGTGGACGAAGTCTTTCCCGAGCAGCCTGTGCGCCAATGGGCGCTGCGCTTTGCGTATCCCTTAGGGTTCCTGTTCGCGAGCCGCCCCGGCCGTCATGGGCGCAGTGCTCGGCACCGTCTACCGATGCACTGCCACACACCGGATCGAGAAGGCGGGAGCTTCCGGCAAGACAGCCCAGACAGGCGCGGAACCGGCGCGGCGGCACGTTGTCATACCTGCGTCTGGACCGGATATTGGAACCTCTAAAGGAATCCCCGACCGTGGAACCCGTGTCTCTCAGCTACCTTGTCGCGACACTGGCTCTGGCCTTGACCTTCGGGGGAATGACCTTCTTCTCGGCGGTCATGGCACCGCTGGTGTTCGCCAAACTGCCGCTCAAGGTTGCCGGCCCTTTCATGCGCCAGGTCTTTCCCTGGTACTACCTCACCATGGGTGCGGCTGTGCTGATCGCGCTGACGGCGCTTATGCTGGGCGCCGGAAGCAGCGCCCTGTGGGAAGCGGCGCTCGCTGCGCTCGTCCTGACAGGTTTTGTGTTTTCGCGACAGGTGCTGATGCCCAGAATCAACCAGGCGCGCGACGCGGAAATCTTGGGTGAATTCGGTGCAGGGCGTCGCTTCAGGCGCCTGCACCTGGTGAGCGTCGTCATCAACGCATTACAGTGGGTGGCGGTGCTGACAGTGCTCATACGGATACTGCTTTGACCCAGCGCCATCCCGATACCGACTGCAGGTGCCATGATGCGCATACACCGGTTTGCACTGCGCGATCGAGATCCCGGAGATAGTCGATGAGTTACAGTCCTTTCATCGTGCCTTATCAGCAGTTACCCGAGACGCTGCCGATCTTTCCGCTGCCCGGTGCGATTGTCATGCCGGGCAGCGAACTGCCCTTGAACATTTTCGAACCGCGCTATCTGAACATGGTCAGCGATGCGCTCAGCACCCACCGCATGATCGGCATGATTCAGCCGGATCGGTACGCCCGGAACGAGAACGCACTGTGCCGCGCGGGTTGCGCGGGTCGCATCACGCAGTACCGCGAGACCAGCGACGGTCGCATCGAAATGGTGCTGAGCGGTGTCTGTCGCTACGATGTCGGGGAAGAACTGCCGACCACCCGCGGTTATCGCCTGATTGTCCCGGATTGGTCGCGATTCGCCGACGATTACGCCGACCAGGACTCCGTGCTGCGGGGCGAGCACGGTCGACTGATCCGCGCGCTGAAGCGCTACTTCGCCGTCAAAGAGTTGCAGGCGGACTGGAACATGCTCGAACGCCTTTCGACGGTGAGGTTGATGAACAGCCTGAGCATGGCGCTGCCGCTCAGCGAACAGGACAAGCAGGTGTTGCTGGAAAGCATCCACCCGGAAGAGCGGCTGCAGGCTTTCATCGCCGTGATCCACAGTGAGGTGGCCGTACCCAAATTGCTCATTCGGCATTAAACGCAGGCGAAGCCCGATAGCCTCGCCGAGCTCGCGTAGGTTGGGCTGACCCTGCGAAGCGCAACACACCCCGGCCAGGAAGCGTTGGGCTTCGCCGCGCTCAGCACCAACCTGCCGGTGGTATCAGCAGGATGACCTGCCCGCAGCGTCACAGAAGTCCGCTTCGAACCGCACTTTCGTGAACAGCTTGCCCTCGAACCAGGCGTCGGCGTGGACACCGTCCACGGTTTCCTCGACTTCAAAACCGTCTTCAAAACCGTCCTGGTGATGCGGCCGGGTATCCACGAAGCGCAGGTACTGACTGGGAACCTCGATGTTCATCGACACGTGCATCGGGTAATACCCCTCCAGAAAACGCCGTATGAAGGGCCCGTTGCGCGGACTGAAGCTGCCGTCCTCGTTGAATTCGAGGGTCCGCGTTCGGTCTCGAATGCATATCGCGGCACCGTGCTGCATACCGGCGAGCTGAACCCTGTGCCCCTCGACCCAGGGCCGGTCAATGTTTTGATGTGAAATTATCGACAGGTCGCACGCCCGCGTCTGGTGGTAGACGACCTGTGTGCGGGACACTGCATCGCGTTGGCTTTGGCACTTAATCAGGGTCACCCAGCCATTATCCAGGCTGTCCGCATCGACAATGATCCGGTTGTGGTGATGGTGCAGGGGTCTGGACGGCGGATCGGACAGAAAAACAAGGGTACCCGTGTTGACCCTCGCGACCCGCGCCTTGAGATCGTCATCGAATCAGTCATCGTCCAGCCCTTCCGCGTAGGCGGCGCCCAAAGGGCTTAACAGGATAGACGCCGCAAGAATCAGACGTCCGTAAGGCATCATGACTCGAATCCGCCGCCGGTCCGTGACCCGTGGCTATCAAGACGCGGCTCAAGAGCCGACCTCCGTGTCGCGAGTTTCTTGACGACGCATCGGCATGGCGTCGATTTGACGGAAGATATCGCGCAAATCGGTCGACAAAGGAGCGCGCCGCTTCACGCCTCCGTCCTTACCGACGAGCACCAGCAGCGCGTCACCGGCTTCAACTCCGAGTTCTGCCCTCAGGTGCCGCGCCTGCCCTGCGCTAATCGGGCGATCGCCCATCAGACTCTGGCCGGTGATGAAAAGCTGCAACACCCGCAGATCGCGGTCGGCAACCTCCGAGGCGTAATACGCAAGGCTGTCACGCACCTGCTGAACCGCCGGATCCGAGTCCTCCGGCGCCACCACGAACAACAGTCTGCTCTGCCAGACATAATCATCGAGACTGACCGCAACCGCGCCCATCGCCACAAACAGCAGCACGCCACGCCAGCAACTTAGAATCCGGTGCAACATACCTGACTTGATGACATTCCTGTGTCACTGTGCCCTAACGGCGCACGCGGCTACCAGGGCAGCCGCTCGCCGTCGAAGGCCAGAAACCGGCCCGACTGCTCCGGTTCGAGTCCGTCGAGCACCTGTAGCAGATAGCCCACGGTTTGAGCGGGCCTGAACAACTGTCCCGGTGGCAGGTTACGCTGAAAGGGTTTCGACAAAGCCGTATCTGTGGTACCCGGATGCAGAGCCACGACCGAGACATTGGGCAGGGTTCGTCGCCACTCTATAGCCAGCGTCTTGAGGCACATGTTGAGTGCCGCTTTCGAGGCCCGGTAGCTGAACCAGCCGCCCAACCTGTTATCTTCGATGCTGCCGACCTTTGCCGAGATGCTCGCGAAGACGGCCGGACGCCCGTGCCGGAAGCTGTCCTGCAGGTGCTTGGCGAGCAGAAGACTGGGCAGCGCGTTGATCCGCACGCTGTCGAGGAAGAAGGCCGGGTCGAGCTGCCGGATTGTCTTCTCGGGGCCCTGAGCAGGGGTATGTAGGATACCCGCCGCGTTGATCAGCCAGTCGATCTCGCCCGCGCCGGGCGCCCATTCCCGGACGGCGGCTTCATCGGTGAGATCCAGCCGTTGCCAGGTGACCCCGCGATACTCGGCGGCGGGCTGACTGTAGTGGTAAGTCGCCGTGATCTGCTCAACGCCCGGCCTTCGGGCGAGCGCGTCAACGAATGCTCTGCCTATACCGCCGGAACCGCCCGTGATCAGGATCTTCATAAGCAACCTCTGCAGCTCATCGTGGTGCAGCCCGATCGGTGTAATTCAGCATCTTTGCCGAGCCGTCATCGGCCGAGCGTACTCGGAACACACACCCCGCCGATCCGCACCAGGGGTCCCAACAGGACGCCCCGAGGGGCGTCCCGTCGCCCCCTGCCTTGGCCCACCTCAGGCATCCCGCTCGCTTTCCTCGACCACCACACTGCCCTCCATGGATGGATGGAAGTCGCAGACGTAGTCATAACGACCCGTGCCGTCGAAGGTGTGGCTGAAGGTCTGACCGCGATACAGCGTGCCCGACTGGACTCCGCCACCGTTCCCGCTGACGGTGTGCGGCATGCTGCTCTCGTGCACCCAGGTTACAGTAGTGCCGGGTTCCACTGTGATGGTCGAGGGCTCGAAACGCATGCCGTTGATGCGCACGGTGATGGTGTCACCGCCGGACTCGGCGTCACCGGCTGCGCCAGCCTGTGACTGTGCCGAACTCTGGGCGGCCGGCGCCGATGCGCCCTGGCTGGCGACCATGCCCCGGTGGTACCACGGAGCGGGCATGGGCCGCTGATAGGGGCCAGCCATCATGCCCAGATGCGGGGCCGGTGTACCGCGGTACATCTGCGGCCCCATCTGGCCGTAGCCACCCCGTGGCCCCATCATTGGCCCCTGAGGGTAGTAGCCCTTGGCCATATAGCCGCGGTCATTCATGCAGCCCGGCCCCGCCAGGCTGGCTGGGGGGCCGGTCAGAGCGACCGCCGCCAGTGTCAGGATGATGCTCGCTCGCCTTTCGATTGCAATACGCTTCCTCATGTTCGTCTCCTTTGCCCTGTGCTTACCAAGAATTTGACTTCACGCATGCCAGCACGCGCCGACACTGGTTTTATACACCTCTTGTACATTTGTGTACAGTGTTTCTCCTTATGTGTACAGTGTGTGTCAAGGTATTCGCGTTGCCCGTTCCGCGGTATGCGGCGCGCGATGCGCTCGGGCAGGTGGCGCACCCTTCACCGGTCGGTTGGCGCTGAGCACGGCGAAGCTTGGTTGCCTTCAGCTGCAAAACCTCCTGCATCCCTGCAGTCGTCGGCCATACGCCGCAGCTCGGACAAAAACTGCAGCACCCATTGGCGCACAGGCTGCTTGGCAAAGACTTCATCCACCAGGGCCGCACTCTCGGCTCTGGTTCCTGCTTCGCCCGCGGTGTCAGAAAAGCGGCTTTCACTGACGCCACTTGGCAATGTCTGATACCAACTCAAGACAACCTATCGCGCAAGTTTGTCCCGCGAGCGTAGCGAGTGCTTTGGGCATGGCATTACGCACGTCATCTTCGAGCCGCTGCATTTCAGGGCCCGACTGGCCGCCCTGGTGCGTTTACGCCCTTTGGGTGCGAACCCGGGTCAACCTGACGCGTTTTCGTTGCCGGCAGCAATCGACATCATGAAAAACGCCATGACGAAGGACCTTACATCACTGCTGGGGCTTGAACCCCCAGGCGGCGTACAGCGGATCGGACACTGCGGTCTCGGAGTAATGCACATCGCCCTCGGGACGTGGCCAGCCCCGCGAAGACAAAGTATGCAGCCGCTCGAAACCGGCCTGTTGCAGCCACTGTGTGACCATACCGAGCCGCTCGTACTCGTGCAGTTCGCTCCACACCTGGATGGCTTTGCTGGGGAACCAGCGATTACTGAAGGTCACAGCAAATAGCCCGCCCGGACGCAGCACCCGCAATACCTCGGCCAGTACCGCCTGCGGTCGCACCAGGTATTCAATCGAGGCGGTGCAGACTACCGCGTCCAGGCTGGCAGCTTTGAATGGCAACCTGGGCGATTGGTTCAGATCCTGCACCCGGTCAGATGTCGCCTCCGCGTTGGCGCCGAGCTCGTCGGAATTCATGCCCAAGACGTGCAGGCTGCGCATCTCACAGCCTTTCAGGTGTGAATCGTAGCTGGCCATCAGGTCCAGCACCTCGGCTTGCGCCGGGATCAGGCGCCGGTACAGCGCGTTGACGGTTTCGATGGCCCGCGCATCCAGGTGCTGCACCATGCGCGCCCTGGCGTAGAAAGCGCTGTCCTCGCGCTGGTCCATGCGCGCCATGCCCACGGCGTCGTCACCGAAATCGGTGGGCTTGCCGTCCGCCAGCCGCGCAGCGAGGCCGGCGTAGCGCGCCAGGTCGTCCAGCGGGCTGCTGCAGCGGCCGCCGCGCGTGTCGGCCCCGGGCAGCACTTGCGCCAGCCGGCACTCGACCTGCACGGGAAACCGCGCCAGCGGGTGGTTGAGGTCCACGCACATGGCCTCCGCGTCCAGGCCGGTGATTCGCGCCGGTTCCAGTGCTTCGCGCACCACACCGTGTGCGCCGTGGAAAAAGCCCTGGGGGTAGAAGCGGCCGCACCGCGGCTCGACCGTCAGCCCGCGGCGGTAGTGGCGATCGAAGTGGTCCGGGCTGGTAGAAAACTGCTGGCGTGCGTCCCAGGAGCCGGTCAGTTCTCCCGCACCCAGGTCTGCCTGCGTGACCTCACCGACACGCATGCCCGGTATCTTCTCGTTAACACTGCCAGGCAGGAAGTCGGCTTCCCGCCAGACACTGAATTTCGGCACGTGCAGTTCGTCCCGGTGCGTTGCCCGGCCGTCAGACCAGTGCAGCGTGAAGGTCACGGCTGCCAGACCCTGGCTGTCGAGTACCTCGTCCTGTTCCGGGCTTCGCGTGCTGATGGCGCTCATGTGTGTCTCCTTCTGGTAACGGCGTTGGGTAACAGGCTGTGCGTGAATCCGGAGCACCTGGACTTGCAGATTGAGGCGCAGGACAAACCAAGCGCTGTTTGACGCTGTCATTGCACCGGAGGCGCGCTTGTGACCTTCAGGTTATACTTGTGACCTTCAGGTTATAAATGCGGAGCCAGGCGCCCCAAAGGATATCCTGCGGTAACGCGGCAATCTACGAGAGACTCAGGACGCACTGGGCAATGACCAAGCTGCGCTCGCAATGACTGACTTCGCCCGCGGTGACGGGCTGCGCTCGCAATGGCGGTAGTAGGCGTCTCCCCTGACAACTAATCAACCCTCAGCCCGATACAGCGCGACCTTGGCAATGCACAGGTCGGCACGAAACGCGCGCCCGATAGCCACCAGGCCGATACGCTCCAGGTGCTGAACATCCAGCCTTTTGCCGATGCGGTAACCTTCAAATTCGGAGAACGGCAGTCGTACGGTCTGCCAGCGCGCGGGAGCGAGGAGAGACGCCCGGTAGGCTTGCCAGGGCAGCCAGACGTCGTCGGTGCGCAGGTGCAGGTTGTATTCCTGGTCGTTGCCGTATATCTCCAGCAAGAGCCCGGTGTAGCCGGAGGCATCGGCCGCTTCCGTATCCCTGATATCCAGCACGGCCTGAATGAAACCACCGTTGTTTTCCAGGCGCACGTCGCCCTGCAGACGCAGACAGGCTTTGCCATCGATCGTGTCCAGCGACAACGTGCCGCTGGACACCCCGCCCATGACGCCATCGGTGACCATACGCCAGCTGCCGCCAAGCGTGGCTGCCAACGCACCGCTGCGCCGGTCGTCGATTGTCAGTAGTTCGTCAGCCATAAGCCTTCCACTGCCGAGCCAGGTTAACAGAGAAAGAACAACAACACTCGACAACAGGTGCCCGTCTTTCGGCTTCTGCGCCAATATGCCGTAAGCGTCCCGCGCGTTTGCAAAGAATCTCATTTAACTCACCGTGGACGTCAAGACGCCCTCGTTACAGAACTTGGCTCGTGACCGCAGGGTCTCCTTCAGGGCACTGCTTTCCTCGCTCGGAACCTGAAGGTCACAAGTTCCCTTGAGGGCAATGGCGTACTAACCCCCAGGTGGCGTGGGATGACAGCAGCGCCGGGTAGCAGGCGTGTCGCGGCGAAGCATGCCGGGCTGCGAGCACTGGATGCGGTCAGCGCGCGAGCGCGCGTCAAGCACCGGGAAGCCCGCACTGTTGATCCCTGCAGCGGTGCTTCAAGCGCCATTCGGCCCATTGACCGTACAGCCAGTCGAGGGGCTCTACGAGGTGCAGCACCCGGATCAGGTTGGCCAAGCGCCGATAGTAGGGCAAATGCGTCCACATCTCGACGAAGCCGGCAACACCGGTTTGCCAGGCGCCCCCGGCATCCAGCACGTGCAGCCGCTGCATGGCTCGGCCAACGGCAAGCCCGTAGTTGCGCACGCGCTCCGGCTCGCGGCTGATATCGATCCATTCAAGCCGGTCATCGGCATCAATACGCTGGTAGTGCGCAATCTCCCGTCGGCACAGCGGACAGGCGCCATCGTAGAACACCAGCGGCTTGGGGACAGTGTCGCGGCCTGCGCTCACGGCAGGTTGGCTTCCGGACGGGTTCATGACGCCTCTCCCGATTCCCCAGCCGCAGCAAAGCCTTGCATGCGCCAGGGCGGGCGGTTGCAGCGCTGGTAAAATCCGCACTGCCTCGTGCTGCCCTGACACGGCAGGCGTTCCGGCTGCTGAACGGCAGGGTCGGCATCGGGTCGAATGGTCGTCTTGTCTGCACTCTGTCGCATGCTGTTCAGCCTTGTGTTGGTCCGCTACTCGGTGCGCGAGGGCGTGGACGCCGGGTGTCCACTACTATCAGTGCCCCGGTGTCAAAGCCGAGTCCGGAGGCTTTCGCGACCAGACGCCGGGTGACCGACGCGTCGAGGTCTGGCTGCCGCGCCAGTATCCGAAGAGGGGGGCGGTTCGGACCCGCTACCAAGGCATATTCATAGCCTTCGTTTTACCAAGATGTTGGACCAAGATACACATGCGCGAGAAAATGTACAACTATTTTAGCCGGAACACATGCCAAGAATACTTGATATACTGAATGATGAAAATTATTATTTTGCAATTTTTACATATAGTTGTAAAAA
>JASFKW010000096.1:0-14643 GCA_050118435.1 Gammaproteobacteria bacterium | reverse complement strand
CCCTCCCCGTATTCACCGAAGCCGATGCCGGGCGAGACCGCCACCTTGGCCTCCTGCAGGAGCCGCTTGGAGAACTCCAGCGATCCGAGCTCCCGGTAACGCTCGGGAATCGGCGCCCAGACGAACATGGTGGCCCTGGGTCTCTCGACGCTCCAGCCGACGCTGTTCAGTCCGTCGCACAACGCGTCGCGCCGGCGCCGGTAGAGATCGACGATGTCGCGCACACAGTCCTGAGGCCCTTCCAGGGCCGTGATGGCGGCGACCTGGATGGGGGTGAAAAGACCGTAATCGAGGTAGGACTTCATGCGCGTCAGCGCCGCTACCAGGGTCTTGTTCCCACACATGAAGCCCACGCGCCAACCCGGCATGTTGTAGGTCTTCGACAGCGAATAGAACTCGACGGCAATGTTCTCGGCGCCGGGCACCTGCAGGATCGAGGGCGCTTCGTAACCGTCGAAGGTCAGCTCGCCGTAGGCCAGATCGTGCACCACCCAGATATTGTGCTCGCTGGCGATGGCCACCACCCGCTCGAAGAAATCCAGCTCCACACAGCGGGTGGTCGGATTGCTGGGGAAGTTGAGCACCAGCATCTTCGGGGTCGGCCAGGAATCCTTGATCGCCTTCTCCAACTGCTCGAAGAAAGCGTCCTCGTCCTCGGTGAGGGGCACATGGCGGATGTCGGCGCCGGCGATGACGAAACCGTAGGGGTGAATCGGATAGGCTGGATTCGGGACCAGCACGGCGTCTCCCGGTCCCACCGTCGCCAGGGCGAGGTGCGCCAGACCTTCTTTGGAGCCGATGGTGACGATCGCCTGGGTCTCGGGATCCAGATCGACGTCGTACTTGCGCTTGTACCAGCGACACACCGCCCGACGCAGGCGCGGGATGCCGCGGGACAGAGAATAGCGATGGGTGTCGTTACGCTGCGCCACTTCGACCAGCTTGTCGACGATGTGGCGCGGTGTCGGCTGGTCGGGATTCCCCATGCCGAAATCGATGATATCCTCGCCGCGTGCACGCGCCGCTGCCTTCAACTCGTTGACTATGTTGAAGACATAGGGAGGGAGACGTTTTATTCTGGGGAATTCGTCCACGGACAGTACTTGAAGCGGTGCCGCCAATCACAAGATTAAGCGCGTAGGGTACTGAAAATATTGAAGAGCAACAAGCTGAGGTTTATCTTTGCATCATGCATTTCGTTCAGGAAGACTGCACCAGTGAGCTGCGCGTCAGCGCCTACGACGAGGGCGTGGTGACGATCGGCGAAACCCGGTATCGGGAAAGCCTGATTCTGACCCGCGAGCGTCTGATCCCCGACTGGCGTCCGCAACGGCCCGGGGATCTTCGCGCCGCCGATCTGGATGTGGTGCGCGAGGTCGGGCCCGAGATACTGCTGCTGGGCACCGGCAGCGCGATCCACTTCCCCTCGCCGGCCGTCACGGCCGGCCTGCTGGAGGCGGGCATCGGGGTGGAGGTCATGGACACGGCGGCGGCCTGCCGCACCTACAACATCCTGCTCAGCGAGGAGCGCGACGTCGTCGCCGCGCTGTTGCTGGGCGCATGAAGGCGGTCCGAAACACCTTCGCGGCGATCGGGTAAGTGTTAACCTAGCCAAACAGGGCGTCCGAGGAGAAGCCCTCGCTTTCGAGAATCTCGCGCAGGCGTTTCAGCGCGTCCATCTGGATCTGACGCACCCTTTCGCGCGTGACGCCGATTTCGTTCCCGACCTCTTCGAGCGTGGAAATCTTGTAGCCGTGCAGACCGAAGCGCCGCTCCACCACCTCGCGCTGCTTGTCGGAGAGCTGCGCGATCCAGGCTTCCAGATTCGCCAGCACGTCCTCGTCCTGCAGCACATCGGACGGATCGGGATTGGTCTCGTCGGGGATGGCGTCGAGCAGCGACTTGTCGGAATCCTTGCCGATCGGGACATCGACAGATGTCACGCGCTCGTTGAGCTTGAGCATGCGTTTCACATCCTGCAGCGGCCGCTGCAGCATGTCGGCAATTTCCTCGGCGTTGGGCTCGTGATCCAGCGACTGAGCGAGACGCCGGGCCGCCTGCAGATAACTGTTCAGCTCCTTCACGACGTGGATCGGCAGGCGAATGGTGCGCGTCTGGTTCATGATGGCCCGCTCGATGGTCTGGCGTATCCACCAGGTGGCGTAGGTCGAGAAGCGGAAGCCGCGCTCCGGATCGAATTTCTCCACCGCCCGGATCAGGCCGAGATTTCCCTCCTCGATCAGATCCAGCAGGGCGAGGCCGCGGTTGACGTAACGGCGTGCAATCTTCACCACCAGCCGCAGATTGCTTTCGATCATGCGGCGCCGGCCGTTCTCGTCGCCCTGCTGCGCCAGGCGCGCGTAGTAGACCTCTTCCTCGGCACTCAACAGCGGGGAAAAACCGATCTCGCTGAGATACATGCGCGTGGCATCGAAGTGCGCATCGGTTTCGGGCGGCTCGCGGTGTCGCGCGCTCGCTGCGGCGTCCGTGAAATCCAGCCCGCTTTCGGTCTCGGTCGGCTCAGTCGAAGACTGGCCCCCACCCGATTCCCGTTCTTTGATCATGCTCTGCCCCTCGTTGGTGATCGCGCCAGGGGCTTATTGGTTCTAGTGCTTTTCTCCCACCACCCTGACGCCTTGCCGATCGGGCAGAAAGTGAAGGGGATCGACGGGACGGCCACGCTTGCGAATTTCGAAATGCAGCTGGGTCCGGTCTGTATCACTGCTCCCCATGTGAGCGATGACTTCGCCCTTGTTCACCCACTGCCCTTCCCTGGCGATCAGCTTTCGGTTGTGCGCGTACGCACTCAGAAAGTCGTTATTATGCTTGATGATGATAAGCCTTCCGTAACCACTAAGTCCACTCCCCGAGTACACAACCTTCCCGGCCGCCGCCGCCCGCACCGGGTCACCCTCCTTTCCGCCGATGTAAATGCCTTTTTTTCCAGCACTATCGGGGTGGTAACCGCGGATCAGGGCGCCTCCGGCCGGCCATGACCAGAAAACGTGTCCATCCGAGGCGGACGGCTCGCGCCCGGCGGCCGGCGCCGCCGCTGCCGCGCCCGCCGCGGTGTGGCTGGCCGCCGGGCTGGGGCTGGCCGGCGGCTGCACGGGCGCGCGGCTGGCCACCGGCGGGCGGGTGGCTCGGCCCCGGGCCGGTGTCTTCGGCAGGGAAACGAGCTTGGGTTGAGACGCGCTGGCGGACGGCCTCGAGGCTCGAACCGGTGCACCCCGATGGGGCTTCGGCCGACTGGCCGGCGGGGCCGCCGCAGCCGGCCGGGCGAGGGCTCGGCCGGGCGGGACCAGACGCAGCTCCTGGCCCCGGTAAATGGTGTACGGCGGTCCCAGGTCATTCCAGGCCGCCAGCTCCTCGACGCTGAATCCGTACAGAAATGCGATCGAGTAGAGGGTATCACCGCGCCGCACCAGGTGGCTGTCCGGCGTGCGCACCGGCCCGTGCGTGCGGTCCCCGACCGGCGCCCTGACCGCGTAGGTTGCACAAGCCGAAAGCAGCGCCACCGCCACCAGCAAAATGCCGCAGCGCACCGGATCAGCCACGCACGGCCAGATACGCGACGACACCGAGCACCACCAGCGTCCAGCCGATGCCTTCGACATAGGTTCGGATGCGGGCTTCCATCCGCGCTCCCCCCCAGGCCAGCAGCGCTGCAACCAGGTAGAAACGTGCACCGCGACCGATGGCCGAGGCCAGCACGAAGGGCAGAAACGCCATCGCCAGGGCCCCAGCCGCGATGGTGAATACTTTATAAGGAATGGGCGAGAAGCCGGCGATCAGCACCGTCCAGAATCCCCAGCGCTGAAACCAGCCGGAGGCCGTGTCGTAGGCAGAGGCCCAGCGCCCGCCTTCCTCGATCAGCGGCGCCACCCATTCCAGCGCGAAGTAGCCGATGGCGTAGCCGGCCATGCCGCCGATCACCGAGGCGAGCGTGGTGATGGCGGCATACCCCATCGCCCGCTGCGGGTTGGCGAGGCTCATCGGCATCAGCATGACGTCGGGCGGAACCGGAAAAAAGGACGACTCGGCGAAGCTCAGGGCGCCCAGATAGCGCGGCGCGTGACGATGGCGGGCCCAGCGCAGCGTCGCGTCGTACAGGCGTGTGAACAGCGCCATCAGTCGGCGCCCCCCAGCAATGGCACGAAACTGACCGGCTCCAGATCGACGCGTTCGTAGACCGTGTCGGAGCGCGTGACACTGACCAGAATCTGACCGCTGTGACCGCCCAGCGGCATCACCAGACGGCCCCCCACGGCGAGCTGCTCCAGCAGCGCCGTGGGAATCTCCTCGGCGCCCGCGGTCACGATGACGGCGTCGAAGGGCTGGAACTGAGGCCATCCCCAGCTGCCGTCGCTGTGCTGCACGCGAATATTGCGGTAACCGAGCCTACGGAAGCGCTGGCGCGCCTGGGTGGCCAGCGGCTCGATCCGCTCGGTGCTGTAGACGCGCTCCACCAGGCGCGCCAGCACCGCCGCCTGGTAGCCCGAGCCGGTGCCCACCTCGAGCACCTTGGCCGGCGCATTTTCCACCACCAGCTCGGTCATTCTGGCGACAATATAGGGCTGCGAGATCGTCTGTCCGTAGCCGATGGGCAGGGCCGTGTCCTCATACGCGCGGCTTGCCAGCGCCTCGTCCACAAACAGGTGACGCGGCGTGGAGCCCATCGCTTCCAGCACCGCGCGATCGCAGATCCCTTCCGAGCGCAGGCGCTGCACCAACCTGTCGCGGGTGCGCTGCGAGGTCATGCCGATGCCCTGGCTGAGGGAGGTCACAGCGGCTCCGGGAGGTTGTCACCCAGGCAGTCCCTGAGCGTGTCGAGCGCGTCGTAGCGCGTCAGGTCCACGTGGATCGGGGTCACCGACACATAACCGTTGCGCACCGCGTGGAAATCGGTACCGGGACCGGCGTCCTGCTCACTGCCCGCCGGGCCGACCCAGTAGATGGTCCGCCCGCGGGGATCCGTCTGCGGAATCACCGGCTCGGACTTGTGGCGGTGGCCGAGCCGCGTCACCTGCCAGCCCTGCAGCTCCGCCAGCGGCAGATCGGGTACGTTGACGTTGAGAATGGTTGCCGAGGGCATCGGCTCGGCCTTCAGGCGCTCGAGCAGCGCCAGCGTCACCCTCGCCGCGGTGTCGAAATTCCCCGGCTGCCCTGCAACCAGTGACACGGCGACGGCGGGCAGTCCCAGAAAACGCCCCTCCATGGCGGCGGCGACGGTGCCGGAGTAAATCACGTCATCGCCGAGGTTGGCACCGGCGTTGATCCCAGCGACCACCATGTCCGGCTCGGTCTCTAGCAGCCCGGTGATCGCCAGGTGTACACAATCCGTCGGGGTGCCTTCCACATAGGTGTAGCCGTTTTCCGCCCGCCGGACCCGCAGCGGGTTATCGAGCGTCAGCGAATTGCTGGCGCCACTGCGGTCCCGATCGGGGGCGACCACGGTGATCCGGGCCGCACTTCCCAGGCTCTCGGCCAGATGGCGCAGGCCCGGGGCACGATAACCGTCGTCGTTGCTGATCAGGATGTGCATGGCGCGCCAATAATACCGGACTCTGCGCGCCTCGCCCATTACCCCGGCGACCGAAACCGTTACAATGCGGGCATGAAGAAGCCGAGTCCGACCGACATCGAGCTGTTCCGTGCCAGCGTCGGTGAAATCAGGCCGCTGCGCCACGAGCGGGTCATGCCGCAGCGCGCCGCCGTCAGCCCGCGGCCGGTGTTCCGCGAGCTCGACGAAATGGCAGCGCTGCGCGACCTGCTGTCGGAGCATTTCGATCCGTCCGATATGGAAACCGGCGAGGAGCTGGTCTTCATGCGACCGGGTCTGCAGCTGCGCACCCTGAGAAAGCTGCGCCGGGGTCAGATCGTGGTCGATGCGGAGCTCGACCTGCACGGCATGAGCGTTCCCGTGGCCCGGAATGCAGTCGCCGCCTTTCTGGTCGAATGTCAGCGCCGCCGCATCCAGTGCGCCCGCATCATTCACGGCAAGGGCCGCGGCTCGCGACACCGCGCACCGGTGCTCAAGCACAAGGTCGGCGGCTGGCTGCGCCAGCGCGACGAAGTCCTGGCCTACTGCTCGGCGCGCGCCTGCGACGGCGGCACCGGCGCCATCTATGTGCTCCTGAAGCGAAGGTGATGTATTCAGCCCGCCACCCTACCGCGAAGGACGCGAACCCCGACTTCTCCGGGAACCCTGGTATTCGACGACCATTTACCACTCCGGCGGCTCGGTATGCTTCGTTTTCGGCCGCCATTGCGGCGTTGGGCATCGCTGCGCTCAGCCCAACCTACCTGCATCAGCGACGCTGCGGAGGCCTGCGGAGCCGACATCGGGGACCGCTTGCGGGCACAGACTACCGCCGACGGCCAAACAGGGCGCTGCCCACCCGCACCAGCGTGGCCCCCTCCTCGACGGCCAGCTCGTAATCGGCGCTCATGCCCATCGACAGCTGGGAGAAACCCTGACCGAAGCGCTGGCGGCACTGCTGCAGCAGCGTCCTCGTCAGCGCGAAGCCGCGGCGGGTCTGTTCCGCGTCCAGCCCCATGCGACCGATGGTCATCAGGCCGCACAGCTCGATCCCCGGCAGATCTTGGGCGAGGATGGCGTCGAGCAGCGGGAACAAGTCCTCGATGGCGACGCCATACTTGGCCGGGTCCCGGAAGGCATTGACCTGCACCAGCAGCCTGACCCTGGCGCCGTGCTGCTGCGCCGCCGCGGAGATCCGGTGGGCCAGGCGTTCGCTGTCCACCGAGTGAACCCAGTGGAAGCGTCCGGGAACGAAGCGCGTCTTGTTGGACTGCAGATGACCGATGAAATGCCACTCCAGGCCGAGCGCCTCCAGACGCCGGATCTTTTCCAGCGCCTCCTGCATCTGGTTTTCTCCGAAGTCGCGCTGGCCCAGAGCGGCGAGCGATTCGATGGCCGCCGCCGGCTTGGTCTTCGATACCGCGATCAGTCGCACCTCGTCGGGCGCCCGCCCGGCGCGGCGCGCCGCACCCGCGATGCGCTCGCGCACCGCATTCAGCCGTTGCGCGTAATCGCTCACCGCTGCTCTTCCAACCGCAGTACTTCCCGCAGCAGACTGGTCGCGTAGGCACCCGCCGGGAGGAAAAATTCCACAATCCAGTCGCCGGCCTGCAGCCGGGTCCAGACGAGATCCCCGGGGACCGCCCGCAGCGAGCGCCGCGCCGCATCGACGCGGAATCGTCGCAGGGCGTCGATCCAGTGCGCACAGGGCTGCAGCAGGCGCTGCTCGTACTGCGCCGCCTGGCCGCGCACCAGGGCGTCGCCCGCACCGCACAGGGGGCCTGTGGGCTGTACGTCGCCGGCCCGCAGCCGCTCCACCAGCGCCGCGTCGACCGCCTCGGCCACGAAGCAGGCCGAGCGCCCGGCGAGCTGAAGGGCCTCGCCGGGGAGCACCCTCTCCCAGCTCCCGTCCGCCACACGCGCCGCCAGCACCCGGTTGAACAGCGCCGAGCGCACCGCCGAGAGACACAGGCTGCGCTGCTGGCGCGGCAGGCGAGCCTTGCCGCCGAACAGCAGCTGCGCCCCCGTGGCCAGATTGCCCGCGCCGCGGCCGAAGCGCTGGGCACCGAAATAGTTCGGAAAGCCGCGCGCACGCAGCCGCAGCAGGCGCTGCTCGATCGCCTCCACTGGTGCCTGCACATCGCGCAGCCGGAGACGAAAGCGATTGCCGAGCAGGGTGCCGGTCCTGAGCTTGCGGCCATGGCGCCGCGCCTCGAGCACCTCGAACGCCTGACCGCCGACGGTCTTCCAGTCAGGGTCGGGGCGCCCGGGCAGGTGCACGGAGAACCACTGCTCGGCGACCGCACGGCGGTCCTTGAGACCGGCGTAGCCCACCGCCGACGGCGCCACCCGGGCGTGACGGGCAAGCTCGCGTGCGACCCACTGGGTGTTGCTGTCGCGTTTGCGCACGTACAGCCAGGCGTGCTCACCTTCACCCGTCGGCGTCACGCGGGGCTCCTCCACCACCCGGAAATCTTCCGCCAGGACACGCACCCGCGCGCTGCCAACCGGGCCGCCCCAGGCGTACGGCAACGCCTCTACGTCAACCTGCAGCAGCGGGTCGTCGGCGGCCGGCGGCGATGGCTCCACGACCGGGGCATCACCCTGGATCAACGCCAACTCCCGCCTCGATCACTGTCCGAGCGCACGCGCTGTCTCGTCACATTCTCCATGCCGCGGCCCGGGGTCAGCCTTCTTCGAGGAGCACCACTGCAAACGCCGCGATACCCTCCTCGCGCCCGGTAAAGCCGAGGTGCTCCGTTGTAGTGGCCTTGACGTTGACCCGCGTGTGGTCGATCTCCAGGTCGGCGGCGATGTTGCGGCGCATGCCGACCAGGTGTGGAGCCAGCCTGGGCGCCTGGGCAACGATGGTCAGATCGGTGTTGCCGACCCGCAGCCGCGCTTCCTGCAAGCGGCGCATCACCTTCCGCACCAGCCTGCGGCTGTCGATACCACGGTAGGCCGCGTCGGTGTCCGGAAAATGCTGGCCGATGTCGCCGAGGCCGGCGGCGCCCAGCAGCGCGTCGCAAAGCGCGTGCAAAACGACATCGCCGTCCGAGTGCGCCGCGAGGCCCCTGGGATAGGCGATCTCCACGCCGCCCAGCACCAGCCTGCCGCCCGGCTGAAAGGCGTGCGCGTCAAAACCCTGCCCGATCCTCACAGACGTCCCTGCTGCTGAAGGTAGAACTCGGCCAGCTCCAGGTCTTCGGGTCGCGTGATCTTGATGTTATCCGGGTGACACTCGACCATCAGCGGGTGGTAACCGGTGTGCTCGAGCGCCGAAGCCTCATCGGTCACTTCGTAGCTGTCGCGCAGCGCCCGCTCCAGGGATTCCTTGAGAAGCGCATAGCGGAACATCTGCGGCGTGTGAGCGTGCCAGAGGCCACGACGCTCGACCGTCGCCTGCACCTGGTTCTGGGCGTCGATGCGTTTCATGGTGTCGTGGACGCGGGTGCCGAGCAGGCCTCCCACCTTGTGGGTCTTCAGCGCATTGATCAAGAGCCGCAGATCGTGCTGGCGAACGCAGGGGCGCGCGGCGTCGTGAACCAGGACCCAGTCGTCGGCCGCCGCCTGGTCGGCCAGCGTGCGCAGGCCGTTGAGCACCGAGTGACAGCGCTTGTCGCCGCCTTCGGCCCGCATCAGCCGGTAATTGCGAAAGCGCTCCTGAATACAGGCCAGCGCCGGATGCCCGTGGCTGACCAGCACCAGCCCGGCGAGCTCGGGAAGGTTCCACAGGGACTCCAGACAGTGCTCGAGCACCGTCTTCGTGCCCAGCGCCAGAAACTGCTTGGGCACGGAGGAGCCCATGCGCCGGCCGATGCCGGCGGCGGGGACGATAGCCCAGTAGCGGTTCGCGGATTTCATCGCTCAGATCCCTCCGGCTCGACAGGATCCTCGATAATCTGATAAAAGGTCTCGTCCTCCCTGACCATACCGAGCTCCTCCCGCGCGCGCTCCTCGATGGCCTCCAGTCCCTGCTTCAGGTCCTGAACCTCGGCTTCCAGGGCCTGGTTGCGCTCGCGCAGCTGCTGGTTCTCCGCTTTCTGCTCCTCGACCTGTTGATACAGCTCCCACACTTCGGCCAGGCTTCCGTCGCCGATCCAGAGTTTGTACTGCAGCATCACCAGCAGCCCGATCAGCAACCAGACCAGCCATCGCATCAAGGTCACTTCAGCCTTCGGGAAGACTCTGACCGACCGGGCTGTGCGACATCGGGAAGAGCGGATCCTTTGCGGGAAACAGGGCAATCCGCCGCAGGCGTCGTTGGCGGGCGCAAGCGCTCGCCAGGCGACCACCGCCGCCGTCGACGCGTCCCGGGGGGAGAGATTGCTTCGTCACTTCGCTCCTCGCGATGACCGGTAAACTGGGCCCACGGTCCGGTCCACCGAGCCTGCGGCTCGCGCGCTGCACGGCGACACAATCAGGCGACGCCCCATGTTTCGGTCCGGGCGCCAGCGCGACTCAATCACAGCTTCTTCCCGGTGCCGTACGCACCCATGGCTCAGTCGAGCCGGGCAAAGGCAGCCTTTCCTGCATACCGGCCTGCATCGCCCAGCTGCTCCTCGATACGCATCAGGCGATTGTACTTGGCCACCCGATCGGACCGGGACAGCGAGCCCGTCTTGATCTGGTTCGCATCGCTGCCGACCACGATGTCCGCGATCACCACATCTTCCGTCTCTCCGGAGCGATGCGAAACCACCGCCGTATAGCCGGCCCGGGTGGCCATGTCGATCGCCCCCAGCGTTTCGGACAGGGTGCCGATCTGGTTCGGCTTGATGAGGATGGAGTTGGCGACGCCCTCGTCGATGCCGCGCTGAAGGATCCGGGTGTTGGTCACGAACAGGTCATCGCCGACCAGCTGCACCCGGTTGCCGAGTCTTTCGGTCATGAGCTTCCAGCCGTCCCAGTCGTCCTCCGCCATGCCATCCTCGATGGAGATGATCGGATACTGTTCCACCCAGGCCGCGAAGTAATCGCAGAAGGCCGCCGAATCCAGCGCCTTGTCTTCGGAGTCCAGGTGATACATGCCGTCACGGTAGAATTCCGAGCTGGCCGGATCCAGTGCCAGAAAAATATCAGAACCGGCCCTGAAGCCAGCCTTGTCGATCGCTTCCAAAATCACCTCGATGGCCGATTCGTTGGAAGGAAGGTCGGGCGCGAATCCACCTTCGTCACCAACCGTGGTACCCAGCCCGCGCCCCGCCAGGACCGATTTCAGCGCATGGAACACTTCGGCGCCGTAGCGCACCGCTTCGCGCAGGCTGGGAGCGCCCACGGGAACGACCATGAATTCCTGCAGGTCGACGTTGTTGTTGGCGTGCGCACCGCCGTTGATAATATTCATCATGGGCACCGGCAACACAAAGGGAGTTTCGGAGCGCAGGTGCCGGTAAAGCGGCAGACCGCGCGAACGGGCCTCGGCCTGGGCCGCGGCCAGCGACACTGCCAGCACGGCATTGGCGCCCAGCCGGCTCTTGTTCTCGGTGCCGTCGAGCTCGATCATTGTCCTGTCCAACTCGGCCTGCTCGGCGGCATCCATACCCTGTACCGCCTCGCGCAGCTCGCCGTTGACATTGGCGACGGCCTGCGTCACGCCCTTGCCCGAGTAGCGCGCGGGGTCACCGTCGCGCAGCTCCACCGCTTCGCGGGTCCCCGTGGAAGCCCCCGAAGGCACCGCGGCGCGCCCGACCGAGCCATCCTCGAGCAGCACATCCGCCTCAACCGTCGGGTTTCCGCGCGAATCGAGAACCTCCCGTCCCTGAACGTCCTTTATTTTTGCCATCTTCGACTCCGATCTAGAATTGGGTTGGCATTATGGCTGTTTATTGCCACGGAAAACACGGAAAGCACCGAAAACGTGCAATCAAGAGAACACTGATCAATCCTTCATTGGGAAAAGCGCTTTGACCTGGCAATCTCCCGGCGTTCGATTATAAATCATGCCGCGCGCGGTTCATCTGCGTGGAGATAAGCGACGCCCCCAATCCGGGCCAATTAAAATTCCCTCAAGCCAGATCGTTCCGCCCGCGACCCTCGGGCCGGCGAGCATCCGAGGTCCGACATCCCCGGTGCGCGCCGAATCAGCCCGGCGGGCCGCGGCACCCCTCGATTGTTGACTTCCGTGCTTTTCGTGCCTTCCGTGGCTCCGCAAATGCCTACCCGAGCAGCGCCGTCTCCGCGAAGGGTCGCGACTTCACCGCCTGGTCCAGCTGCTGCAGCGTTTCCAGCAACTCCCGCATCCTGCCCAGCGGCCAGGCGTTGGGGCCGTCACTGAGTGCTTTGTCGGGGTCCGGATGGGTTTCCATGAACAGGCCGGAGATGCCGGCCGCCACGGCGGCGCGCGCCAGCACCGGCACGAACTCCCGCTGTCCGCCCGACGAGCTGCCCTGCCCGCCCGGCAGCTGCACCGAATGGGTGGCATCGAATACCACCGGCGCGCCGGTTTCGCGCATCACCGCGAGCGAGCGCATGTCGGACACCAGATTGTTGTAGCCGAAGGACACGCCGCGCTCGCACACCAGGATCTGATCGTTGCCGGCGGCCCGGGCCTTGTCCACCACGTTCTTCATGTCCCAGGGCGCCAGGAACTGGCCTTTCTTGATGTTCACCGGCTTGCCGGCGCGCGCCACGCTCTGGATGAAATTGGTCTGACGGCACAGGAACGCCGGGGTCTGCAGCACGTCCACCACCTCGCACACCTCGTCGAGCGGGGTGTCTTCGTGCACGTCGGTCAGCACCGGCACCTGCAGCTCCGTCTTCACCTTGTCGAGGATGCGCAGCCCCTCGGCCATTCCCGGACCGCGAAAGCTGCTCAACGAAGAGCGATTGGCCTTGTCGAATGACGATTTGTAGATGAAGGGAATCCCCAGCCGTGCCGTCAGCGCCTTGAGCTCACCGGCCGTGGACAGCGCCAGTGATTCGCTTTCGATCACGCAGGGACCGGCAATCAGAAAAAAGGGGGCATTCAGCCCCGCCTCGAATCCGCATAAATTCATCGGTGAACGGTTCCTAAGATACTAGGGCCTAAGGGTTCGACGCCCTCAGCCATCGGCACTGGCCAGCGTGGGCTCGGTGCGCTGCTCCCGGGCACGACGCTGGGCGTTGGCCGCCTCCACGAAGCCGGTGAACAGCGGGTGCCCGTCACGCGGGCTCGATGTGAACTCGGGGTGGAACTGGCAGGCCAGGAACCAGGGGTGATCGGCGATCTCCACCACTTCCACCAGCCTGCCGTCGGCCGACATCCCCGAGACGGTGAGTCCGGCGTTCTCCAGGGTGTCACGGAACCGGTTGTTGAACTCGTAACGGTGCCGGTGCCGCTCCAGCACCTCATCCCTGCCGTACACCCGGTGAGCGAGCGTGCCGGGTTTCAGCCTGCATATCTGCCCTCCGAGGCGCATCGTGCCACCGAGGTCGCTGTTCTCGTCACGGCGCTCGATGCTCCCGCTTTGATCCTGCCACTCGGTGATGAGACCGATCACCGGGTAGGGTGTGTCGGGGCGGAACTCGGTGCTTTGCGCGTCCCTGAGCCCGGCTACGTCGCGGGCGAATTCGATCACCGCCACCTGCATGCCCAGGCATATTCCCAGATAGGGTATGCCGCGCTCGCGCGCGCAGCGCACCGCCATGATCTTGCCGTCGACCCCGCGCTCGCCGAAGCCTCCCGGCACCAGGATGGCGTCGGCCCCGACGAGCACCTCCACTCCCTTCTGCTCAATGACCTCGGAATCCACGTAGCGGATGCGCACCCGGGTGCGCGTGTGGATGCCGGCGTGGATCAGCGCTTCGGAAAGGGACTTGTACGATTCGGTGAGGTTGACGTACTTGCCGACCATGGCGACGGTCACCTCACGCTCGGGGTGCTGCAGACGCTCCACCACGTCCTCCCACTCCGACAGCTCCGCGCGCGGAACATCCAGCCCCATCAAGTCCACGACGGTGTCGTCGAGTTGCTGCTGGTGCAGCAGCAGCGGAATCTTGTAGATGCTGTCCACGTCGACCGCGGAAATAACCGCACGGTCCGGTACATTGGTGAACAGCGCGATCTTGCGCCGCTCGTCGACCGGCAGCGGGCGGTCGGCCCGACACAGCAGGATGTCGGGCTGGATACCGATGGAGCGCAGCTCCTTGACCGAATGCTGGGTCGGCTTGGTCTTGATCTCGCCCGAGGCGGCGATGTAGGGCACCAGGGTTAAATGCATGAACAGCGCGTGGCGGTGCCCGAGCTCCACCCCCATCTGGCGGATGGCCTCCAGAAACGGGAGCGACTCGATGTCACCCACGGTACCGCCGATCTCCACCATGGCGATGTCGGCGCCCTCGGCGCCCGCGCGAATGCAGCGCTTGATCTCGTCGGTGATGTGGGGAATCACCTGCACGGTACCGCCCAGATAGTCGCCGCGGCGCTCCTTGCGGATGACCTGCTCGTAGATCTGTCCGGTGGTGAAATTGTTGCGCTTGCCCATGGTGGTACGGACGAAGCGCTCATAGTGCCCCAGGTCCAGGTCGGTCTCGGCGCCGTCGTTGGTGACGAACACTTCGCCGTGCTGGAACGGGCTCATGGTGCCGGGATCCACGTTGATATAGGGATCCAGCTTCATCAGTGTCACCTTGAGACCGCGCGCTTCCAGCAGCGCGCCGAGCGAAGCGGCGGCGATGCCCTTTCCGAGTGAGGAAACCACCCCGCCAGTGATGAAGATGAATCGGGTCATGAAACTCCGGAAAGAGCTTGGGAGACCAACGTCTGGACGGGAAAGCAGGGTAACAGATTCACCCGGGCGCGACAACGCAAGGCACAGGGGGCATCGACGCACCGCACCGCTGCATTTTGATGCATCGCTGTCATTGCCAGTTGGAGATACGACTCCAGTGCAACTCGATTCCCGGCTCGCCGGGCGGCGCCTGGAAACCTTCGGCAACGCAGAGTCCGGCAACCGCCACCAGCCGATGATCGAGGTAGATCAGGGGCACACGACCCCGTTCCCACTCCGGCACGCCCCATGCCTGGAACAGCTTTTTCAACGCATGATGATGATCGCGTCCGACCGGCTGCAGCACTTCTCCGCCGCGCCGGAAGCACACCTCGAAGAGACCGCCCTGCG
>JASFKW010000095.1:0-14681 GCA_050118435.1 Gammaproteobacteria bacterium | reverse complement strand
CCATGATTTCGAGTAAGGATGGTGGGCCCGCCAGGACTCGAACCTGGGACCAAGGGATTATGAGTCCCCTGCTCTAACCAACTGAGCTACAGGCCCGTGAAGCGCTGCAGTATACCGGGGAAGAAAAGGAGCGTCACCCGCCCGGCGGTAGCGGCGGCATGGCGCCACGCAGGACCCATCAGGACGAGGCCGCGGTGGCCACCGTCTCCACGGCGGGGGGTAGCATATTGGCATCGCCACCGATGCCGACAGTGCCGGTGGTGTCCACCAGGGGCTCGCTGGTGAAGCCTTGCGGCGGCAGGCGGTTGTCCTTCAGATAGCGGTTCGCGTACAGCAGAACGTGGGTGATGTGATCGCGTGTGTCGGCCAGCACTGCCTCGTAGATCGTCACCTGCTGCTCGGCGTCGATGCGATCCCGGTGTGGCTCATAGCAGCCCTGGTTGCTGAAATCGGCCGGTTTATCGGTGGCGAAGCAGCGCTGGGCCAGCGAGGCGCCGTCCGTTGCGATACGACCGTACTGCGGCGTGTAGCCGAGGGTCATCTGCATGGGCCCCGCTCTGACCGGTGTGTCGCCGGGTCTACCATAGGGGCCGTAGATGATGCGCGCGTCCCCGATGGTGAAGTGGCCGCCCTGGGCGTCGTCGCCGACGATGGGCTGGCCGTCACTGTCGGTCGCGGTGGCCTCGATCTGGTGACACAGGGTACACCCGATGGCCTCCCGCGCCTCCATGTCCTGGACGGCCTGCGTGTAGCGGTAATAGCCGTCCGCGTCCAACCCCGTGCCGGTGGCGTGTGCATTCAGATGCCCCATCGGCGCGTGGCAGGACAGACACTTGTCCTCGATGGCGCCCGCCAGCGCGGGGAAACGGTAGCCGCTTTCCTCCTCCATCACCGCCTGAAAGTAAGGATCGTCGAACGCGTGGGCCATGATGCTGTGCCGCCAGTCGTGGGGCGGACTGATGTCGTTGTCCTCGGTATCGCGCAGGGCATCCTCGCCGTCGCGCGCGGCGTGACACTGGTCGCAGCTGACGGCCGCGGTGAAAGCCCCGGCACTGCCCCAGGCCGGCTCGAAGGGGCCTGTGGTCTCCATGTTCGTGGTGAGACCCGCGAGCAGGTTGTTTTCCGCATAGCTCTTATTCCGACATCCCCAGGCAGTGCTCACGCTAGTGCAGCTCAAAGCCTCAGTCATTGACCCAGGTCATTCCATCGGTCGGTCGGATTCGTCAATGTTGTTGGTTATGAGCCGAGAAGCCCAGCACACCTATTGCACCGATGCCCAGTGGGTGGGGCGCTCCGACTGCAGGAACTGCAACGTCCGGAATATGATGCTTTTTTCGTCGCTGCCGGACGTGGCGTTCGACAAGGTCCTGAGTCCCATCGACAACCTGAGGTACGGAGGCGGTGCGGTGCTCTACGACGAGGGGCAGCCGGGGGAGGTGATTTTCACCATCCGCCGTGGTCTGGTGAAGCTGCTGCATTTGAGCGCGGACGGCAGCCAGCGCATCCTGCGGCTGCTCGGCGGCGGCTCGGCGGTGGGGCTCGAGCTGCTCGATGGGAGCCCGATTTATCGGCACTCGGCGGTGGCAGTCAACCACATAGACGTGTGCCGCATCCCGGTGTCGACCATCGCGGCGCTGGAGAAGGATTTCCCGGAGCTCGCGGGGCAGGAGCGGCACCGTCTGCAGCAGCACCTGGACCAGGCCGACGAATGGATCCTGACCATGGGCACGGGGCCGGCGCGCCAGCGCGTGGCGCACCTGCTGCTGTTTCTGCACCGTTACTCCGCCGATGCGAACGGCGACATCGAGCTGCTCCCGGGCGAGGACATGGCCGCCATCGTCGGCACGGCGGTGGAAACCGTGAGTCGCGTCATTGCCGACTTCAAGCGGCGCCGGCTGCTGCACCGGGTGGCCGTCCATCTCTACCGCTGCGACACGGCGGCGCTGGAAACCGTGACCCGGGACGCGGCGGTTTAGCGGCCCGTCGCCTTGAGCCGGCTCACGGACAGAGCTTACGGTTCGTTCGGCCGCGCCTCTACCCGCTGCGAGGGGGCGGGTGCCGGCGGGCGATTCTGAAGGGGCCAAAAGCAGAGCCCCCGGCCGGGGGCCGGGGGCTCTGCGCGTCGGGCGTCATTCGATTTCCAGGAAGCTGCGCAGCTGCTCCGAGCGGCTCGGATGCCGCAGCTTGCGCAACGCCTTGGCTTCGATCTGGCGGATGCGCTCGCGGGTCACGTCGAACTGCTTGCCGACTTCCTCCAGGGTGTGATCGGTATTCATGTCGATACCGAAACGCATCCGCAGGACCTTGGCTTCGCGCGGCGTCAGACCGGCGAGGACAAACTGGGTCGCCTCCTTGAGGCCCTCGGTCGCGGCCGAATCGACCGGCGAATCGATGTTGGTGTCCTCGATGAAGTCGCCGAGGTGCGAGTCCTCGTCGTCGCCGATCGGCGTTTCCATGGAAATGGGCTCCTTGGCGATCTTGAGCACCTTGCGCACCTTGTCCTCGGGCATGTCCATGCGCTCGGCCAGCTCCTCGGGCGTCGGCTCGCGCCCCATCTCCTGCAGCATCTGCCGGGAAATCCGGTTGAGCTTGTTGATGGTCTCGATCATGTGCACCGGGATGCGGATGGTGCGCGCCTGGTCGGCGATCGAACGCGTGATGGCCTGACGGATCCACCAGGTCGCGTAGGTCGAAAACTTGTAGCCACGGCGGTACTCGAACTTGTCCACCGCCTTCATCAGCCCGATGTTGCCCTCCTGGATCAGGTCGAGGAACTGCAGCCCGCGATTGGTGTACTTCTTGGCGATGGAAATCACCAGGCGCAGGTTGGCCTCCACCATTTCCTTCTTGGCGCGCCGTGCCTTGGCCTCGCCGATCGACATGCGGCGGTTGATGTCTTTGATCTCGCTGATGCTCAGACCGGACTCGTTCTGGATCGCGACCAGCTTGTTCTGGGCGCGCAGGATCTCGTCCTTGTGCTGCTCGAGCACCGGCGAATACTTGTGGCCGCCCTTGATCTGCTTGTCCAGCCACTTGAGGTCGGTCTCGTTGTCCGGGAACGACGTGATGAAGTCCTTGCGCGGCATGTGCGCCCGGTGCACGCAGATGTTCATGATCACGCGCTCGTGTGCGCGGATGCGGTCCACCGTGTTACGCAGGTTGGTGGTCAGCACCTCCACCATGCGCGGGGCCAGCTTCAGGCGCATCAGGTGGTCGACGATTTGCTCGCGCAGCTTGCGGATGCGTGCCTGATTCTTGCCCCTGCCCCCGAGACCCGCCTGGACCTCGTCGTGCAGCTCTTTCAGCTCGGCGAAGAAGGCGCGGGTTTCCTCCGGGTCCGGGCCGCTGTCGGCCGGGCTGGAGTCGCTGTCCTCGTCCTCATCCTCGTCGTCCGAGGCGCTGCTCTGCTGCTCGCCTGCCGGCTGCAGGGGCTCATCGAGCACGTTGGGGTCGACAAAGCCGCTGAACAGGTCGGCCAGCCGGGCTTCGCCCTTCTGTACCTTGTCGTACTCCTCGAGGAGCAGCGTCGACGAGGCGGGATAGCTGGCCAGGGCGGAATAGACCTGCGCCAGGCCGTCCTCGATGCGCTTGGCGATTTCGATCTCGCCTTCGCGGGTGAGCAGCTCCACGGTGCCCATCTCGCGCATGTACATGCGCACCGGGTCGGTCGTACGGCCGAACTCGCTGTCCACCGTCGCCAGCGCGGCAGCCGCCTCTTCCGCGGCGTCCTCGTCGGTGGTAACGGTGTCGTTGGAAAGCAGCAGGGCATCGGCATCCGGTGCGGTCTCGTACACCTGGATGCCCATGTCGTTGATCATGCCGATGATGTCCTCGATCTGCTCCGGATCGACGATCTCATTGGGCAAATGGTCGTTGACTTCGGCGTAGGTCAGGAAGCCCTGCTCCTTGCCTTTGGCAATCAACAACTTGAGCTGTGACTGTTGGTCCTGGTTCATCACCTGATGGTGTCCCCGTCTAAAATGTGTTTCGACTGGCGAAAGACAAACGGACATTGTAGTCGAGTTTGAGTATATTAGCCAGTTCTGTTGCTCTCAATGCGCCTCGTCCCGAAGCGGTTGTCGCGCAGCAAGAAGTTGTTTCAACTCGCTTTTCTCCTGGTCATCCAGGCCGGTCCGTCCGCCCTTCGAAAGCAGCTGCTCCGTGCGCTGTCGGGCCCGTTGCTCGACGAGACGCTGCACGGCATCGCGAAATTCCGTTTCGTAGCCTGTTTCCGGAATGACCAGGGGCGTGGCGGCAAGCCGGGCGAGCTGCTGTCCTTCGGGTCGGCCGCGCCAGTGTTCCATCAGCTGGCCTGCTGTTAGATGCGGGTTCTGCCACAAAATTTCAAGCAGCTCAGTCAACAGGGCGATGCCCGGAGCCTCCAGGTCCTCGAAGCCGGTGGGAGCCGCGGCGCAGCGGCTCAGGTCCGGTCTTTCGAGCAGCAGTCTCACCGCGGTACGTACCGCGCTGCGGCGGCCGCCCGCTGACCGCTGTTTGACTGGCTCGACCGCTGTCGGTTCCTCGGCGCCGAAAATTCGTTCCGCGAGCTTGTCCGGGCTCAGTCCACTGCGGCCGGCCAGCTGGTCCAGCATCAGGTCCCGAAACACCGAATCCGGGAGGCGCTTCAACAGCGGTCGAGCCAGCTCCACCAGGTGTGCGCGACCATCCACACTGCGGGTATCGACTTGACGCTCCAGGGATTCATAGAAAAACTGCGAAAGCGGGATCGAGTCGGCAGTGCGTTGCTGGAAGCTTTCACAGCCGATGCGACGGATCAGGCTGTCGGGGTCTTCGCCCTCGGGCAGGAACAGAAAGCGGGCTTCCCGACCGTCGCGCATGACTGGCAGCAGGTTCTCCAGCGCCCGCCAGGCGGCCCGCCGCCCGGCGGCGTCGCCGTCGAAGCAGAACACCACCTCGTGCACGGTCCGGTACAGGCGTTCCAGGTGCTCGGGCGTGGTCGCGGTGCCCAGGGTTGCCACGGCATTGCCCAGGCCGAACTGCGCCAGGGCCACGACGTCCATGTAGCCTTCGACGACCAGCAGTCGCGCCAGTTTCTGCTCGGACCTGCGCGCCTCGAACAGGCCGTAGAGCTCCCGGCCTTTGTGGAACACGGGACTTTCGGGGCTGTTCATGTATTTGGGTTTCTCGTCGCCCAGCACTCGGCCGCCGAAGGCGATGGTCCGGCCGCGGCGGTCGCGGATCGGGAACATGATGCGGTCGCGGAACCGGTCGTAGCAGCCGCCGTCGTCGCGGCGGATCAGCAGGCCGAGCTCCAGGGCCAGTTTCTGCGCGTGGCTGTCGCCGTCCAGATGCCTGAGCAGGCCGTCCCAGCCGGGCGGCGCGTATCCCAGCCCGAAGCGGGCGGCGATTTCGCCGCTCAGGCCGCGCGCCTTGAGGTAATCCACAGCCCGCGCCGCCTGCGGGTGCTCGCGCAGCTGCGCGCGGTAGAAGCGGTCGGTCCGCTCCAGCAGTGAATAGTGGTCATCGTGCCGGGCGGCCGCGTGCGGGCGGCGGGAGCCGGCCTCACGCGGGACCTCGAGCCCCGCCGAGCGGGCCAGCTCCTCGACCGCCTCGGGAAACTCGAGATGTTCGTAATCCATCAGGAAGCCAAGCGCGCTGCCGTGGGCCCCGCAACCGAAGCAGTGATAGAACTGCTTGCTGGGGCTCACGGTGAACGACGGGGTCTTTTCATTGTGGAACGGGCAGCAGGCCTGGTACTCGCGGCCGGCTTTCTTGAGGGGCAGGCGGGCATCGATCACCTCCACGATATCGACGCGGTTGAGCAGCTCATCGATGAAGCTTCGGGGAATGCGGCCGGCCATGCGGGTATGGTAAGAGAACCCGGTGTCAGCGTCAGCAGATCCCGGCGGCAGGCCGCGGCTGCCTGCGGTGCCGCGCGTAGAAAGAATCAGACTGTTTACCCTGGATGCTGCTCAGCCCGACAGACGGGCCTTGATTCTGGCGCTGACCGCGGCCATGTCGGCGCGGCCCTGGAGCCGGGGCTTGAGCTGGCCCATGACCTTGCCCATGTCCCTGACGCTGCTGGCGCCGGTCGCCTGAATCACTTCCTGGACCATGGCGTCGATTTCGGTGTCGCTGAGCTGCTCGGGCAGGTAGCTTTTCAGCACCTCGAGCTCGAAGCTTTCCTGCTCGACGAGGTCGTCGCGGCCGGCCTTCCGGTACTGCTCGATGGACTCACGGCGCTGCTTGGCCATCTTGTCGAGCACCGCCGTCACGCCGGCGTCGTCCAGGTCCACGCGCTCGTCGACCTCGCGCTGCTTGATGGCGGCCATGATCAGGCGGATGGCGCCCAGGCGGCGCTTGTCACCGCCGCGCATGCTGTTTTTCATGTCCTGCTGGAGCTGCTCCTTGAGGGGCACGACTGACCTGACCGGTGGGGGCTCAGTAGAGGCGGGTGCGGCGCGCGTTCTCGCGCGAGACCTTTTTCATGTGGCGTTTGACGGCGGCGGCCTGCTTGCGCTTGCGCTCCTGGGTGGGTTTTTCATAGAACTCGCGCCGACGCACCTCCGACAGGATGCCGGCTTTTTCACAGGAGCGCTTGAAGCGGCGCAGGGCGACCTCGAAAGGCTCGTTTTCGCGGACTCTGACTTGTGGCAAGACTGTCTCCTCTGCATCTCGGAAAAAAGGTCGGACATTGTAGCAACGCCGGCGCCCCGGGTAAAACCCTGATACGCGGGCAAGTGTCGCGTCGGGCGGGGCGGGGGTACCATAAGGCCCATGCAGGTCCTGGGAATAGAAACCTCGTGCGACGAAACCGGCGTGGCGCTGTACGACACCGAGCGGGGTCTGCTGGCGCACGCCCTGCACAGTCAGATTCCGCTGCACGCCGAATACGGCGGCGTGGTGCCGGAGCTGGCTTCCCGGGACCACGTCCGCAAAACGCTCCCGCTGGTGCGTTCGGTGATCGATCGGGCCGGGTCCGGGACCGGCGACATCGGCGGCGTGGCCTACACCGCCGGGCCCGGACTGGTGGGGGCGCTGTTGGTGGGGGCCAGCATCGGGCGCAGCCTCGCCTGGAGCTGGGGCGTGCCGGCGGTCGGGGTTCACCACATGGAGGGTCACCTGCTCGCACCCATGCTGGAGCGCCCCGCACCGGACTTCCCCTTTGTGGCCCTGCTGGTGTCGGGCGGACACAGCATGCTGGTGCAGGTCGAGGGCGTCGGCGCCTACCGGATTCTCGGGGACACGCTGGATGACGCCGCCGGTGAGGCCTTCGACAAGACCGCGAAGCTGCTCGGGCTGGACTACCCCGGCGGGCCGGCGCTGGCGCGGCTCGCCGAGCGGGGCGATCCCGCCCGCTTCCGTTTCCCGCGACCCATGACCGATCGGCCGGGGCTGGATTTCAGCTTCAGCGGGCTGAAGACCTTCGCCCTGACCACCCGCCAGGCCCACGGCGACGATGCCCGGACCCGCGCCGACATTGCGCGCGCCTTCCAGGACGCGGTGGTCGAGACCCTGGTGATCAAGTGTCGCCGCGCCCTGCAGCAGACCGGGATCGCCCGGCTGGTGGTGGCGGGCGGTGTGGGGGCCAATCGCGCCCTGCGCGAGGCGCTGCGGGCCATGGCCGACGGCCTGGAGGCCGAGCTGTTCTATCCGCGCCTGGAGTTCTGCACCGACAACGGCGCCATGATCGCCTACGCGGGGGCCTGCCGTCTGCAGGCCGGGCTGCGGCAGGACCTGGAGGTCCACGTCCACCCGCGTTGGTCGCTGGAGGCGCTGCCGAAGCTCTGAATACCGCGTCGTTGCGGTCTCATTCGTCCGGCCCCTGGATGCGGCCTTCGGTGCCCCGGAACAGGTTCTCGATGTTGGATCGGTGGCGCCAGAACAGCAGGACACCCATGAAAATCACCGCTGCCAGCAGCGCCGGCTCCGGCCTCAGCCACCAGACGTAGAGCGGGGTGAGCAGGATGGCCACCAGCGCCGCCGCCGAGGAGATCTTGGCGACGAAAGCCACCGCCAGCCAGGTCCCGATGGTCATCAGGCCCACGGGCCAGTGCAGGCCGAGCAGCACACCGAGCGCGGTCGCCACGCCCTTGCCGCCCTTGAAGCCGAAGAACACCGGGTAGAGGTGCCCGAGAAAAGCCGCGACGGCGACGGCGCACTGTACCGCCAGATCCGCCTGCAGGGCGCGGGCGATCAGCACCGGCGCCAGGCCCTTGAGCATGTCGCCCGCCAGGGTGGCCACCGCGGCCTTCTTGCCGCCCACCCGCAGCACATTGGTGGCGCCGGGGTTGCCGGAGCCCTGAGTGCGTGGGTCGGGCAGCCCGAGCAGGCGGCAGACGATGATCGCCGAGGACACCGAGCCCATCAGGTAGCCCGCCGCGATCAGGAGCAGGTCGGTCAGCATGGGCGTATTGGATAGCTTTGCCACCCGGCGGTCAAGCGACATGCCGTAGTGCCGCCGCACATCTGGCGTCTTGCTCATTGCGAGCCATCAGCCGCGAAGCCGAAGCCCGCGGCTGCAATCCGCCGCAGCAGGCGTCCCGCGCGCATCCCGAGAGATCTCTATGAGATCACCAGGGAGACTGAGGCGTCCTCATGACAGGCATCGCTTCGTTACCGAAGGGTATCCTTCAGGGCGCTGCGCTCCTCGCAACGATTAAATAATCAGCGCTGCCATGGTGTAGAATCCGTCGCTCGCGGATTGCCCGGTCGCTTCGCGCCCCCAAGTGACAGGGCAATCCGGGTTTCCTAGAGACAGTGCGTCGCGGGCGTGCACGGGACCGGACAGTTCATGGACATCATCTTTATACGCGATCTTCGCATCGATACCGTCATCGGTATCTATGACTGGGAGCGCTCCATCCGGCAGACCGTTCAGCTGGATCTCGAAATGGCCACTGACATCGCCCGCTCGGCCGCGACCGATCGCATCCAGGACACCCTGGATTACAAGGCGGTGGCCAAGCGGGTCATCGCCTTCGTCGAGCAGAGCGATTTCCAGCTGGTCGAAACGCTGGCCGAGCGCGTTGCCGAGCTGGTGCGGGCGGAGTTCGAGGTGCCCTGGCTGCGGCTGACCCTGAACAAGGGCGGCGCGGTGCGCGGCGCTCGGGGGGTGGGAGTCATCATCGAGCGCGGCGAGCGGGGCTGATCCGGTGGCGCGGGTGTTCGTCAGCATCGGCAGCAACATCGACCGCGAGCGCAACGTCGCCGCGGCCCTGGAGCGTCTCGGCGGCGCCTTCGGCGCGCTCGAGCAGTCGACCGTCTACGAGACCGAAGCGGTCGGCTTCGAGGGCGATCCCTTCTACAACCTGGTGGTCGGTTTCGACACCGACCTGGGTCCCAGAGAGGTGGCCGACCTGCTGCACCGCATCGAAGACGAGCAGGAACGCGAGCGCCACGGCGCCCGGTTCGGCGCCAGGACTCTGGATTTGGACCTGCTGCTCTACGACGAGCTGGTGCTGGACGAAGCCGATCTCAGGTTGCCCCGCCCGGAAATCCTGGAGTACGCCTTCGTGTTGCGGCCGCTGGCCGAAATCGCCGGCGAGCGCATCCACCCGCTCACGGGGGCGAGCTTTGCGGCGATGTGGGACGCCTTCGATCCGAAGGCACAACCAATGTGGCCGGTCAGAAAATAAGCCGCTGAGCCGATGCCGGTCACGCCGCCGCTTCCCGATGCCGAAGCCCGCGCGGTCAGCGCGCGGCTGCAGGAGGTGTTGCGCGCTCGCATCGAGGCCGCCGGCGGCTGCCTGCCGTTCGACGCCTTCATGGAGGCGGCCCTGTACGAGCCGGGGCTCGGTTACTACAGCAACGGGCTGACGCCTTTCGGGGAGGCGGGCGATTTCATCACCGCCCCCGAGTCCGGGAGCCTGTTCGGGCGCTGCCTGGCCCGCAGTCTGCAGTCCGTACTCGCCCAGCTGCCCGCGGGCGACGTGCTGGAGCTGGGTGCGGGCACGGGGACGCTGGCGGTCGATCTGCTCCGGGAGCTGGAGGCCCTGGGCAGCCTGCCGGAACGGTATTTCATCCTCGAGCGCAGCGCCGCCATGCGTGGCCTGCAGCAGCAGAGCCTCGACCGCCTGGACCCGGGGCTGAGCCGACGTGTCGCTTGGCTGGAGGCGCCCCCGGCGCACCCCTTCTCCGGTGTCGTGCTGGGCAACGAGGTTGTCGACGCGCTTCCGGTGAAACGCTTCTGCCGGCGGGCCGAAGGGGTCATGGAGCTCGGCGTGGGGCGGGCGCAGGGGCGGCTTGTCGAATGCGAGCGTGCCGGGGGTGCCGAGCTCGAAGAGCGGGTCGGGCGGCTGGCCGAGGCGGGCGGCTGGCCGCAGGATTACTGCTCCGAGCTCTGTCCTGCGCTGCCGGCCTGGACCCGCGACCTGGCCGAGCGCCTGGAGCGCGGTCTGCTGCTGCTGATCGACTACGGCTATGCCAGGGCCGAGTATTACCATCCCCAGCGCACCATGGGCACCCTGATGTGCCACTACCGTCACCAGGCACACGGCGACCCGGTGTGGTTTCCGGGCCTGCAGGACATCACCGCCTTTGTCGATTTCACCGCCGTCGCCGAGGCGGTGACCGATGCCGGCCTGCGCCTGCAGGGGTTCAGCAGTCAGGCCCAGTTTCTGGTGGCCTGTGGCATCGACCGCCTCCTGGGCGAGGCTGACAGCGGCGATCTGCGGCGCTTTCTCGCGCTCAGCAACGAGGCCAAGCGCCTGCTGCTGCCCGGCGAGATGGGCGAGCGTTTCAAGGTCATCGGCGCTTCGCGCAGTCTCGACCGACCCGTTACCGGCTTCGGCTCCCGGGACCTTCGCAGCCGGCTGTGAGCCCCGGGCCCCAACAGGATCAGCACCATGGAAACTTCCCACGCCATCGTTCTCGCCCTGCTGCAGGGCCTGACCGAGTTTCTGCCGATTTCGAGCTCCGCGCACCTGATCCTGGTCCCGGTGCTGGTGGAGTGGCCGGACCAGGGGCTCGCCTTCGACGTCGCCGTGCATTTCGGCACCCTGAGCGCCGTAGTCCTGTATTTTCGGCATCAGCTCTCGGGCATGGCGCGCGCCTGGCTCGCATCCCTGGGCTCACGCTACCCGGACGAAGAGGCGCGGCTGGCCTGGGCCGTGCTGCTGGGCACGATTCCCCTGGGGCTGGCCGGCCTGCTGCTGCACGACCAGGTCGAGACCTATCTGCGCTCCCCGCTCGTGATCGCGGCTGCGACCATCGCTTTCGGGCTGCTGCTCTGGTACGCGGATGCGCGGGGGGTACAGACCCGCTGCGAGTACCGGCTCGACGCCGGGCGGGTGGCGATCATCGCACTGGCCCAGGCGCTGGCGCTCATTCCGGGGACCTCGCGTTCCGGCATCACCATCACGGCGGGTCTGCTGGTCGGCCTGGACCGCAAGGCGGCGGCGCGTTTTTCTTTCCTGCTGTCGATCCCCGCCATTCTCATGGCCGCCGCCTACGAGGGCAGCAAGCTCCTGGGCGGGGAGCCGCCGGTTTCCTGGGCCCCGATCCTGGTCGGGGTGAGCCTCTCGGCGGTCAGCGCCTATGCCTGCATCCACTACTTTCTCAAGCTCCTGGACCGGATCGGCATGCAGCCCTTTGTCTGGTACCGTCTGCTCCTCGGCGCGCTGCTGCTCGCGCTGTACTGGTAGCGGGGCCGGGATCCGTGCCGCGGTCGTCCGGGTTCCGGGCTATGGATTCAAAACGGGGCGCGCTTGAACTATAGTGAGCTATACAGATGCAGATCGGACGCGGTGATTTCCGCCCGTCCCGGTCATGTTACTGAAAAACAACATTTGTTGTATTTGGCACTGGAATTGCCTAGCAAAACTATAACAACTCATGCGGGGGGTAATCATGAAGTACAGAGACGGCTGTGTGATGGCGGGTGTTCTGGTGTTCGCCGTCACAGGGGCGGTGCACGCGGGTGTGTCCGAGAGCAGCGTCGGCACCGACGAGGCGCTCTGTAACGGTCGAGCCGTCAACGGGATCGACTGTCCCGGCACAGCCGGTTCCGAAGCGGCAGTGGCGCTCGCCGGACGACCGGCACTCGGGAACGCCAGTGCCGTGGAGTCGGGCGCGCGAGCGAGCCGGCAGGCCGCCGAGCGTGCCGGCGGCGGCAAGCTGGCGGTGGCTGCTCGACCCGAAAGGGCCCAGCCTTTCCGGGGAGAGGGAGCGGCCTCCCTCCTGTTCTGGGTGATCGGCAGCGGCCTGATCGGGCTGGCGTTTGCGGCGCGGCGCCGCGATGTTCGGCCGCAGGATACCTGAAATCTACCGGCCCTTTGCGTAGGTTCCGACCAGCTCGGACTGAGCCAGGACGTGTCCTTGCATGGCCGCCTCGACGCTCGCCTTGGTGGGCCCGCGCAGACCTTCGAGCCTGGTGTCCAGCGCGTAAAGCTTGTGGAAGTAGCGGTGGCGCCCGATAGGGGGGCAGGGTCCCCCATAGCCGGTGCGCTTCCAGTCGTTGACGCCTTCCTCGGTGCCGGCGGGCAGGTCCGATGTGCGGGCGCCCTCGGGCAGACCGCCGTCGGCGGCCGGCAGGTTATACAGGACCCAGTGCACCCAGGTCATGCGTGGCGCCGCCGGATCGGGTGCGTCCGGATCGTCGACAATCAGAACCAGACTGCGCGCCTGCTCGGGCACTCCGCTCCATTGCAGGGGCGGGGCTATATCGTCGCCTTCGCAGGTGTACTTCTTCGGAATTTCGCCGCCGTCGGTGAAAGCGGTCGAGCTGATCGTCAGTGTCATAGGTTCCTCCGCGTAGGGCTGACCGGGTTGCGACAGCAGGGTGCAGCCGATCAGGGCGGCGATCCCGCTGCTGAAACGGCATCTGCGCGAGGCGCGCTCTCGTCGGTGCGTGTGTGGGCGATGTGAGGGCATGGGCAGCCTCCCTTGACGTCGTGGCCGGGTGCCGCCCGCGATTTGCGCGCGGGCCCTGTTCAGCTTAGCCAAGGGAGTTCCATTGCGCGAGCAAGCGGAGCCGGCGATCATCATCCGGAAGACCCTGCTCCCGTGGTCATCGGCCGTGCGGCTCAGGCAACCTTGGCCGGCAAAACGCATCAATCAGGGCGGTCCGGCTAGCCGGCGCACTGGATCGGGCCCCCCAGCTGCGCATGCCTGAAACACCGGACGGTGTGGTCGTTCACCATGCCCACGGACTGCATGAAGGCGTAGCAGATGGTCGAGCCGACGAAGCCGAAGCCGCGCCGCTTGAGATCACGGCTCATGGTGTCCGACACCCGGGTCCGGGCGGGCACCTCGGCAGGTGCTCGCCAGGCCTGCTGTAGCGGGACGCCGCCCACGTAGCGCCACAGAAAGGCATCCAGGCTCCCGAATTCCTCACGGATCGCCAGCGCAGCCCGGGCGTTGCGGATCGCCGCCTCGATTTTCAGCCGATTGCGTACGATCCCCGGGTCAGACAGCAGACGAGCGATATCCCTCTTTCCGTAGCGAGCGATGGTGGCGGCGTCGAAGCCGTCGAAGGCACGCCGGTAGTTGTCGCGCTTCTTCAGGATGGTAAGCCAGCTCAGTCCGGCCTGGGCGCCCTCCAGAATCAGCATCTCGAACAGACGCCGATCATCGTGAACCGGCACGCCCCATTCTTCGTCATGGTAAGTGACGTACAGCCTGTCGGTTCCGCACCAGGTGCAGCGCTGTATCGTGTTTTCCCCTCCGGCCTCAGACATGGCTCACCGCGGCTGCGTCGATCCGGCGGGCACCTCGACGCCGCCGGCGTGATCCTGCAGGCTCGAGGCTTCCCAGTCGAGCAGCTTCTGCTTGGTCTGCGGTCCGGCCCGGTATCCGCCCAGGCTGCCGTCGGCGCGCAACACCCGATGACAGGGGATCAGATAGTGCACCGGATTGGCGGCGACGGCTCCGGCTACGGCGCGCACGGCCGCCGGGCGGCCGATCGCCTTCGCGACCGCGCTGTAGGAGGCCACCGCGCCCGGCGGAATGCGCAGCAAGGCGCGCCATACGCTGACCTGGAAATTGGTGCCGCGAACCCCGAGCTGGACCGGATACGGATCCTTCCCCTGGCCCGCGAACACGGCTTCGGCCACCCGGCGCGCCGCGGCCGGATCCCGCTGCAGCCGGGCCAGACCGTACAGGTGCCGCAATCGCTCGAGCTCGCCGACGCTGGTCTCGTCATCGACGAAGGCCAGCAGGCAGATGCCGCGCCGGGTGTGCGCAATCAGCATGTCACCGAACGGTCCCGGTGTCACGCCATAGCGAATCTCCACACCGGCCCAGGCTCGCTTGTATTCGCCCGGACTGGTCGCTTCCACCGTGACAAACTGCTCGTGGAGGCGCGACGGGCTGCTCAATCCGACGGCGTACCCGGTCTCCAGCACGCTGGCGCGCGCTCTCAGCAGCGGCTTCGCCCGCTCGACCGTCAGATGCTCGAGGTAGCGCTTGGGGCTCAGCCCCGCCCAGCGGCGGAACAGCCGCTGAAAGTGGTGCGGACTCAGCCCGGCGTGCGCGGCGACCTCATCCAGGGTCGGTTGGCTGGCCAGATTTTCGCGAATGAAACGGATCGCCGCTTCGATCCGTGCATAGTCCGTGTCCATAGCCTGGATTAAACCACCACCGGTGGCCGCGGAACCACCCGGATCTTGCGGCGACGCAAGGCGCGGTGAGGGTGTGATCTGTCGGTCAAACCAAGCCGCGCGATCTGGCCCCCAGCCAGGGTGAAACCGCGGCGGCCGCCGGCACCAGCAGGAACAGGT
>JASFKW010000094.1:0-15342 GCA_050118435.1 Gammaproteobacteria bacterium | reverse complement strand
AGACCAGCGTATCAGGTCGCGGATGGTCTGCAGCTCGGGCTGTTGTGTGTCAAACATAGTGATTCTCGCAGTGCTGAGCCGACGTGAGCCGGCCGGGCAGGCCAAGAAGCAGCCCACGCTCGCGTCCTTTCCGCCAACCGCCCGCGCGCGTCGGCAGCCACGCCCGGGGCAGAGCATCAGCCTCACCGCGGCCGTCAGCCATCAAGGGCGCACCCGCGGCACTCGGGCAGGGGCAAACCCCCTGTCGCTCCGATCCCGTCGATGGAATAATATCCGCTTATGCAGAATCTCTGGATCACTCCCCGCCGCGGTCCGCTGTGGCGGATTATAGCGGTATTGCTCCTCGCCGTTCTGGCCGGCGCCTGCTCCCCGCCCGAGCCCCCGCAGCTGGAGCAGGCGACGCGCCTGCCCTCACCCAAGCCGATCGCTGATTTCCGGCTCACGGACCAGAACGGCAATCGCTTCACCCTGCAAAACCTGGAGGGTCGCTGGACCCTGGCTTTCTTCGGCTACACCCACTGTCCGGACGTGTGCCCCACCTCGCTGGCGGTGCTCGGACAGGTGATGCGGCGCCTGGAGCAGGACCCGGACGCGGGTGAGCCGCCACAGGTGGTGTTCTTCAGCGTCGATCCGGAGCGCGACACGCCCGAGCAGCTCGCGAGCTTCGTGCCTTATTTCCATGACAGTTTCACCGGCGTCACCGGGGATCCGGAGGAGATCCTCAAGCTCACCCGCCAGCTCGGCATTCTTTACGGCAAGACCGATGACACTGATGGCGGCGATTATCTGGTGGACCACAGCGCGGCGATCGTCCTCTTCGATCCGGCGGGGCGATTCCACGCCGTTTTCAGTGTGCCGCACAAGGCGGATGTGATCGCCGCCGATTTCCTTGCCCTGAAGAGCTACTACGAGGCGATACAATGAAGCGTATATTACTGGGCCTGGCCCTGACCGCGAGCAGCTGGCTGGCTGGCGCTCAAACCGACATCGAAGTCGAGCACGCCTGGGTGCGGGAGGCGCCGCCCGGCGCGCGCATGCTGGCAGCCTACATGACCCTGAAGAACACCGGCGAGCGGGAACGGGTGCTGGTGGAAGTGCAGAGCCCGACCTTCAGACACGTCATGCTGCACCGGTCGGAAGTCGTCGAGGGCGTCGCGCGCATGATCCACCTGGACGAGATCGCGATCCCGGCGGGGGAAACGGTAGCGCTCAAGCCGAGTGGGCTGCACCTGATGATGCCCGCGCCGGAGACGCGTCTCACCGCGGGCGACCGGGTCGAATTCGTGCTGATCTTTGCCGACGGCAGCAGCGTCGAGGCTCAGGCCGAAGTCAGAAAAAAGCCTTGACCGCGTTGCGGCAGCAGCGGGATCCCGGGCTGCTGGACTACCTCAAGTCGCTGCCGCTGTATCCGCTTCCGCATCACGCCGTTTCCAGGCTGACCTTCTGGCTCACCCGCCTCGAGACACCCTGGCTCAAGAACCTGCTCATCCGCAGCTTTGCCTGGCATTTCAAAGTGGACTGGCGCGAGGCACTGTACCCGCGCCCCGAAGACTACCGTCATTTCAATGCGTTCTTCACCCGCCCGCTGCGCGCGGAGGCGCGCCCGATCGAGGGTGACGACAGCGTGGTGGTCTGCCCCGCGGACGGTCATATCAGCCAGATCGGCGCCGTCGACGGGGATGCGGTATTCCAGGCCAAGGGACACGAGTTCGGCGTCACGACGCTGCTCGGAGGCGACGATGCCCGAGCGGAGCCCTTCCGCAACGGCCAGTTCGTCACGGTCTACCTTTCGCCGCGCGATTATCACCGCGTCCACATGCCGATCGACGGCACCCTGCGCGAGACCGTCTATGTGCCGGGCCGGCTGTTCAGCGTGGCGCCGCACACCACCCGCACCATACCGGAGCTGTTCGCCCGCAATGAGCGGCTGGTGTCGATCTTCGACACCGACGCCGGCCCGATGGCTGTGGTGCTGGTCGGAGCGATCAATGTCGCCGCCATCGAAACCGTGTGGTCGGGCCTGGTCACCCCGCCGCACCGCAGCCGGATCGAAGTGACGAGCTATCGCAACGGCGGCGTCGCGCTGGAGCGCGGCGCGGAGCTCGGCCGCTTCAACATGGGCTCGACGGTGATCCTGCTGTTCGCGCCGGAGCGCGTCGGCTGGCGGCAGGATCTGCGTGCAGAACAGATCGTGCGAATGGGGCAAGCGCTCGGTGTCAGGCGCCAGGTCGAGTAGCGCCCGGCGGTCCCGCATTCATGTTCGTCGGATCTGCGCCCGGTGCTGCCCGGCTGTCCCCACCGAGAATCGTTTCCCGCTCCTGCCGGATCCTCTCCATGTGTCTGTAGGCAACGTAATACTTGTAGATATTCCGCACGTAGATTACAGGCTCCCGGCTGATGGTTCTCGAGACGGCCACCTCCACGTGACCGAACCAGCGGTTCGCATCGAAACCCATTTCCGCCGCATTGCTGCGCGCCTGGTTGATATTCGCAGGCCCGGCGTTATAGGCGGCGAGCGAGAACAGGACCTGATCCAAGGGCCCGATCTCCGGAGCGCTGAAATAGCGTTCCCGGATGAACCGCAGATACTTCACGCCTGCGTGCACGTTCTGATCGGGGTCATGGATGTCCCGAATGTCGACATTCGGATCCGCCGCAGTGCTCGGCAGGATCTGCATGATCCCTACGGCGCCGGCCGGACTGCGCTTGCGCTGATCCAGCCTCGACTCCTGGTAACCCTGGGCGGCGATCATGAGCCAGTCAAAATCGTAGCGTTCTGCATAGCGCTTTATGATGTCGACCGTATCCTCATAACGCTTCTGGCTGTCTTCATCACGCACATTGTCGATCCAGTCGGTATTCGTGAGATAGCGCTTGATCAAAATGTTACCCAACAGAGTGCCCTTGCGTGCCGTTTTGACGAAACCATTGACGGCCTCCGTGAGCTTCGGAGCGCCTTTGCACACGGCCCATGCGATGGACAGCCCGGGGTGCACCGCCATGTCACGGTGGACTTCGATGTCTTCGAACACCTGCTCCCACAGCGCCGCCTTGTGGCTGTCCACGATCACGGCTGGAATGATTCCGGCGTTGACCATTTCCAGGAGATCGTGGTCTTCCAGCCGCTCATCGGCTTCACGAATCCGGATAACGTCGCCGTTGCGCTGTTTTCGGGACGCGTTGAAGGCTGTCAGGTGCTCGAAATAGCTGCTGGATTTCCTCACGTGCACCTCAGTACTCGCCAGGTCATCGAAAGAGCTGATGCCGGGTGCTGCGGGGCCTGTGACCACCAGCTCACTGACGCCGGGATAGAGAGGATCCGAGAAATTCACCAGATTTTGCCGCTGAGTTGTAATGGTAAGATTCGCTGCCGCGATGTCACCTTTCCCGGCCCCGAGACGCTGCAAAAGCTCGTCGCGAGACACTGGAACCAGCAATAACTGCAGCCGCCTATCCTTCCTACCGTAGTGCTCGTTGAGGTATTTTTCCAGGGCATGCGCTGCGTCCACGCCCAACCCGCGCTGCTCCATACCGTCGTAGGTGAAATAGATCGGATTATAGGAGGTCAGAACCCGGACGAAACCGCGTTCGAACATCCCATCCAGGTCCCCGTTCCAGGGATCGTTGGCGTGGCTCAGTAGAGCTTGTTCGTCACTGGACTGCTGCGCGAGCGCCGGCTCGCTCGAAAGCGACGTCGTTAGCAGCACCACACCGATCAAATGTCGCACAACTCTCATCCGTGCCGTTCCTGTAGACCGGCCCATTCCAAGGCGTTCGCAGCCCCACTGGGCTGGCTGCACCAAAGGCTCATTCACCGCATCCCCTGTCATGATTGTTCCATACTGGATCCCAAGCTCTTACCCACTGGTTGGACGTCGCCAGCATTGATTATGTTACTAAACCGGAACAAAGTAAGCCGACATGGTGATACGGGACCGTCGGCCGCAGGGACGCCGCCGTCGAGCCTACAGGGATGTATTCATGGCGTGTCCCGTAGAACCCTGTCCGCTTACTTAAGGACTCCTTAGTAATTGTCACCTCTTGGTGATTGGCATGCTATGTGGCGGCGAAAGAAAAAAACCTGGGATGACACTACAAGTGTTTTTCGATAGGCAGAAGTCCAATGAGCCAGGTACTGAAGCGACGCCAGAGGCTTGCCTCCGGCTCCGAGTAGTAGCGCGACTCTTCGCCATCAGTTTTGGTAATCCAAACCAGACGCTCGGCGCCCGTTTCGCTGTCGGTCTCAAGCATCACGCGGTAGCTGTTTTCGGGCCGAGCGCCATCGTCCATGAATTCGATAACTTGTGCCGCCAGCTCACGACTGTCCACCACGATTACGATTTCCGTGTTAAGTGATGTTGAGCGGGGATCGATGTTGAATGAACCGATCAGCACAAGCCTTCGGTCGACAACTCCGGCCTTGCTGTGCAGACTGGCTTTCGAACGCCCGGCAAGTAGCGACCAGTTTTTCTTCACGGACCTCGCATCCGGTCGCAACTCATAGACTTCCACACCGTTCCTGATGAGATCGCGACGATACTTTGCGTAGCCGGCGTGCGCTGCGGCGACGTCGTTCGTCGCCAGCGAGTTAGTGAGCAGCCGCTGCCTTATTCCTCGTTCGCTGTTGAGGCGGACCCTTTCCACGTTCTCGGGCCCGGGGATTACATAGGCGGATTCCACCAGGAGCTCGGACTCTTTATGCTGGCCGAGCGCTATCAGATGATCCATGACATCTTCGCTGTCACTCTGCAGCTTGTCGGGTTCGTCAAACAGAACCTTGGCTGGCGCCCATATGATGTCGCTCCGCAAGTCTTCCAATCTGGCGATTACCGCGTCGCTCGTAGTATCGATTGGGTAGGGGAACCCGTCTAGCTCTGCCACCCAGCGGTAGAGATCCGCCTGCCGCGCTTGCAGCTCCTCTGCACTAGACGGTTCTTTGATGACGACACTGACGGGCACCGCAAGTTCACTGTTCCAGTACTCATCGAAGCTGCTTGAAACTTCCTGCACTACGGGTCCGACCAGTGCCAGGTCCAGGTCCCTGAAATTCTCTACGGTATCGATGCCAAAATAGTTGTCTCCGATATTGCGCCCCCCAACAATGGCGATCGCATTGTCGACAATAAAGGCCTTATTGTGCATCCGATGATTCAGTCGTTCGAGACTGAACAGCATTTCGAGACCGCGAAATCTACGATTCGTGAACGGATTGAAAAGCCGGATCTCGACGTTGGGATGTCTATCAATTCTTGCCAGACTGAAATCTTTGTTGCCGAGCGTGACATGATCGACCAGCATACGTACCCGCACACCACGGTCGGCCGCACGGAGGATCCGCTCTGACAGTATCCTGCCGGTAGCATCGTCTTCCCAGATATAGTACTGGGCATCGATGGTTTTCTCGGCCTGATTCGACAGGCCTACTCGGGCACGGAAGCCCCACGCCCCGCCAGGCACCAGAAGGACACCCGAGTGTCCGGGATGTGCGCTTATATCGGGCTGAAAGAATCGACCCAGTTCAGTGCCGGCTGGATCAGCTGAAGAAGTGGAAACAGAACGTGGGTAGTTCTCGGGTATCGTTGTGGCGCAACTGGCCAGCAACAGCGCCGCAGAGAACAGGAGCGCCAGAGGACCTGAGTTCATAACAGATGTCGCAGAAATACTTGAGTGTATTCTCTGAGCCTCATGGCTGCCCTCCGGTCCGCGCTTCAGCTGTAACGGAGCGCTCATTTGGCCCGCTTTTCATTGATCCCTCCAGCACCTCGAGGAATTGCATCACTCGGCTCCAATTCGACAATTGTTTGCTTGAAAGCAAATCACCATAGAGTGGATCGGCCAAGCCCGGTCAGTCACCGAATCCCGGTCTCTGACTTACGTATGCAAAATGCATCTATACATTACAGAGTCTGTCACTCCTTCTCGATTTCGATCTCCGTATGTTTCACCGTTGAGCTTACCAGTGTAAGCGCGAAATTGATGGCCTTACGTTTCTTTTTCACCAGCACGTCCTCGCCATCGTCCACTTCGATTTTGTATTGATCTCTGGGCAATTGCACTTCGAATGCATCGCGTATGGTCTTGGCCACCCGATTCTCTCCGGTTCCATCCTCGACGGTAACGCGAATGACCATGGTTTCACCATCCTCCGGCGTCACATGGAAGACCATTTCCCCGTCGGAATTGGCGCCCCTGTCCACTTCGATGCGCCATTTACTTCGAGGTATCTGCGAGCGCAGAAGCCGTGGTTACCATCAATCGGGCAACCGGCACAATCATGGTTGCGAAAGAATTCGTGTAGGTATCATGCATACAAACTGTCCCTCATAGTTGCGTAGGTTTCACGGTGGACGATTGCATTTTCTTCTGGCTCGCCGACAGATCCAATTGAATACCGCTCCAAATACTATTGATTCTCATTTATCGTAAATATCACGAGACTGTAACTCGCGAGTCCTCATTATTTGCCGACGAACAGCCATTGAAAAACGCAGGGAGATACCTTGCTTGTTCGGGCCGTAACTCGAACGCCAACCTCGTCGCGGCTGCTTTACGGATTTAGTTGTTCTTTGTTGTCAGCGTTTGACAAGACTCAGACAATGTATTTTGCTTGTATACTAAGAGGCGGCGGTCGGTCCGCCGCTTGGAATGCTCGGATCTGCGACGGGCTGCCGGGACCTGCTCCATTACGCGAATGAAGATCCATCTACACCACCGAATGACGCGAGAGGCTGAACCGGTTCGCTCATAGGATTACGTTTTGTGACGAATGGCGCATCCTCCCGTCGGTTGAATCGATGAGACACAACATGAGATATTTCCTCCGGTTGCGTGCCGCAGTCGCCAGCTTCACTGTTACACTTGCGCTGTCGATATCCATTTCGATCCCAACCCAAGCCGCCAATTTTGAGCTGATGGAGGCGACCATAAGCGACATAAATGCGGCATATGACGACCGCACTCTCACGGCCGAGCGCCTGGTCGAGCTCTATCTGGACCGAATTGACGCTTACGATAAGCAAGGTCCAGAGATCAGCGCAATCATCTCATTGAATCCGCATGCGCTCGACGAGGCGCGTGCGCTCGACAAGGAAAGGCGGAAGCAGGGCGCGCGGAGCGTCCTTCACGGCATTCCAGTCATTATCAAGGACAACTACGACATCGCCGGTATGCCGACAACGGCTGGCTCTGTGCTCCTGAAAGATAGCGTTCCGCCGGATGACGCCTTTGTCGTCAGGAAGCTCAAAGAAGCAGGGGCTGTAATCATCGGCAAAGCAAACATGAGCGAGTTCGCCCTGTCGTTCGATCGCCTGAGCCACAGCTCGCTGGGCGGGTTAACCCGCAACCCATACAACCTCCAACGTAATGCTTCGGGCTCGAGCAGCGGCTCCGCCGCCGCGATCGCCGCAAACTTCGCCGTTTTTGCAACGGGGTCTGATACCGCGGGGTCAATACGCGCTCCTGCCAATGTTACCGGCACTGTGGGCATCAAGCCCACGCTCGGCTTGACGAGCCGCGACGGTGTGGTGCCGGTCTCACTGTCCTTCGATGTGACAGGACCCATAGCGCGCACGGTCGAGGACGCCGCAATCGCTCTGCAGTTCATGGCGGAGATCGATGCCAACGACCCGCGGACCCAGGAGAGCCGAAGTTGGCAGGTCGAGGACTATAAGCAATTTTTGGACCCCAACGCACTGCATGGCGCGCGCCTGGGGATCGCCCGCGACTACTTCGGCGGCAATCGGGAGGTCGATGAAGCGGTGGAACGCGCCATTGCCAAGATGCGTGAGCTCGGTGCGACCTTCGTAGACCTCGACGTTCCCCGCGACGTGCGTGATGCCTGGCAGGAGAAAATGGAACTGGTCATCGATCGTGAGCTTGGACCACAGCTCGCCGCCTATCTCGACAGCATTCCGGGAGCTGGGCCCAAGAGCCTCGGCGAGTTGATTGAAGGCTACAGGGCATTACCGACCGAAGGAGCGTTTCCACCAGTCAGTCCGATGCGCATTGAATACTACGAGAAGGTCGTCAACAGCCCGGGCGTCGCCGATGTTGCCTATCTTTATACCCTGACCAACAAGCTTCCGCGTTCCCGAAATGCAGTGGTTGTGGCGATGGAAAGGGACAACCTGGATGCGATCGTATTTCCCACCATGCCCTGCCCCGCCTCGCCGTTATTCACCGTGGATGAGGACCCGACCTACAGGTGCGAAGTGCCGGACCCCTACGTACCCGGCTACCTGGGATGCGTCACGGGGTATCCGGAAATCACCGTCCCGGCCGGCATGACCCAGCACGGTCTGCCGATCGGTGTCTCGTTCTTCGGTAAACCCTATAGCGAACCGCGTCTGATCGCTCTGGCTTACGCCTTCGAACAGGCAACCAAGGCACGTAAACCGCCACCCACGACACCGCCACTGAATTAGTTTGCTGCGCCTGTAAGAAACACGCTGGGGGACTGCATGGATCTGCACAAATTTGGGACGGCACTGGTCTCTACGTCAATTGTTCTTGCCCTTGCCGCGCCGGTCGCGGCCGAAGACTCGGAGATGGAATTGCTCAAACGCCAGATTGAGCAGCTGCAGAAACGGGTCGATGAGCTGGAAGCTGAGCGGCGCAGGGATGTCGAGGAGCAAGCTCCGGTCGTTCGCCAACCACAGGAACGGGACGATGCGGCGGAGAAAGCACTGGATGATCTTCGTGAGCGCTTTGAGGTTCTTGAAGTCGAGGAAGATGCCCAGGTTGTCCGACAACCACGAGAACCGGATGAGCAGCTGGAGAACGAGCTCGAGGATCTTCGTCAGCGCTTCGATATTTTTGAGAGCGACCAGCGGCGCTTCAACCGCAACCACCGACGTCGTCTCGAACAGTTGGGCGAACAGCAGCCCGCCGATGTCGAAGTCGACGGCGAGAAGGCGGAGCTAGAGGTCGATCTTGGTGGGGCAGTCTGGATCAACTTCGCCCACCAGGACTGGGTCGGCGATGACCAGGGACGCAAAGACGATCTGCGTTTTGATAACCTGCGGCTGTCCATGGATTCGACCTACGGAAATTTCCTCGCGTCGGCCCAGTATCGCTTCTACAACTTTTCCCGTGCCCTGCACCATGCGTGGATCGGCTACCAGTTCGCAGAAGACAATCAGGTCGAGATCGGTGTCAGCCAGGTGCCCTTCGGCATTTTGCCTTTTGGCTCGCACAATTTCTGGTTTATGATCCCTTACTTCGTAGGCCTGGAGGACGATTACGATGCTGGCGTAAAGTGGCACCGTGGCTTTGCCGATGACTGGACCCTCGATCTGGCGTTTTACCTGAATGAAGAATACGGCGACGCGACGGATCTCGACCGCTACTCGGTGGACGTGGTGCGTGACGGCGATCAGCAGAACGACGAGCGCAATCAGCTCAACCTGCGCCTGGCCTACGATTGGAACGTCTCTGAGGACGCACGCACTGAGTTTGGTATTTCCGGCCGCTACGGAGCGCTGGATAACAGAACCACAGAGAAATCCGGCGATTACTGGGCGGCTGCGATTCACGCCAATGCGTTCTTCGGACCGTGGAACCTGATGCTGGAGGGAATGCGGTACGTATACGATCCGGAGAATCCCGTCGGTGTCAGTGACGATCTGGTGCTCATGGGCAACCTTGGGTCAAAACGCCTCGTGGCGGCCGAAGCGGACATTCTGGTTGCAAACATCGCCTATGATTTCGGCGCTGTCTGGGGACCGATCGAGCGACTGAACTGCTACAACGATTACAGCTATATGCGTAAGGACGAAAGCAGCTTCAAGAACTCGCAAATCAACGACACGGGCTGCCTGGTCGCCATGGGACCCTTCTGGATCTGGATCGACTACATCCTCGGAAAAAATGCCTGGTATCTGAATGACTCGGAGACCAACAGCGGCTTCGGAGCCGGCGGCACAAATGACTGGGAGCAGCGTTTCAACGTGAATTTTGAGTGGTACTTCTGACCGCAAGCGTCGTCTTATCAAAAGCGGCCACCGGATATGGCCTGCGGGCCATACTGCTCAACACTGAGCTCATTGTCCTACGGTGTCCCGGAAATCCCTTGTGGACCTTCTGTCTACCGTAGCAGCTGCTGTCGCGTGTCTCTCTTTAAACCTGAAGCCGGCTCCACGCGGCATACCGAGGCGACCTTGCGTAATCATCCGAGGCTAGCTGTTTCAGTCGAGATCCAGCTCGGGGCGTGCTTTCTTCACCGCGGTCCTCAACCTTTCAATGTAGTCGGCCGGAAAAGTCCAGATGAAAGACTCCTCGCTGCGTTCCAGACCCCGTTCCGCGGGAGGGAGGTCGTACATCAAGGTCATGAGCATGTCGCTGCTCGCCCAGGGGCTGTGGCGAAAATAAGCGTGACCGTTTCCGGTATCCGATTCCTCTGCCTCCGTGACATCGATGAATTCGATCTCGTCGTGGTCACGCAAGAACCGCGCTACCGCCGGCCGTAATCGCTGCTGCTCCCACGTCTGGCCCAGGCGCTCGCGCGAGAATAGCCACCTCGACATCCCCAGCGCCTTGTCCCGCCCCGAGAGATAGACGCTGACCTGCTCCGGGACCTTCAGAATTCCGTCCTCGATCAGGGCAGCGAATCTACCCCGATCAAAGTCACTGCCGATGAGGATCACGTGACCGATCCGCAGCTGGCCGAGAACCGTTTCTCTGTCGACATGCGATCGCTGCAGGGCCAGCTGGGCGATGGCATTGACGACCACGCGCGTACCGGCGCTGTAGCCGACGATATGAATCTTCTCCGCCTTGCTGTTGGCCGCAATGTATTCGATCAGCTTGCGCAGATTGTGCCCCGAGTAGCCGGCTGTTTCGAGATCCGCCACGTACGCGAGCCGTTTCGGGGTCGCGGGCCATGCATAGGCGATAAAAACACCGTCGTATCCGAGAAAGTGCCACAGCTCAGTGGCGACGAGAACCGGGTTTTCGAACACGACCTTATAGCCGTGCACATAAATGTAGACGTGTCTGCGCTCAGATGAGGCGAGCTTGTCGTCGATCGCGCGTACAAACTCCTCATCGCCATCCAGGGCCTCTGGTGGAATTTCGGCCGGCTCGACAAAAGACCACGGCACCGTGCTCTCCAATACGCCGAAATCGGTCACATCCGTCACCCGCAACGGGTATTTTTCGGTCCGATTCTTCGCCAGGGAAATCCTGCGGGCCTCCTCCCAGCTCAACCCCTCGCGCCCCAGCTCGACGCGCGCGGCGCCCAGTCGCAGTACATGGCCGCGCCTGTCCTGGTAATAATCCTGTTTGTGCACCTCCTCGGCGGGCTCACGGTCGGTGGCAAAAAGAACCCCGCCATAGGGGAGATCGTCGATCGGATCATCATCGACGAAGGGATCGACGGCGCCGTCGTCGTATACATCCGGCGCCGGCATGAGGTCGATCTGGTAGGGCCCCTTCCCCGCGCAGGCCGACATAAGAAGTGCAGCTAACAGGGGCAGGTAACTGCGGAGCATGCTGATACCAACCCTGCCCGATGACAAATAGACTCCACGCAACGTCCCTCGCCGGCTCACCGCATACCCGGGGGCTTTCAAACCCTCTATGCGCCAAGTATATCTGGTGCTCAATTGATCTGGCGAGCCGCCGGCCGCGGAATGCCAGCCCGGCTTCTCAAGGCTCGGGCTCCCGCGCAGTCTCCTCCACCCGCCGGGCCAGGCGGGCGATCTGGGCCCAGTCGTGGGTCACGATGTCCTGGGCGTGCGCCAGGTGATTACGCAGGGACTGGAGCTCCTTGACGACGCGTTTGGCCGCCCCTTTGGAATCAAACCCCAGCCCTTTGAGCACCGCGGTATCCTCCATCAGGATCTGTCCCTTGTCGGCCAGCTGCAGGCAATCGATCAACTCACAGTGCCGGTCACGACGCTGACGCTCCGCCTGCATAGCCCTGGCCTTCTCCAGCCGTCCAACCGACAGCCTGGCCTGCCAGCTTTCTCCCGCAAAACGCTCCTTAATCAGGCGCGCCAGCCCCATCTCCACAATGGTGACGATACCGAACAGCCACATGCGCACCATGGGCTTATTGATGTCATCGCGGCCTATGACGCCGGATACCTGCCCGAGCGCGGTCACGAAGCAGTAGTCGTGGCGGGTAAGAACCTGAATCACATCGACGAAGCTGGATCCCCCGCCCACCACCTGGTCAGGGGCGAAATGACGGACGACCCCCCCGCAGACTCCATCGGCCAGGTCGGACAACCTGACATAACCCTGAACAGCGCCATGGACCCGGACACTGGCGACATCCCGTCGTCGGTGGGAGAGCGCCTTTCCCACCTCACCGCAGCTCGTCCCGGCATCAAAGGACAGGAGTGCCTCGGCGATGTCCCGCGCCGTGAACAGCTCTCTGAAGGTGCGCCTGAAATGGGAATCAGTAACGCGATCAAAGGGATTGGGTCGGCCGCCACCGTGGACTTCCGCCCGGGAAGGCGCCCCGGCCAAACCGAGCTCCTGCTGGCTGCGGGCGTGGATACGACGCGCCTGCTCTAACAGCTCTGCGTCACCCCCTTTCAGCACCGCCAGCAGGGCGCCCATTTCCGCCAGGTACACCTTGGCGAATCCGGGGTCGTGCCGGGTGATATCCCCGCAATTGTCGATCAGATCGGCGAGCTTGACCGTCTTGGCCCGGGGCGACGCCTGCGCCAGGTGCCTGCGATCGATAGCCTTGCGTTGCGTGCGGTTGCCGTCGCCCGGCTTGCTGACATCGGTCAGCTCCTCGACCAGCTCGGCGACCGAAACGCCGAAATTCGCCTCGATTTCGCCCAGCGTGGCCGGCGTATCCTCGACGGTGTCGTGCAGCCACGCCGCCGCGATTGTCTCCGGATCGTCCGTGACCGACGCCACCAGCTTCGCCACGGCCTCGAGGTGCACCTCGTAGGGCTGGTTGCTGTACTTGCGCCGGTGCTCAATACGCTTGTGCGTCCGGGTCGCGTAGGCCCTGGCCCGCTCCACCAGATCCGCCATCGCAGCTCAGCCCGCCTTTTCCGACGCCAACTCGGCGGCGACGTCCTCGGCGAAACCCGCCCCGGCCTCGGCGTAGAGATTGAAGGCGGAGTCGACACCCGCCTCACGGAGCGCCGTCACCTCGTCGGCGTACTTCGCCACAGCCGCCAGTCTGCCCTCGTAGCCCAATGCGCGCAGCTGTCGGGCGGCAAACAGGTTCTCCAGCTGGTTCGGCATGGCAAGCATTACCAGCCCGAGCTTGTTGTAGTCGATCTGAAAGCGTTCCCAGAAATCGGGATCGGTGACACTGCCCCGCACCACATTCCTGCCGGCCGCCCGCTGAGCTTCCACACGGTCCTTGTCGATATCCACGCCGACCACCGCATCTCCCACGCGCTCGTGCAGGGCTTCGTAGGCACCGCTTCCCACACGGCCCATACCGAATATTACCACCGCGACCTGGCCGGGATTGATGGGTCGGTCGGCGGGTATCACCTCAACGACTTCATGGCGATGCAGACTTTCGCGGTAGCGGGTGTACAACTGGTGAGCCCGGGTGTTGAGCGGCGCGGCCAGGATAAAGGAAATCGACAGTGCCAGGGCAATAATGATCAGCCATTCGCTGCCCATCCAGCCGTTCACCATGGCGATGGAGGCGACGATGAGCCCAAACTCGCTGTAGTTGGCCAGGCTCAATGAGGTGAGGAAGGCGGTACGCGCGCGCAGGCGAAAGCGTGCGAGCAACCAGAAAAAGAGCATCACCTTGAGCGGTACCAGTGCGACCAGCAGTAGCGCGACGGCCACGGCTTCCGGCGTGAGCGGCCCCGCCAGGCCAATGGTCAGGAAGAATCCCACCAGGAACAGGTCCTTGAAACCAAGCAGATGACGGGCAAGCTCATGCGACCAGGGGTGCGTCGACAACAGCAGTCCGAGAATCAAAGCACCGAGATCGCCCTTGATGCCGACCAGCTCGAACACCTTGGCCCCGCCCAGCGCAAGGGTGAGACCGAACAGGATCATCAGCTCACCGTGGCCACAGCGTTCCAGCATTCTGCCCAGCGCCGGACGCAGCGGGAAAAGTGCGGCCAGCAACAGGAGCGCCCAGAGCGAAGGCACCTTGCCGGTGGAGGCAGCCAGAAACACGACCGCCGCGATATCCTGCATGATCAGGATACCGATCGAAATGCGGCCGTATACCGCATTCATTTCCCCCTTCTCTTCCAGCACTTTTACAGCGAACACTGTGCTGGAAAAGCACAGGGCAAACCCCACCAGAAAAATTAGCGGAACATCGAGCCCAGAAAACACCGTGACGCCCAGCGCGCCGAACGCAAAGATGCCGGTCGCAAACAGCAGCACCGTCAGGCCCATGTGCAGCGACGCGACACCCCACACCTGCGGCATCAGCAGACTGCCGATGCGCATCTTCAGCCCAATCGAGAATAGCAGCAGGGTCACGCCGATCTCGGAGAACTGGTGCAGGGTCGGCGTCGCCTCCATGCCCGCGGCAAACAGCACGAACCCGGCAATGAGATAGCCCACCAGCGGCGGCAGACCTACGAGGCGCGCACCCAGCCCGAAAAGAAAGGCCAGTCCGATCGCGATGATGTTTTCCTGCATGTTGTTGAATACCCGACGGTCTATGTCCTTACCCGGCGGGAGGATACCCCGAAAAGCCCGCCAAGGTCAGCAACAAGGCGTCCTGCATCGGAAGCCCCGTCACCCGCAGCACCTCCGGATAGCCACCCGCCCCGTGCCGGCGGATCCCTTCGCGGATACCCGGAACAGCCGGCTGCTCGATGGCGGCAGGCCTCGCCGGCGACCCGGTCGACTCAAATACAGTTTTAGCTTGACGTGGATCAGTGTCGGTTACGGCCCTCTCTGCTAGCGTGCTGGGCGTACAATTGTGGTTGTTAACCTCGTCCAGAACGCAGCTAAAGCAGCGAGTTGCGACAGCGGCAGGGGCGTGAGGAAGTATCGGCGATGAGAAACATACTGGTGGCGGTTGACGATGTTGACAGTACCACGCCGGCATCACCGCTCATCCAGCGGGCGATGACGCTGGGCTGGGCCTTTTCCAGCAAGGTCTGGCTGCTACACGTGGTCCCCCGGCCGGGCATGACACCCTTCACGGTGCCACGCGAGGTGCTGCGCGGTGAGGCCGCGTCGGAGCTCCGCCACGAGCACAGGGCCATGCAGAAGTTGGCCCACCAGCTGCGCGACAACGGTGTCGATGCCACCGCGCTGGTGTGCGAGGGGCCGATCGTCAAAACCCTGCTCAGGGAAGCCGAGCGGCTCCACGCCGATCTCATCGTCGTGACCTGCCACAGGCACAGCCTGTTGTACCGTGCCTTGGCGGACGGTGCC
>JASFKW010000093.1:0-15697 GCA_050118435.1 Gammaproteobacteria bacterium | reverse complement strand
GGGGACCGGCGGTCTCGAAAAACCCGTACCTGTCGTTCAAGTTCACCGGCGCCAAGGCGGGCGACTCCCTGACCCTGAGCTGGGTCGACAACAAAGGCGAAAGTGATTCCATCGAAACCAAGATAAGCTGATGGTCAGCAGCCTTGCTGACCATCGACAACCGGAGGTTGGAATAACATGAAGAAACTCTTCACAATCGCCACAGCACTTGGGCTGGCCTGCGCTGCTCCACTAGCGGCGCAGGCCGGACCCAAGGAGGACCTGCAGGAGTTCCGCGCCTACTTCGCGAAGCGCTTTCCGGACACACCGTTTCAGGACTACGTCAATGGCGTGTATTCGATAGACCCGGCTTCGCGGGAGCAATGGGAGGCTATCGAGGAATTCCCCCCTTACGAGCTCAACATCGAAAATGGCAAGGCGCTGTTCAACACGCCGTTCAAGAACGGTAAGACCTACGCAAGCTGCTTTCGTAACGGGGGCATCGGCGTGAAACAGGACTACCCCTACTTCGACACAGCCAGAGGTAGAGTCGTGACCCTGGAGAGCGCGATCAATGCGTGCCGCACCCGAAACGGGGAAGAGCCGCTGAAGTGGCAGAAGGGCGACATCGCGGATATCTCCGCCTACATGGCCTACACCTCGCGCGGAAACAAAATCAATGTGGTGATTCCCAGCGACGAGCGCGCGATGAAGGCCTACGAAAAGGGCAAGGAGCACTTCTACGCCAAGCGTGGACAGCTGAACCTCTCCTGCGCGGACTGCCATCGCTACAACGCTGGCAACTACATTCGCGCCGACCTGTTGAGCCCGGCGCTGGGTCACCCCAGCCATTTCCCCGTGTACCGCTCGAAATGGGGCGGCCTGGGCACGCTACACCGCCGCTACGTGGGCTGCAACAAGCAGGTGCGCTTCAAGCCTTACAAGCCGCAGTCCGAGGAGTACAGGAACCTGGAATATTTCCACACCTATATGAGCAACGGTCTGGAGCTCAACGGACCGGGCGCACGTAAGTAGGCATACTGGAACCGCCACAGCCCGGTCGTTCGGCCGGGCTTTTTTGTGTTTTGGCAGAGACGGAATAAAGGCTCTGCAGAAGCGTCCTTGGAAACGAGTTTTGAGTCTGTCCACGCCTCCAAGACAGAGGATCCCGCAATGAACATCAGCCGCCGTGAATTTCTACAGATGCTCGCCGTCGCCAGCGCTTCGGGCCTGCCCCTGAGCGCTCTCGGCTCAGACAAGGGCGCCGGCGCCGCGGGTGCGAAGGCTGCCGCCAGCCTGTACGAGCTTCCCCCGTTTGGCAACGTTTCGGTCATGCACTACACGGACTGCCACGCTCAGCTCCTGCCCGTCTATTTCCGGGAGCCGAGCATCAATCTCGGTGTGGGACCGATGCGCGGCGAGCCACCGCACCTGGTCGGCGAGCACTTTCTCGCCTACTACGGTATCGAGCCGGGCACCAGGAACGCTCATGCGTTCACCTATCTCAACTTCGTCGAAGCAGCCAGGCGGTACGGCAAAATTGGGGGCTTCGCTCACCTCTCGACACTGGTAAAACAAATCAGGGCACAGCGGCCCGGAGCGCTGCTGCTGGACGGCGGGGACACCTGGCAGGGTTCCGGCACCTCCTACTGGACCAATGCGCAGGACATGGTCGACGCCCAGAAGCTGCTCGGCGTCGACGTCATGACGCCCCACTGGGAAATGACTTTCGGCGCGGACCGCGTCCAGGAAATCATCGAGAACGATTTCAAGGACCAGATCGATTTCGTCGCCCAGAACGTGGTCGACAATGACTGGGGAGAGCCGGTGTTCCCGCCTTACGTCATTCGCGAGATCAACGGGGTTCCGACGGCCATCATCGGCCAGGCCTTCCCCTATACCCCGATCGCGAATCCGCGCTACCTGATCCCAGACTGGAGCTTCGGCATTCGTGACGACCGCATGCAGAAGATGGTCGAGGACGCCCGTGGCAAAGGCGCGCAGGTAGTGATTGTCCTGTCCCACAACGGTATGGACGTGGACCTCAAGATGGCCTCTCGAGTCAGCGGGATCGACGCCATCATGGGCGGACACACCCATGACGCCATACCGCGGCCGGTGATCGTCGAAAACGCGGGCGGCAAGACGCTAGTCACCAACGCCGGCTCCAACAGTAAGTTCCTGGGTGTCCTCGACCTCGAAGTGAAGAACGGCAAGGTCAGCGATTATCGCTACCACCTGTTGCCGGTGTTCTCCGAGCTGCTGCCCGCGGATGTGGAGATGGCGGCCTACATCGAAAAAGTCAGGGCACCCTACAAGGACCGGCTGGCCGAGAAGCTCGCAGTCACGGACGAGCTCCTGTACCGTCGCGGCAACTTCAACGGCACCTTCGATCAGCTGATCTGCGATGCTTTGATGGATGTTCAGGGCGCCGAGATCGCCTTTTCGCCCGGCTTCCGCTGGGGCGTGAGCGTGTTACCGGGTGAGGCCATCACGTTCGAGCATCTCATGACCCAGACTGCGATCACCTACCCGACGGTGACGCTCAACAACATGAGCGGCACCCGGATCAAGGAGGTCCTGGAGGACGTTGCCGACAATCTGTTCAACAAGGACCCCTACTACCAGCAGGGTGGCGACATGGTCCGGGTCGGTGGGCTGAAATATACTATCGACCCCGCCGCCAAAATCGGATCGCGCATCTCCGACATGGAGCTCGACGGCAAGCCGCTCGATCCGGACAAGGAATACCCGGTGGCCGGCTGGGCCAGCGTCGCACAGCCGCTCGAAGGGCGTCCGGTCTGGGATGTCGTGGCGGAGTACCTGCGCGAAAAGAAGACCGTGACGGACATTGCGCTCAACGAGCCCACTATCAAAGGAGCCGCCGATAACCCGGGCTTCGGAACCGCCGGGTAGACCACAGGCAATGAGACGAAGCTGGAAAGCCGGATCACCTGATCCGGCTTTTGCTTTTCACGCTTTCAAGCAAACCCTGGGTCTGGTGGGTCGTGTAGGATTCGAACCTACGACCAATTGGTTAAAAGCCAACTGCTCTACCAACTGAGCTAACGACCCTGAAACCGAAGCTCGGGATAATACCGGACGCGCCGGAAATGACAAGGCTGAGGGGGCGCTCGTGACCCGTGAGCCCACGCGGGGGCCTCGATGAACCGGGTGAATGAAGGCGGCACCGCACGGATTCGTCCCGGCGTGACCATCCGGCTGCGTCTCCAGGAAAAACCTTGCACACGGCTCAGGCGCGATAGCGGGTCGGATCCGCAACACCTGCGTCGGCGAATCCCCTGGCCCGCAGCCGACAGGAGTCGCAGCGGCCGCACGCGCGACCCTGCGCGTCGGCGGCGTAGCACGACAGGGTGAGCCCGTAGTCCACGCCCAGATCCGTGCCCAGGCGAATGATCTCGACCTTGGTGAGTTCGATGAGCGGCGCGTGGATGCGGAAGGCGCCGCCCTCCACACCGGCTCGGGTCGCGAGCCGGCACAGGCGCTGGAAGGCGTCGATGTACTCCGGCCGACAATCAGGATATCCCGAATAATCCACGGCATTGACGCCGATGAACAGATCCCACGCACCCAGCACTTCGGCCCAGGCCAGGGCAAGGGAAAGCAAAATCGTGTTGCGCGCCGGAACGTAGGTGACAGGTATGCCCTCCCCCGGCTGCTCGGGAACCGCGATGTTCGCGTCGGTCAATGCCGAGCCGCCGATGCCGGTGAGATCCAGCTCGATCACCTTGTGCTGGGCGACGCCCAGCGACGCGGCCACCCGCCGGGCGGCCTCCAGCTCCGCGCGGTGCCTCTGCCCATAGTCCACACTGAGCGCATGGCAACGGAAGCCGCGCTGGCGCGCCACCGCCAGGGTCGTCGCGGAGTCCAGGCCGCCGGACAACAGCACCACCGCTCTTTGCTCAGCGGCCTGCCTCATCTCCCCAGAGAATCTTGTGCAGCTGGATCTGGAAACGAACCGGGAGGCGGTCGGCCAGCACCCAGCCCGCCAGCTCGGCCGCGTCCTGCTGGCCGTAGCTGGGTGAAAAGAGCACTTCGCAGCGGTCGGGCAGGCGATATTCGTCGAGCACGCTCCGCGCCCACTCGTAGTCGCCACGATCGCAGATGACAAACTTCACCTGATCGGCCGGCGTCAGGTGCGACAAGTTCTGGTATCGGTTTCTGCTCAGCTCCCCGGAGCCCGGGGTTTTCAGATCCAGGACTTTTGTCACCCGCGCGTCGACCTGGCTCACATCCAGCGCGCCGCTGGTTTCCAGCGATACTTCGTAGCCGCGGTCGCACAGGCGGCCGAGCAGGGTCAGGCTGGCAGGCTGGGCAAGCGGCTCGCCGCCGGTCACCGTAACGTATCGGGTCTGGTAGGTCGCCACCCGTTTGACGATGGCATCGAGGTCCATGGTCTCGCCGCCGCGGAAGGCGTATTCGGTGTCGCAGTACCGGCAGCGCAGCGGGCAGCCTGTGAGACGCACGAACACCGTCGGCCGCCCGACGGTCCGCGACTCGCCCTGCAGAGACAGGAAGATTTCGGTGATTCTGAGACGGGGGGCGACCCCGCGTACAGGCTTGTGTGCGGCTGAATCCATGCGCCCTATGGTACCACCGAGCCGGCCAGCGGCCGCCACACCGGGCCGGCGGAGCACGACCGAAGGCTCGCTGCGCGCCGGCCGCCCGCGCGGCGGCCGTCAACGGCGCTCGCTATCCAGGCGCTCCAGGCGCTCCTGGGCCAGCCTGGCGGACGTGGTGCCGGGATAGCCCTGCAGCACCTGCGTCAGGAGCTCTCGTGCCTTGTCCCACTCCTTGAGCTCATAGCGGATGTAGCCCATCTTGAGCTTGGCGTCCGGCACCTTGGCGCTGTCCGGGTACTGCGTCACCACCTTTTCGAACTCGTCGAGCGCCGACTTGAATTCCCGGGTGACGTAGTACACCTCACCGCGCCAGTACTGGGCATTGTCCGCGTAGCTGCTGTTGGGATACTTCTGGAGAAAGTCCCGGAACGCCGTCGCCGCCTCCGCGTAGCGCCCTTCCTTGAGCACGTCCAGCGCCTGGTCATATGCCTTGCGCTCCTCGGCGGGATTCAGGCTCGGCGCAGCCGCAGCGGGAGCCGCCACGCTTGCGCCGGTGCCGACCCCCGCGGCAGGCGGCGCCGCGGTGCCCGGGGCGCCGGCCGCAGGCGGGGGAGCGGTCCCGGCCGCCCCGGCTGGAGGCGCATAGGGGGCACCTTCGCTACCGGCCTGAGGCGCATAGGGTGCACCTCCGCTACCGGCCTGAGGGGCATAAGGGGCACCTCCCCCACCGGTCGCCGGCAGCGCCGGGCCGGGGGCCCCTGGCGCTGCCGGCCCCGTGGCCGGCTGCATTTCCACCCCTCCGGCCTCGAGGCGATGCAGCCGACGGTCGATGTCGAGATACAGATCGCGCTGGCGTTTCTGCAGCCCCTCCATGTTGTGGGTCTGAACCTCGATGTCGCCCCGCAACTGCTGCACGTCCCGCTGCAGCGCCTTGACCTGCTCCAGCAGGTCGATGAGGCTGCGGCTGTCGAGCCTGCGCTCCAGCCGCTGAATCCTGTCCTCCAACTCAGATTTGCTGACCGCCGACACCGAAGCGCCGGCGGTCAGCAGGACGAGCGCCAACGCGGCCCTAGTAGCCCACATAAACCAGCTCCACACGCCGGTTCATGGCCCAGGCCGACTCGTCATGCCCTTCGACGGCCGGTTTTTCCTCTCCATAGCTCACCGTGCTGATCTGATCGGTGGCGACACCCTGCAGCTCCAGCATGCGCCGCACGGCCTGCGCACGGTGCTCACTGAGACCGATGTTGTACTCACGGGCTCCGCGCTCGTCGGCATGCCCCTCCAGCGAGACCTTCACACCGGGATTGGCGGCCAGGAAAGCGGCGTGCATCTCCACCAGCGGACGGTCTTCTGCGGCGACCTCGCTGCTGTCGTAGGCGAAGTAGATGACCCTTTGCGACAGCGGGCTGTTCGGATCGGTGAGCGCCTCCACGCTGAGGTCACCATAGGCGCCGACCCCGGTGGTGGCGGCACTGTCGTACGCCTCGGTGGTATCGCTTCGATCCTCGACGGCGACATCCCCTCCCTTGGTGTCACCGGTGGAACTGCAACCGACCAGCCAAGCCATCATCGCGGCGACCGCCACTGTCTGAACAAATCTCATGTTTCCGCTCCTTATCTGCATCGAGACAAAATTTACCCACCTGTTTTCTTCTGACCGCCAGCCACACCGGCAATATTTCATCCGCGCTCCCCACCCGAGGTCGTCATCGCTGCTTCTGCAGGGGAGACCAGACCGGCTCCCGTACATTCCCCTCGCGCAGGCTGAGCTCCTGACGGAACCGCCCGTCGCTCGACACCGCGGCCAGCACCCCGCGCCGATCGGATTCGGTCGCATAGATGATCATACTGCCGTTCGGCGCATAGCTGGGTGACTCGTCCAGACGCCCATCGCTCACTACGTCCAGCAGGCCACTGTCGAGATCCAGGGTTGCAATGCGGAAACTGCCACCCGCGCCGTGCACCAGCGTTAGACTGCGCCCGTCAGGCGAGAAGTCGGCGCTGGCATTGTAGCTGCCCTCGAAGGTCACGCGCTGCGGCCGGCCCCCGCCGACGGGCACTCGGTAGAGCTGCGGGCTGCCACCGCGGTCGGATGTGAACACGAGCGTGGCGCCATCCGGCGCCCATGCCGGCTCGGTATCGATGGCGGCCGCGTTCGTCACTCGGGTCAGCTTCTTGTCACTGAGCCGCAGCGTGTAGATTTCCGGATTGCCGTCCCTGGAAAGCGTCAGCGCCAGGGTGCGGCCATCGGGTGACCAGGCCGGCGCGCCGTTGATACCCGCAAAGGAGGCAACCTCGGTCCGCTGCCCGGTGCCGACATTCTGAACGAATATGGATGCACGATTCTTCTCGAAGGAGACGTAGGCCAGCTTGCGCCCATCCGGCGACCAGGCCGGTGACATCAGCGGTTGCCAGGAGCTCAACAGGGTGCGCGGGTTGTAGCCGTCGCTGTCTGCGAGCTGCAGCTCGTATTTCTTTTTTTCACCCGCGGGCGTCGAGATGACATAAGCAATTCGGGTTGCGAACGCGCCGGGCTCACCGGTGAGCTTCTCGTAAATGATGTCGCTGATACGGTGGGCAACATAGCGCAGATTCTCGGCCTTCGCCGGCAGGCTGTAACCGGTGAGCTGGCGGCCACGAAACACGTCGAACAGACGGAACTGCACCCGGTACTCACCGCCGCCCGCCGGCTCGACACTGCCGATGACCAGGTTATCGACGCCGAGCGTGCGCCAGTCCTGGAAGCGGACCTGGCTGACCTCGGACGGCCGGGCGATCATGTCCTGCTCGGGGGTCGGTGCAAAACGGCCACTGCGCGCCAGATCGGCCGAGATGATCTGCGCCACGTCCTGCGGCGGCGGCTGCGGCCCGCTGGCAAAGGGAACGACCGCGATCGGCACGGCTCCCTCGACGCCCTGCGTGATCTCGATGGTCAATGCCGCCTGTAGCGAGGCAGGTATCCAGAGCCAGACAGCGAAAAGGCTGAGCCAAAGTTTTTTCATGCTAAACCGGGTTTGAATTCGAATCGTAGTGAGCGGAATTGTTCCATAACCTCCGGGTCCGGTGGAACCGGCAGCGGCGATGCCTTGAACACCGCGGCTTCGACCGACCGATCGAACGCCGAGTTCCCGCTGCTGCGCACAATCTGCGCATCGATCACCTCACCACTGGGTATTAAACGGACTTCCACGGTACAGGACAACTCCGTTCCCGAACTCGGCGGCCGTATCCAGCTCCGCTGCACCTTTTCCTGGATGTACGACACATACTCATTGATCATTCGCTGCATGGCGCTGCGCCGCTGCGCCGCCTCGCGCTGCTGTTCCGCCGCAAGGCGCGCCTGCAGCTCCTGCTCGGCCTTAGCCCGGGCTTCCGCTTCCCGGCGCTTGCGTTCGGCCTCAGCCCGCTTGCGCGCCTCCTCCTCTTTCCGCTTCTTCTCCGCCTCGGCCCGCTTGCGCGCTTCTTCCTCCTTGCGCTTTTTCTCCGCCTCGGCCTTTTTGCGCGCCTCTTCCTCCTTGCGCTTTTTCTCCGCCTCGGCCTTTTTGCGCGCCTCTTCCTCCCGGCGTTTCTTTTCCGCCTCGGCTTTCTTCTTCGCCGCCAGCGCCGCCTGACGCTTGCGCTCTTGCTCGGCCTTGCGCTGGGCCTCCTGCTTCTCCTTACGCTCGAGCTCCGCCTGGCGGCGTTTTTCCTCTTCAATGCGCTTGCGTTCGGCCTCCTTTGCCTCAGCCTCCCTCTTGCGCTGCTCTTCGAGCTGCTTCTTTCGCTGCAGCTCCGACTCGAGCTTTCTGGCGTCCACCGCCACGGCCTGTATCGGCGCATGCTGGCGCGACACAGACGGCTTGACGGTCGACGTCCAGTCCAGACTGAAGATCAGCACACTAAGCAATGCCAGATGCACCAGCACCGCGTAGACCAGCGCCCGCGGATACTGGCGGATGAATAGCAGCAGGTCGCGGATTTACCCACCCTCCCCCAGCGGCTCGGTCACCAGACCGACGCGTTCGGCCCCGGCCTGCTGCAACAGCGACATTGCGGCCACCACCAGGCCGTAATTGACGTTGGCGTCACCGCGCACCAGCACGGTCACCTTGGGGCGGCTGCGCAATATCGCCGCGGTGCGCTCAATCAGCGTATCGGCGTCGATCTCCTGTTCGGGGTCGCCGCCGACGTTGAGAAAGTAGCGTCCTCCGGCGTCCACGGTCAGCACCACCGGATCCTGCTGCTCGCCGGGCATCGGCTCGGCCTCAGCCTGCGGCAGATCCACATCGACCCCCTGATTGAGCAAGGGAGCGGTGATCATGAAGATGACCAGCATCACCAGCATCACGTCGATGTAGGGGACGACGTTGATCTCGGACATCGGCCGCTTACGAGGGCGTTGTCGTGCCATGGTCGAGCGCTTCTAGTCGTGGGCCTGGCGGTGAAGAATGCTGGTGAACTCTTCCAGGAAGTTGTCGTAGCGATTCTCCAGCCGCTCCACGTCGTTGGAATACCGGTTGTAGGCGATCACCGCGGGGATTGCAGCAAACAGCCCCATTGCGGTGGCGATCAACGCCTCGGCAATGCCCGGGGCCACCATCGCCAGCGTCGCCTGGTGCACGTTTGCCAGGCCGCGAAAGGCGTTCATAATACCCCATACCGTTCCGAACAGGCCGACGTAGGGACTGGTCGAGCCCACGGTTGCGAGGAACGACAGATGGGTTTCCAGGTCATCGATTTCCCGCGACAGCGAGACCCGCATGGAGCGCTGCGCCCCGTCGACCACTGCGTCGGGATCGACACCCGCCTTCTTACGCAGCCGGATGAACTCCTGAAAGCCCGCGACGAAGATGTTTGCCAACCCGCGCAGGTTCTCGCTCCGCGGTGAAACCTGGCTGTACAGATTATACAGGTCACCGCCCGACCAGAAGCGTTCCTCGAAGCGATCTGCATCCGCGCGTGCCCCGGACAGGGCACTGCGCTTGCGGAAGATCATCGCCCACGACAAAACCGAAACGGTCAGCAGCAACAGCATGACCAGTTGCACAACCGGACTGGCACCGGCGATCAAGCCGAAGAACGATAAATCAGCAGACATTGGCAAACCTGCATTGGTTGTCAGAAAGCAGAAAGGTCGACCCCGCGTCCAGGCCGTTGTTGCTCGGCTCCGGACAGGCGTGATGATCCGCTTGGCGCCCGCAACGCAGCGCTGCGAACCGCCAGACAGCACAGACACGATCGCCGGCCAATCTGCATGTCGTTACCGGCATCATCGTGTCCTTTGCATCACCCGGCATGCCCGCCGACGCTCACAAACCGTTCCGGCACCCGCCGGTCGAAACCTGCAAAAGAACGACGTCGGGAATGGCAGCCGGCCTGAAAGACGCCGCATCCACACAGGCGACGCGGATCACGCCGCGGCACAAGACCCGCAGCTCGCCCCGGCGCCGAACTTCCTGGATGAAGGTCAGGCTAACGCGCCGCTGCTCGCTGAGCTCAGCGGTCACATCCAGCACGTCATTGAATACGGCAGGCCGTTTGAAATCGACCGCGACGGAATGCACAGCAAAGAGTATGCCCTCGTCCCTGCGAAGCTTGTCCTGTTCGAATCCCATTCCGCGCAAATACTCGGTGCGCGCCCGTTCCATGAACTTGAGGTAGTTCGCATAGTACACCACGCCGCCGCTGTCTGTATCCTCGTAATAGACGCGGACCGGCCAAACGAATTGCGACAAGGTCTATCCCCCCGAACACCATGGTGCAAAGCACGTCGCCATGAGCGACCCATTATGATACCGGAAAGCACCGGCTGACCGCGTGGCTGCGTACTTTGCCGGTGCACGCCGGACTTTGCACCCGGGCGGATACCGGATGCAAAAAAACGCGGCCGGTGGCGGCCGCGCAAAATCCCATGGGTGGGAGAAAACAGAGATTCCATCTCCATCCGGCTCGTCGCGTCGTTTCCCGCCAGCTGCGCGATCAGCGGACCTCCGCCGCCGCCTGAACCGCGGGATATTCGTCCCGGTCCAGCAGCCCATCGCGATTGATATCCGCGGCATCGAAAGCATCCCGGATACCCGCAGCGATTCTGGCCTCGATTCTGCTCACGTAGCCGTTGCCATCGCTGTCGAGCCGGTTGAAGGGCACAAAGCCCGACGCATCGACCGAGACAACCGGGTCGGCGGCCACCGGGACACTGAGCAGACAGAACAAGCAGAACAGGTGCACACGATCCATTGTTGTCCTCCCTTCCATGCACCTCGATCTTGAGCAATCCCTGTGCCAAAGATGGCGTCGGGGACAAAAGCGGAAGCTTTTGGCGCCTTTTGTCAGTCGCTGGCGACACATTCCGTCGCCATTCGGCGACCAGACTTCGGCCCGTTATGGATTGCAGTTGTTTTTCAGATGGATAAATTGTCGCCATATGACGACAATTTATCCTGCGCAGTCAGTCGCTCAAGATGCCCTCGCCCCCTTGAACTGGGAAGGATTGAGGTGATGCTTGTGCAGCAGCTTGTAGAACTCGGTGCGATTGCGCTTGGCAATCCGCGCCGCCTGACTGACGTTGCCATTGGTGATCTGCAAGAGCTGGGTCAGATATTCGCGTTCGAAGCGTGACCGGGCGTCGGCGAAAGCGGGCATCTCTCCCTCGGCCTCGTCGCGCAGGGCGCGCTGCACCAGGCTTGCAGGTATCAGCGAGGTGGTCGTGAAGGCCACGGACTGCTCGACCACGTTGTAGAGCTGACGAACGTTGCCCGGCCAGGGGGCCGAGAGCAGGACTTCCATGGCGTCTGCGGCAAAGCCCTTGACCGACTTCTTTTCAGCGTCGCTTAGACTGCGCAGAAAATGGTTGGTCAGCAAAGGGATGTCCTCGCGACGCTCGCTCAGAGAAGGGATATCCAGGGTCACCACATTGAGGCGGTAATACAGATCCTCCCGGAAATCACCGCTTTTGCGCAGCTCATCCAGGTCCCGATGGGTCGCGGAGATGATGCGCACGTCGACCGGAACCGGGCGGGTGGCGCCCACCGGCCGTACGCTCCGTTCCTGGATCGCGCGCAACAGCTTGACCTGGAAGCTGAGCGGCATGTCACCGATCTCGTCGAGGAAAAGCGTGCCACCCTCCGCGGCCTGAAACAGCCCCTTGTGATCGCGCATGGCGCCGGTGAACGAACCCTTGGTGTGACCGAAGAACTCGGACTCGAACAGCGATTCGGGGATCGCACTGCAGTTTACGGCAACGAATTCACCCTTGGCGCGATTGCTGGCCTTGTGAATGGCCTTTGCCAGCAATTCCTTGCCCGTGCCGCTCTCGCCGTGGATGAACACACTGGCCTCACTGGAAGCCACCAGCCGGGCCTGGCCGAGCAGGTCTTCCATCAGGGGACTTCGGGTTACGATCTCCTGACGCCATTCTGCGACGTCTTCCTCGTCCCGACGCAGCTCCTGCTCCCCGGTCACCCGCAGCGCCTTGGTCACCTGCTCCAGCAGGTCCTTGCTGTCAAACGGCTTGGTGAGATAGCCGAACACACCCCGACTGGTCGCATCCACCGCGTCGGGGATGGATCCATGGGCGGTGAGAATGATCACGGGCAAGGCGGGGCTGCGGCGGTGGAGCAGGTCGAACAGCGCCATGCCGTCCATGCCATCCATCCGTAAGTCCGTGATTACCAAATGGGGTTGAAAAATCGCCACCTGCGCTATGGCTTTCTCGCCGCTCTCCAGGGCGGCAACCTCATAGCCGGCGGCAGACAGACGCATCGACAACAGCCGCAGCAGGGCCGGATCGTCGTCAACCACCATAACCCGATAACGACAGGCGCTCATCATGACTCCTTCTGACCTCAAGGTCAGTTACGTTGCTGAATACTTTGCTCGATATCGGTAAGCTCTTGCAACTGCCGTTCCAACTCTGCAATGCGCGCTCGAGCCCTGTCGAGCCGCGTCCGCTGCTCAGCCAGTTTACCACCCGACCAGCGCTGTTCGGCGATGACCTGCTCCAACAATGCCGTCAATGCCTTGGCGCTCTCGCTCGCCCGCTCCTGGTCCATCCCCCTGAGCAGCCGCGCCGCCCGGGCCTGGTCGCGCACCGCAGCCGGCCCTTCGGCCAGCAGCAAGGCCAGCCGCAGGCGTGAGCGGGGCGCAGGCGCCTCGACAAATTCCGCCTCCCGGGTCTTAAGTATCGACCTCAGCTCGTCGTCCGGCAGGTCCCTGATTCGGTACCACTCCTCGAGCCAGTAAGCCGCGTCGTCGACCCGCACGGTGACCGGCACCGCGCCGTCTCCGGCGTGCTGAACGCTCATCGGCTGACAACCTGCCAGAGAAATCAGGACACTCAGCAACAAACCCCTTGGTCTAGGCACGCTTGGCCTCCGGTAGCTTTGTGGGCAGAACCACGCGCAGACAGGCGCCGCGGTCTTCACTGTCGATGACCTCGATGTAGCCGCCGTGCGCCTGGGCGTATTCCCGCGCGATTGCCAGGCCCAGGCCGGTACCGCGGATATGGCCGGCGGCCAACGAAGAACCCTGGTAGAACGCATCAAAGATTCTGCGCCGCTCGGCGCTGGGAATTCCGGGACCGGAGTCCGCGACCTCGATGACGGCCTGCTCCCCGCGCCTCTGCAACCACACGCGCAGGCGCCCCTCGGGCGGCGAGAACTTGATGGCATTGGAAATCAGGTTGTCGATCAGCGTCTTGAGCTTGCCGCGGTCGCCGTCGAGCTCCACCGGCTGCAGGGATACGTCCAGGACCAGCTGGCGGGCCATCGCGGCGACCTTGTGGTGCGCGAGCACCGAGGCGATGACGCGTCCGAGCGACACCGGTTCCAGCTTCAGCTGGGTGGCCCGGGAGCTGGCGATGTTGAAATCCAGCAGGTTCTCGATCAGCTTCTGCAGCTGGAGACTGTTGCTTCGCAAAATTGCCACGATTTCACGCTGTTGCGAGTTCAGATGACCGACGACCTCCTCGGTGAGCAGCTCCGCGCCCTCGCGGATACCGGTCAGCGGCGTCTTCAGCTCGTGGGAAATGTGGTGGAGAAAGCGGTTTTTGTCCTGTTCCACTTCCAGCAGCCGCGTGCGCATCCAGTCGAGTCGCTCCCCGAGTTGCTCCAGGTCAGTCGGACCCACAATCTGGGCCGGCTGGGAGAAATCACCGTCCCCGAGCCGCCGTATCGCCTGGTCCATCTGGCGGATGGGCCGGGTGATGAGAAACGTGAAAATCGCCGACAGGATGAGGGCGCCCGGCACCAGGGCCATCGCCTGGACAACCAGCCCTCGCTGCACGCCGGCACCCCGCGTCTCCAGACGCGCCACCTCGCCCTCCACCAGCTGGCGGTTATCGACCTGCATTTTCCGTGCATCCCGCGCGAGGCCGGCGAACCCCTCCATGGCGCTGGCGATCTCTTCCGAGCCGTGCGGAAATTCGGTCAGGGCGTCGTGAATACCGGCTTCGACCTCGACGATCAGGCCGAGCCGCTCACGCTGCAGCTGCGAAAGGTTGAGGTCCGCCAGACGCCGGGCGGTATCGGCAAATTTCTGATGGTTCTCCTGGTAGACCGCGAGCAGCGCCTCCTGTCCGAGCACGTTGTACTGGCGCGCGCTGCGCTCCATATCGGTGATAGCCTCGGCCAGCAGCTGGCTGCTCTGGGTTGCACGCACCGTGGCAAACAGGGCATGCTGCCCCTGCGCGACCAGCTGGTCCACAGCGTAAGTCGCGTAGATCAGGGCCGCCATAAGCGGCGCCACCACCAGCGCAAAACCGGTGAGCAGCAGTCGCCGAATCGATTTCGGGCGATATAATCGCACAACAGACCACCTCGCGGGATCGACCGCAGCGTATTTTGGGTGAAACGCCGCCGGATGCAAAACAATTAATGGGTATGCTGAGCATACCCACTACGGCCCCCTCATGGCGTGCGCTGCTGTGCGCCTGGCTGCTGGCGTGCCCGCCGCCGTCCGCCGCAGGTGCTGCCGAGGATGCGCTGGACATGGAGCTCCGGCCGCGCACACCGGAGCAGGTGAGCGCCTTCTACGCCGCCCGCGGCTTTCCCCGGCCGATGGTCGAGATCCTGGCCCGGCACTGCTTCATCACCGTGCGCATTCACAACACCAGCGACAGGGTCATCTGGCTGGAGCTCGCCAACTGGCGGTTCACCGCCGCCGGTCAGACGCTCGTCCGCCAGCATCGCGATGAGTGGAAATCGCGATGGCAGGCTATGGACATGCCGCTCGCCAGTCAGTCCACGTTTCGCTGGACGCTGCTGCCCGAAACGCTGGACTTTCAGCCCGGCGAGCAGGAAGGAGGTAACATCATTCTGCCACCGACCACAGCGCCGATTTCGGTGCAGGCCGAATTTGCCACCGGCGAAGACAAGGAGGGACCCGTGATCCGACGCCGGTTCGACCACCTGTACTGCGGTCAGAGTGAATCCTGATGCCGGTGCAGATTCTGGCCCTCGGATGGCTGATCGGTATTCTTTCGGGGCAGCTCGCTGCGGCGCAGTCCGTCGCCCTGCCCGAGGGAATACGCCCCTACGATGCCCCGGCACCGACGCTGGAGCTCAGCGATATGGACGGCAGGCTTTTTTCGCTGCAGGAGGACGGCCGAGGGCAATGGGTCTTCGTGCACTTCTGGGCCAGCTGGTGCGGCCCCTGCCGTAGGGAAATGCCCGCCATCCAACGCATGGCCGCGGAGCTGGAAGAGCAGGGTCTGCGTGTCGTGCTGGTGAATACGGCGGAAAGCGAGGACACCGTCTTTACCTTCCTGGCCGAGACCGCACCCGCACTGCAAAGCCTGATGGACCGGGACGGGCAGGTGACCGAAGCCTGGCAGCCCCGCGGGCTGCCGGCCACTTACCTGGTCGATCCCCGGGGGCGGATCCGTTACCAGGCCCTCGGCGGTCGGCCGTGGGACGAGGATCGATATCTCGAATTCCTGCAGGGGTTGGGCTGCGTCATGCGGAATTCACGGTCCGCGCTTTCCGGGACAGTTTCGCGCCGGTGCGCACCCCCGCCCGGCTCGGCACCTGGACGCCGGGATCCTCTCTGATCAGCCGCGCACCGGCGGCTTGCCCTCCGGGGCTAGACAACGCTCCCGAAACCCTTGTCCACAGCGCCCGCAGGCGGCTCCAGTCCGGCCAGGCGGCAGCCCTGCG
>JASFKW010000092.1:0-15750 GCA_050118435.1 Gammaproteobacteria bacterium | reverse complement strand
CGGAGCCGGGGTAGAGATAGCGACCGTCTTCGTGCAGGTCGGCGAAGATCAGGTCCGGGTCGTCCGCGAAGGCATAGAACACCCCGTCGCCATGGTGGGCGTCGATATCCACATAGGCGACCCGCTCCAGGCCGTACTGCTGGCGCAGAGTCTCGATGGCGATGCCGCAATCGTTGAACACGCAGAAACCGGCCGCACTGTCGCGACGCGCATGATGCAGCCCCGCGATGGGCACAAAGGCGTGCCGGCAGCGTCCCGAAACCACCTCGTCGAGGGCCGCGAGCACCGTGCCCACGACGGTGGCCGCGGCCTCGTAGACACCGGGGAAGGCCGGCGTGTCGCCGGCGTCGAGGTAGCCGGTACCGGTCTGCGACTGGGCCTTGACCTGGGCCACGTAGCCGGCGGTGTGAAAGCGAAGAATCTGCGCCTCGTCGGCCTGGACCGGCGTCCCAACGCGCACCCGCCCATCCAGCCCAGAAGCAACCATCTGTCGCCAGAAGGCGTCCATGCGATCGGGGCCGAAGGGATGGCCCTGACCAAAACCGTAGGCGGCGAGCGCCTCACCGACATACACCGAAACAGCACAGGATGCCATCACAGTCTCCGTGATCGAGGACAGAGCTGCACCATAGCGCATTCAGGCCGAAAGGTCTGTGTTGGCCCGTTGTGGTGCGCAGCGGAGTCAATGCCTCGGACAGGACGCGCCGGCGGAGCCTCGGTCGTTGCCGGACACCGCCTGACCACACCGGCCGCAGCCTGTATAATCGGCGGTTTTAAGTAACACCCTGTAGGAGCTTATGGCCCAATACGTCTACACCATGAACCAGGTCGGCAAGGTGGTGCCGCCCAAGCGCGAAATCCTGCGCGACATCTCCCTGTCGTTTTTTCCCGGCGCCAAGATCGGCGTTCTTGGACTCAACGGCTCGGGCAAATCCACCCTGCTGCGTATCATGGCCGGGCTCGACACCGAAATCCACGGCGAGGCGCGCCCCCAGGCGGGGATCAAGGTCGGCTACCTGCCCCAGGAGCCTCAGCTCGACGAGAGCACGGACGTGCGGGGCAATGTCGAACAAGCTCTGCTGCACATCAAGAATGCCCAGAGGCGACTGGGGGAGGTGTACGCCGCCTACGCCGAGCCGGACGCCGACTTCGATGCCCTCGCCGCCGAGCAGGCCGAGCTCGAAAATCTGCTGCAGGCCACCGACGGCCACAATCTGGAGCGCACCCTCGAAGTGGCCGCCGATGCACTGCGTCTGCCGCCCTGGGATGCGGACGTAAAGACGCTGTCCGGGGGCGAAAAGCGCCGCGTCGCTCTGTGCAGGCTGCTGCTCTCCAAGCCCGACATGCTGCTGCTCGACGAGCCCACCAACCACCTCGACGCGGAGAGCGTCGCCTGGCTGGAGCATTTTCTGGACGAATACCCCGGCACCGTGGTCGCCGTGACCCACGACCGCTATTTTCTCGACAATGTCGCCGGCTGGATTTTGGAGCTCGACCGTGGCCACGGTATCCCCTGGCAGGGCAACTATTCGTCCTGGCTCGAGCAGAAGGAAAAGCGTCTGGAGCAGGAAGAGAAGACCGAGAGTGCCCGGCAGAAGGCGATGAAGGCGGAGCTGGAATGGGTACGCAGCAATCCCAAAGGCCGCCACGCCAAGAGCAAGGCACGCCTGGCCCGTTTCGAAGAGCTGGCCTCGCAGGAGGCACAGAAGCGCAACGAAACCAAGGAGCTGTATATTCCGCCGGGCCCGCGTCTCGGCGAGCTGGTGATCGAAGCCAATCACGTCCGCAAGGGATTCGGTGAGCGCCTGCTGATCGACGATCTCAGCTTCAAGCTGCCGCAGGGCGGGATCGTCGGCATCATCGGCCCCAACGGCGCAGGCAAGACCACCCTGTTCCGGATGTTGACGGGCGCTGAGCCCGTCGACGGCGGTGAGCTGCGCATCGGTGAGACCGTGCAGATCGCCAATGTGGACCAGAGCCGGGATGCGCTCGATGCCGGCAAGACTGTGTGGGAAGAGATCTCCGACGGTCAGGACATCATCACCGTGGGCAAGTACACCGTGAATTCGCGTGCCTATGTCGCGCGCTTCAACTTTGCCGGCGGTGACCAGCAGAAACGCGTGGGAGATCTGTCAGGCGGCGAGCGCAATCGCGTGCATCTGGCAAAGCTGCTGAAGAGCGGCGGCAACCTCCTGCTGCTCGACGAGCCGACCAACGACCTGGACGTGGAAACCCTGCGCGCCCTCGAAGAGGCTCTGCTGGATTTCCCCGGCTGCGCCGTGGTGATCTCGCACGATCGCTGGTTTCTCGATCGCATCGCCACCCACATGCTGGCTTTCGAAGGCGACAGCCGGGTGGTCTGGTTCGAGGGCAACTACGCGGACTACGAAGCCGACCGCAGGCGTCGTCTCGGTGAGGACGCCATACAGCCGCACCGCATCAAGTACCGCCGGCTGGCCTGAGTATCTGCAGATCGTCAGCCACGGAAAGCACGGAAAAGGAGATGGGCATCTGGAACGGCGGTGACTTGCATGGCAAGAGAAAATACCGCGCCGCAGTGCCAGTGAGCCGCGCAAACATCGTGCACAGAACAGAATAAACCTTGCGTGCTTTCCGTGTCGTCCGTGGCCAATATTTACTTAGTTGGCGACACCCGGAGGCGGCTTCTCAGCCTACCCACCTGCGCGCATTGCGGAACAGTCTCAGCCAGGGGCCGTCTTCGCCCCAGCTCTCGGGATGCCAGGAGTTCTGCACGGTGCGGAACACCCGTTCCGGGTGCGGCATCATGATGGTAAAGCGACCGTCGCGCGTGGTGAGACCGGTGATACCCAGGGGCGAGCCGTTGGGGTTGAAGGGGTAGCGCTCGGTGACTGCCCCATAATTGTCGACGTACCGCAGCGCCACCGACTTCTCGTCCAGGGCGCGCCCGGCCAACTCCGCCGACTCGAATTCGGCACGCCCTTCCCCGTGGGCGACCGCGATGGGCAGCAGTGAGCCCGCCATACCGTCCAACAGCAGCGAAGGGCTGGAAAGCACCTCCACCATCGAAAAGCGGGCCTCGAACTGCTCTGAGGTATTGCGAATGAAACGCGGCCAGAACTCCGCGCCGGGAATAATGTCTTTCAGCCCGGACATCATCTGGCAGCCGTTGCAGACACCCAGGCCCCAGCTGTCGGCCCGAGCAAAGAAAGCGCTGAAGGCATCGCGGGCTCGGGCGTTGAACAGCACGGATTTCGCCCAGCCCTGTCCGGCCCCCAGCACGTCGCCGTAGGAGAAGCCGCCACAGGCCGCCAGCCCGCTGAATTCGCTGAGGTCGCCGCGGCCCGCGATCACGTCGCTCATGTGCACGTCGTGGCAGTCGAAACCGGCTGCGGTGAACGCGGCCGCCATTTCCACCTGACCGTTGACACCCTGCTCGCGCAGGATCGCCACCCGGGGACGCGCACCGACGTTGATCATGGCGGCGACCGGATTTTCGTCCGGGTCGAAGCTCGGTCGCGGGCGAATGCCCGGATCTGACGTATCCAGCAGCGCGCGGTATTCCTGCTCCGCACAATCAGAGTTATCGCGCAGCGCCTGGATACGGTAGCTGGTCTGCGCCCAGGCCCGCAGCAGGTTGACCCGCCTGTCCTCCAGCACCGTCGTGCCCGCGAAAGTAAATACCAGCCGGTCGTCGTCGCGCAGCGTACCAATGACATGGCTGTGCCGGCCCAGCCCCGCGGCGCGCAGCGTCTCCAACACGGTATCGGTGTCGTAATGGCGCACCTGCAGCACGGCCCCCAGCTCCTCGCTGAACAGGGCCGCGACCTGGTCATCGCCCAGCTCGTCCAGCTGCACCTCCAGGCCGCAGTGGCCGGCAAAGGCCATTTCGCAGAGGGTCGCGAACAGCCCGCCATCCGCACGGTCGTGATAGGCGAGCAACAGATCCGCCTGGTTCAGATCCTGGACGGCCTCGAAGAAAGCTTTCAATGCATCGGGATCATCGAGGTCGGGCGGGCGGTGGCCCACCTGTTTGTACACCTGTGCCAGCGCCGAGCCCGCCAGGCGGTTGTGCCCCTTGCCCAGGTCGATCAGGATCAGATCGGTGTCCCCGCAGTCGCGGCGCGGCTGGGGCGTCAGGGTGCGCCGCAGATCGTCGACCGGCGCGAAGGCCGTGACGATGAGAGACAGCGGGCCGGTCACGGTGCGCTGCTCGCCCTTCTCTTCCCAGACGGTTTTCATGGACAGCGAGTCCTTACCCACCGGGATGGCGATGCCGAGGCGCGGACAGAGCTCTTCGCCAACCGCGCGCACCGTATCGAACAGGCCGGCGTCCTCGCCGGGGTGACCGGCCGACGCCATCCAGTTGGCGGACAACCGCACCAGAGACAGACTTCGAATACGCGCGGCGGCGATGTTGGTGATCGCCTCGCCGACCGCCATCCGGCCGGAAGCGGCGGGCTCCACCAGCGCCAGAGGCGATCGTTCGCCCATGGCCATCCCCTCACCGCGGAAGCCCTGGTAATCGGTGCAGGTCACCGCCACGTCGGCCACCGGCACCTGCCAGGGGCCGACCATCTGGTCGCGCACCACCTGACCGGTGACGGATCGATCTCCGATGGTGATGAGAAACTGCTTGCTCGCCACCGCCGGCAGGCGCAGCACCCGGTAGGCCATTTCACTGAGGTCGTCGGGGAGATCCAGCTCCGGCTTGGCAAAGGTGCGATGGTGGACGTCGCGCAGCAGCTTGGGCGGTTTGCCCAGCAGCACAGAAAGCGGCAGATCAATGGGCGTGTTGTCGAAATAGCCGTCGCCCAGCACCAGCTGCGGATCCTCGGTGGCCTCGCCCAGCACTTCGAACGGGCACCGCTCGCGTTCGCAGATCGCCTGGAGCTCGGCCAGGCGCTCGGCAGAAACCGCCAGCACATAGCGCTCCTGAGATTCGTTGCACCAGATCTGCATCGGCGACATGCCGGGCTCGTCGTTGGGCACCGCGCGAAGCTCCAAGGCGCCGCCGCGGCCGGCGTCATTGACCAGCTCCGGTACCGCGTTGGACAGGCCGCCGGCGCCGACGTCGTGGATGGACAGGATCGGATTGTATTCACCCATGGCCCAGCAGCGATCGATGACCTCCTGGCAGCGGCGCTGCATTTCCGGGTTGCCGCGCTGCACGGAGGCGAAATCGAGGTCCTCGGAGCTGGTGCCGGTGGACATGGATGAGGCCGCTCCGCCACCCAGACCGATCAGCATCGCCGGCCCGCCCAGCACGACGATCTGTGCGCCCACCGGAATATCCGACTTCTCGATGTGCTCGGAGCGGATATTGCCGTAGCCGCCGGCGATCATGATCGGCTTGTGATACCCCCTCAGCTCCGGCCCCTCCGGGCCCGGCACCCGTTCCTCGAAGGTACGGAAGTAACCGCAGAGATTGGGGCGCCCGAATTCGTTGTTGAAGGCGGCCGCACCCAGCGGGCCTTCGATCATGATCTCCAGCGCCGAGACGATGCGCTGGGGTCTCCCGTGGTCCGTCTCCCAGGGCTGGATGAAATTCGGAATCCGGAGGTTGGATGTCGAGAACCCGCACAATCCGGCCTTGGGTTTGCCACCGCGGCCGGTGGCGCCCTCGTCGCGGATCTCGCCACCCGAGCCGGTTGCCGCGCCGGGAAAAGGCGAGATGGCGGTGGGGTGGTTGTGGGTCTCGACCTTGATCTGGATGTGCGCATCCTCGGTGTGCGATTGGTAGCTCCCCGTCGCCGGATCGACCAGAAAACGCCTCACGCGATGCCCCTCCAGCACCGCGGCATTGTCGTGGTAGGCGGACAGGATCCCCTCGGAGCTGGCGCGGTGACTGGCGCGGATCATGTCGAACAGCGTGGTGTCCTGCTCCACGCCGTCGATGATCCAGTTGGCGTTGAAGATCTTGTGCCTGCAGTGCTCGGAGTTCGCCTGGGCGAACATCATGAGCTCCACGTCGGTCGGGTTGCGGCCCAGTCCGGTGAAACTCTCCGCCAGATAGTCTATTTCGTCCTCGGACAGGGCCAGACCCAGCGCAGCGTTGGCCCGCTCAAGCGCTTCACGCCCGCCCTGCAGCACGTCGACACTGAGGAACGGAGCGGGCTCGGTTTGCCGGAACATCTGCTGCGCATCATCCGCCGAGGCGAGCACCGACTCCGTCATCCGGTCGTGCAGCAGGCCCAGCACAATCTCGAGCGCGGCATCGTCCAAAACGGTGGCGGCTTCGAGCCGCAGGTCAAACCGAATTCCCCGCTCTATGCGTCGCACCGATAACAGGCCGCAGTTGTGCGCGATGTCGGTGGCCTTGCTGGACCAGGGTGAAATGGTCCCCAGGCGCGGAACAACCCAGAACATATGCGGGGTCGTCGCGGGCGGCTCGGTGACCGGCGCCAGCAACCGGTCGAGCACCTCGCGCTGATCCCCGGTCAGCTCCTGCTCGAGCTCGACGAAATGGACGAAGTGGGCGTCGAGCGCCCGCACCGCCGTGACATCTCGCCGGATCCGTTCCAGGAGCTTATGCAGGCGGAAGCTCGAAAAGGCGGGCGCGCCGGGAAGTTGCAGCATGGACTTTCTCGACCGATTGCGATCCCAGGAGAGGCCGCAATGATACTGGATGGCCCAGAGAGGGTACAGGTCGACCGGGCTGCGTTGCCACGCGTCGGGTCACCGCCAGCGAATCCATGGGAATCCGGTAAGCGTCTGTGAACCGACCCGGATCGATGCTGCTCAACCCGCCGTTGCGGGCGGCGCTGCCTCGGCGCGCGTGCCGCAGACTGTAGCGGTTCTAGACGATGTCGCGCCAGGCGAAGCCGCTGCTCTGCTCCGCCACGCTGATGTCCGCGGGCACACAGCTCAACACCCCGGACAGCGCCTGGCGCGCCAGCGCAACGCTGTTGTTCTTCTCGCTCAGGTGCGCGGCTACCAGATGCTGCAGGCCGGTTGTGTCGATTTGTGACAGCAGATCAGCCGCTTGCTGATTGCTCAGATGCCCGTAGCGACCACCCACCCGCTGCTGGAGGCGCAGCGGATAAGGACCGCAGGCCAGCATCTCAGGATCATGGTTGCACTCCAGCACCAGGGCGTCGAGACTGTCCAGCGCATTGATCATGTGTGCGGTGATGCTCCCGGCGTCGGTGAGCACGCCGAGCCGCACGGCTCCGTCGGAAAACACGAATTGACAGGGCTCGCGGGCATCGTGCGGCACCGGATAGGGTGCGACCCGGACATCGCCGATCTGGAAGGCCTGGTGACTGCTGAAACAGTGCCAGCCGGCGACTTCGCCTCCGCGGTGCACGGCTTCGGTCCCGGCGGTCATCCACACCGGAATGTTGAACCGCCGCGACAGGCGGGCGACGCCGGAGATGTGATCGCTGTGCTCGTGGGTGACCAGGATTGCATCGAGGTCCCGGGGCTCGAGCCGCAGGCGCGCCAGGCGCTTCTCCGTCTCCGCGCAGGAGAAGCCGCAGTCGAGCAACAGCCGGGTGGCGCCGGCCTCCACCAGCATCGCGTTTCCCCGGCTTCCGCTGCCTAAGGACGCGAAGCGCATTCCAATCCTATCTCAGCTCCTCGTGCAGCAGCGTGAGAATCCGCACGGCGGTGACCGAGGTCTCGGGCTCGCCCGCTGCATTCAGCACCATCACCCGCGTGTCCGGCCCGTCGTCGGTCAGCTTTATCTGGTAAGTGACGACCTTTTCCTCGTCATCGTCGGACCAGAACGCCAGCTTGGAAAGCACACCCTCCTTCTCGGCCTTGAGCGGATCGTTGTAGCGCACGTAGTAGACGCCGTCGGAGCGGTCCCGGTCTTCCACGGCGAAATCGACACGGTCGAGCGTGATGCCCACGCTGCGCCAGGCGCGCGCAAAGCCTTCGTGAATCACCAGGCTCGGCGGTCCGGACGCCTCCTTTATCAATTCAGCGCGCTCCGGCCGGGGCTCCTTCGCGGTGGCCACCTCCCGCTCTGCCCGTTCCGGCGAAACGCCGAGATAGATCATCATCCGCTTCAGCATCTCGGACTCCAGCCCCGGCTCACTGGGACGGGGCACCCAGACCGTGGTCTGAGTGTCGTCAGCCCCACCTTCGAGCTTTTCCTGGACCCCCTGATGGGTGACGAACACCTCGGTGGTCCCCGGCTCCTGGCCGACTTCGAGTCGCATGCGATAGCGGTCCTGGTAAGACGCCGAGTAGGCACCTTCCCAGACACGGCTGATCAGGGCACGAATCGGGCCCTGGGGGATGTACTCGCGGCTTTCCACCCAGTCGGTCTCGAGAACGCCGATCACAGGATCCTCGCGGACGATGAGAAAGCCGTTTTCCAGCCAGAACTCGCGCGCTTCGGGCCACACTGCAGAGGGTTCTCCCTGCACCACGAGCCAGCTCCGGTCACGGTCGCGCTCCAGCGTCATGCCCGGCTGCTCGGGCAGCACCGGTGTGGCACCGCTGCGGGTCAGGCTCTCGCGTGCACTGGTATAGCCCGACAGCGTTGTCTCGCCCCCGGGCACGACCAGCGCGTCGGTTTCCGGTGTGGCGGTCAGATCGGGGGGCACCTCGAGCGAGGCCGCGGTCTTCGCCTTCTTGTAGTCCTTGCTGCGGTCGGGAAAGACACTGTCCAGCCAGCTGCAACCGCTCATCGACTGCAGCAGCACAGCGGTGATCAGCAGACGGCTGGCCAGAAGAACGGGTCGCATAGGTGTCAGTCCAAACCTCGTGTATGTGCCGGAGGCGGCGCTACAGCACACCAGCGCCCCGCAACGCGTCCCGCACTTTCTCGTGGTGTTGCGGGGACAGCGGTGTCAGGGGCAGTCGCAGGCCGGGCGGGATCAGTCCCATCTCGTGCAGTGCCCATTTCACCGGTATCGGACTGGATTCGACAAACAGGTCCCTGTGCAGGGGCCGCAGCCTCGTGTCGATCTCCTCGGCACCCGCGCGGTCCCCGGACAGCGCGAGGGCGCACATCTCGTGCATGGCCCGCGGCGCCACGTTGGCGGTCACCGAAATATCGCCTTTGGCCCCCAGAAGAATGAGCTCCATGGCCGTGGCGTCGTCGCCGCTGTAGAGATCCAGCTTGTCGCCGCAGAGCTCCAGGATCTCGCGACCGCGCTCGAGCTTGCCCGTGGCCTCCTTGATCCCGATGATATTGGAGACGGGCGCGAGCCGCGCCACCGTTTCCGGCAGGAGATCGCAGGCGGTGCGGCCCGGCACATTGTAGAGGATTTGCGGCACCGCGACCGCCTGGGCCACCGCCCTGTAATGCTGGTAGAGGCCTTCCTGCGTGGGCTTGTTGTAGTAGGGGGTCACCAGCAGGCAGGCATCCGCACCCGCCTCCATGCCGCAGCGCGTCAATTCGACGGCTTCCCGGGTGGAGTTGGCCCCCGTTCCCGCGATGACCGGCATCCTGCCCCGAGCCAGCCCGACGATGCGGCGCAACAGGGCGCAGTGCTCCTTCTCATCCAGGGTGGCAGACTCGCCGGTGGTGCCGACGGCCACGATCGCATCTGTCTTTTCGGCGACGTGAAACTCGATCAGGGCTTCCAGACTGTCTTCATCGATCGCGCCGTCTTCCCGCATGGGCGTGACCAGCGCAACCATACTGCCGTGAAACATGAAGATCTCCGGAACGCAAAACAAAGCGCATGGTACTTTTCCGGCTGGCCGGTGACAAGCTGGCCAGCGGCTGTCCGGCCAAGTATGCTATGCCCCCCAGGAGGTCTTGTCACATGAGCGAAAGACCGCAAGCAGGGCGTGAAATCCGCGCCATCCCGGCCAGCCGACGCCGCCCCGGGGCGCTCCGGCGTCCGCGCTCGCCCCGGCGCGCACGGACGGCGAACGCCGCCTTATCCGCGCGCCGCGGAGCCGGGATTAATGCTAGACTTCCGGCATGAGCAATCAGCTGGTTATCGCCGCTCTGGGACAAGATCGCCCCGGCCTGGTGGACAAGCTATCCGGCTGGATCCTGGACAACGACTGCAATATCGCCGACAGCCGCATGATGGTGTTGGGCGGGGAGTTCGCGGTGCTGTTGCTGGTTGCCGGCAACTGGAACAGCCTGGCCAAGCTGGAAAGCCAGCTGCAGCAGATCGAAAAGCAGCTCGGCATGACGATCAACGTCAAGCGCACCAGCAAAAAGCAGCAGATTGGCGACCTGCTGCCGTACGCGGTCGACGTAGTGTCACTCGATCATCCCGGGATCGTGCACAATCTCGCCGGTTTTTTTTCGCGGCGCAACATCAATATCCAGGACCTTTCAACCGCCTCGTACGCGGCAGCCCACACCGGCACGCTCATGTTTTCCGTACACATGACGCTGGACGTGCCGGCCGACACCCATATCGCGACCCTGCGTGAAGAATTCCTGGAATTCTGCGACCGCCTCAATCTCGATGCAGTGATAGAGCCCATCAAGGGCTGAGAGGAAGCTTAGGGCCTGGCATGAGCACGGTGAAAATCGGCAAGAAGGTCCGGTCGTTCACGGCACCCTCGACCGGCGACGGTACGTTCAGTCTCTCCGAGTGCAAGGGGAAGAATCTGGTCCTCTACTTCTACCCCAAGGACAGCACGCCCGGCTGCACCCGAGAAGGACAGGATTTCCGCGACAATTACGGAAAATTCAAGCGCAACAATGCCGTGGTCGTCGGCGTCTCGCGCGACAGTCTCAAGTCCCATGAGAATTTCAAGGCCAAGCATGGCTTCCCTTTCGAGCTGCTCTCCGACACCGAAGAATCCCTGTGCCGGATGTTCGACGTTATGAAGGAGAAGAACATGTACGGGCGCAAGGTCATGGGCGTCGAGCGCAGCACCTTTCTGATCGACGCCAACGGAAAGCTTCGCCGCGAGTGGCGCAAGGTCAAGGTTGATGGACATGCCGAAGAGGTCCTGGACGCGATACGCGCGCTGAACCGGGAGTGAGTCGGACCACAATCCGGACCAGCCATGTTTCAGGTCGACAAAGCATCCAAGCGACTCTTCATTCTCGATACGAACGTGCTCATGCACGATCCAACCGCCCTGTTCCGCTTCAAGGAGCACGATGTCTACCTGCCTATGGTGGTCCTCGAGGAGATGGATGCGGGCAAGAAGGGCCTTTCCGAGGTCGCACGCAACGTACGCCAGGTCAGCCGCTTCCTCGATGAGCTCATGCACAATGCAGATGCTGAGGACATCGAGCTCGGCATACCGCTCAACTCCCGCGGCATGGTGGAAGGGCTCAATGACGAAGGGCACGGACGGCTGTTCTTTCAGACCCATACCCTGAACGCCGCCCTGCCCGATGCGCTGCCGGGTGACCGACCGGACAACAACATATTGGGCACCGCCCTGGCCCTCCAGAACGAGCACCCCGACCTCACGGTGACGCTGGTGTCCAAGGACATCAATCTGCGCATCAAGGCGGCCGTGCTCGGCATCCATGCCGAAGAATATTTCAGCGACCGGGTCCTGGACGACGTGAACCTGCTGTTTCGGGGCATCAGCGAGCTCCCCGCCGAGTTCTGGCAGGAGCACGGCGAGACGCTCGAATCCTGGCAGAGGGACGGCCGCAACTACTACCGGGTACGCGGCCCCCTGGTGGCCTCGTGGAATCCCAACGAGTGCGTGTATCTCGTTCAGGAGCAGGGCTTCGAAGCACTGGTGCGCGAAGTGAACGAGGACACGGCAGTGCTGGAAACCGCCATCGACTACCGTGGATCGAGGCACACCGTGTGGGGCATCACCGCACGCAACCGGGAACAGAACTTCGCGCTCAACCTGCTCATGGACCCCGACATCGATTTCGTCAGCCTGGTGGGAACCGCCGGCACCGGAAAGACCCTGCTGGCGCTGGCCGCCGGCCTGACCCAGACGCTGGAAGAGAATCGTTATCGCGAGATCATCATGACCCGCGTGACGGTACCGGTAGGCGAGGACATCGGCTTTCTGCCCGGCACGGAAGAAGAGAAGATGACGCCCTGGATGGGGGCGCTGATGGATAACCTGGAGGTGCTGACCCGCTCAGACATCGGCGGCGACTGGGGCAGGGCCGCCACCAACGACCTGCTGACGAACCGCATCAAGATCCGCTCCATGAACTTCATGCGGGGGCGCACCTTTCTGAACAAATACCTGATACTGGACGAGGCGCAGAACCTGACGCCGAAACAGATGAAGACACTGGTCACGCGCGCCGGTCCCGGCACCAAGGTGGTATGTCTGGGCAACGTCGGACAGATCGATACACCCTACGTCACGGAAACGAGTTCCGGCCTGACCTACGTGGTCGACCACTTCAAGCGCTGGAGCCACAGCGGCCACATCATTCTGACGCGGGGGGAGCGCTCGCGGCTGGCAGACTATGCCTCCGATGTCCTGTGATCGGTCTGAGTCAGGGTAGAGGAAGCCGGATCCTGCCGGCGCACCGGCCTGCGCCGGCGGCAGCCGTTGCACTCAGCTCCCGGCCTGTTCGGGCGAAGGCAACGGCTGCTCCGCGCGCGGCCACGCCCGAAGCACCGCCTGCACCAGCGTCGCCAGTGGAATGGCGAAAAAGACTCCCCAGAAGCCCCAGACACCCCCGAAGACCAGCACGGCTATGATGATGGCCACCGGGTGCAGATTCACGACTTCGGAGAAGAGCAGGGGAACAAGCACGTTGCCGTCCAGCGCCTGGATGACACCGTAGGCGAGGAGTACGTACCAGGAATCGGCGGTCCAGCCCCACTGGAAAAAGGCGATCGCGGCGATAGGCACCGTAACCGCCGCCGCACCGATGTAGGGAATGATCACCGACAGGCCGACCAGCGTCGCGAGCAGTACCGCGTACTGCAGCTCCATGAACACGAAGGTCACGTACGCCACAAACCCGACAATCAGGATCTCCCAGATTTTGCCGCGCACATAATTGGCGATCTGCGCGTTGACCTCCCGCCACACCCGGGTGGTGAGAGCCCGATCACGCGGTAGATAGAAGGTCAGCCAGCCGATAATGCGTTGCTTGTCCTTGAGAAAGAAAAACACCAGAACCGGTACCAGGATGAGGTAGACCATCAAGGTGATCACGCTCACCACCGAGGCGACCGATGCCGAGACGACGCGTTGGCCCAGGGTGCCCAGCTCCGAGCGGATCGCGTTCATCAGATCGCCCACCTGCTGCTCGCTGACCAGGCCCGGATAGCGCTCGGGCAGCTGCATGATCGCGTCCTGACCCTTGGCGATGATATTGGGTAACTGCTGAACCAGCTGCGTGATCTGGTACGACAAACGCGGCAACAGCCCAAACAGGGCGAACACCAGGAAGACCATGAAGAGCGCGAATACCACGGCGACTGCGCCAAGCCGGGGGACATGCCATTCCTGCAGCGCAGCCACCACGCCGTCGAGCAGATAGGCGAGCACCAGGGCCGCGAGCACCGGCGCCAGCATCTGGCCCATGGTGATGACAATCACGAACCCGACCACCAGCACCAGGGCCAGTATGACCACCTGAGGGTCGTTGAAGTGGCGCTTGAACCAGCGACGGACTACTTCCATGGTCAGCCCCTGCTTTGCTTCAGCTCCCGATAGTGGCTTTCAAAAAGGCGTTCCAGCTCGTCGATGACCTCGACCCTGTCACGTCCCTCAACGATATGCTGCGTCACCAGCTCAGAGGTGACGCCCAGCATCCTGGCTTTGTCGAGCATGTAATAGGCGCTGGACAGCCGTTTCACGGCGGCGACGACTTTCTCATCGTCGGGCCGTGGAATGACGCGGGGCTCCGGGACCGGAGCCGGCTCAACGGCCTGGGGCTCGTCCTCGACGACCTCCTTTCCCGAGCGCTGCAGCAGAAACTCCGCGAAGCTCTGCACAGCGGCCCGGTCAACGGGCTTCAGCTTCTCGAGAATACGCAGGATAACGTCTGCCTGCCCGCCTTCCATACCGGAGCTCAGATGATCTCAGGATGAGATTTGCAGTAGTTTCGGGCAAATTCGAGCAGCTCGTCCATGGCGCGGTGGCGAAACTTCTGTTTCTGGTGGACGAACGAAAAAGGCCGCTCCAGCACGGGGTCGAGATTCAGACAGACCAGGGTGCCCAGCTTGAGCTCCTTCTGTATGGTGGCGAGCGATACAATGGAAACGCCCATTCCCGCCTCGACTGCACCCTTGATCGATTCCGGGCTGCCCAGCTCCATGGACAGATTCACCTGGCCGGCGTTGATGCCGAGCCCGTTCATATAGTCGGATATGACCTCTCGCGTGCCGGAGCCCTCCTCGCGGCAAATGAAAGGATATTGCAGCAGCTCACTCATATCCACTGTCCCGCGTTCCGCCAGCGGATGTTGCGGGGCAACCACGGCAACCAGCTGGTCCATGCGGCACATCTCGACCACCAGGTTCTTGTTCATGACCGGCGCCTCGACGACACCGAGGTCAATGACGTTGTTCTCGACCATATGAACGATCCCGTCCGAATTCGATACCTTGAGCTGCACGTTCACGTCGGCGTACTTCTTCTTGAAATCACCGAGCAGTGCCGGAAGCATGTACTCCGCAATAGTGGTGCTGGCCCCCATGATCAGCACGCCACGGATGTCCCCGGTCATTTCGCGAACCGCATTTTCCATTTCGGAGTAGAGCTCGAAAATGCGATCGGAGAATTCATACACACGCTTGCCCGCCTCGGTGAGGCTGATCCGATTGTGTGTGCGGTCGAACAGACGGGTGTTGAAGTGCTCTTCGAGCTGGCGGACCTGGAACGTCACTGCCGGCTGGGTCATGTGCAGACTTTCGGCCGCCTTCGTGAAGCTCAACAGGCGCGCGACCGTGTGGAAAACCTGCAGCCTACGATCTGCCATCTGATTCAAACCTTCCCATTTTCAAAGGCATGGGACAATGCCCAACTAGATAAAAAACTTTCAGAGCGATAAATAGATTTAATCAGCAGAACACCTTACATCAGTGTCTGCTGTTTTGCATGCGTTTTTTACCCCCCTAAGGAGATAAGAAGCGACGTAGGCCCGCCCGGGCCAGGCTCCACGCGCCCCCTGCTCCCCGGGGCGGCCACGGCAATACCGGGCGCGAGCGGCAAGCCGGGCCGGCCATCGGCGGACGCCGCCGGCGTGCATGCCCCACGGGGAGTCCCCGTGCAGGGGGCGGATGCCGCGGGTGGGAAGCACTGATGACTGGGGAGACGGGATTTCGCCGGGACCGGGAAGTTACCCGACCTGTTCTGCAGCACCCTCGGCGGCCGACAGCTGCACCGTCGTGCTGCCCGGGAGCAATTTACGGCGAGCACCGAAAACTCATGTCGCCTCACCTGTGCGCCTTGGGCCCGGCAAACCCGGCTGTTGGGGGACGGCTCGGGCTCCGGTGGCGCAGGGCGGTTTCACTGGCCGCCGCCGGCCGCAGCGGTCAGGGCCTTTTGAACGGCGCCCGGGCTGGGCATGATCCCCATGAAGCTGTGGGCACCCACCAGCTTCAGATCGGGGAAATGCACCGTCAGGCGGAAGCGCATGTGCAGAGCGATAACCTTGTTACCGTAGGCCATGATTTCGTAGGGCAGGTAAGCGGTCCCCTTCAGCTCTCCCGCATCAACGTCCTCCATGATACGAGCGTCGTCCATGTCGAGCTCGGCCTTCGTGGGGGCCTTGCGCGCAACACCGAACACTGTGACATTGTCGGAGAGATCCAAGCGGTAGACCTTGGTAACGCCGGCCACACCCTGGGCCAGATTTTTCTCAATCGCCTCCACGGCCTCCTTGTGAGAGTCGTACTCGGCCAGCTCGTAGGGGTTGTCAAAATACTCCATGCCGAAAAT
>JASFKW010000091.1:0-15962 GCA_050118435.1 Gammaproteobacteria bacterium | reverse complement strand
CTGTATTCTCGGCGGTACCTTCGACCCGGTTCATTTCGGACATCTGCGCCCGGCCCTCGAGGTTCAGCAGGGGCTCGGGGTGCCGTGCGTGCACCTGCTGCCGTGTCGCGCGCCGCCGCACCGCAGGCCGCCGGTGGCCGCAGCACCACAGCGTCTGGCGTTGCTGCAAGCCGCAGTGGCCGATGAGCCGGCCCTGTCCATCGATGAGCGCGAGCTGGCGCGGGAAGGGCCCTCGTACATGGTCGACACCCTGGAATCACTGCGGCGGGAGCGCGGCGACGAGCCCCTTTGCCTGGCGCTCGGCACGGACGCGTTCGCGCAGCTCGAGAGCTGGCACCGCTGGCGGGATATTCCGCACCTGTGTCACCTGGCAGTCATGCAGCGGCCCGGCAGCACCTGGCCCCAGCGCGGTGCGCTTGCGGAGCTGCTCGTCCGCGCCCGCGTGCAGGACGCAAAGGTGCTCCACGACCGCCCGGCCGGATGCATCCTCGGCGTGCCGGTTACCCGGCTCGGAATCTCGGGAAGCCAGATCAGGGCGTTGCTGGCGGCCGGTCGCAGCCCGCGTTTCCTGCTGCCCGACGTGGTGTTGAACCGAATCAGGCAAGAGAACTGGTATGCAAGCTGAAGAGCTCAAGGCTATCGCGCTGCGGGCGCTGGCGGATCTGAAAGGTCTCAATGTCGTTGAATTCGACGTGCGCGACAAGACCTCGGTGACCGACTTCATGATCATCGCCAGCGGGCGTTCGGACCGGCATGTCAAGTCGCTCGCCGATGCCGTGGTGATGGCCTGTAAGAAGGCCGGCGTCCAGCCGCTCGGCGTAGAGGGCGAGCGCGAAGGAGAATGGGTTCTGGTGGATCTGGGGGACGTGGTGGTTCACGTCATGCAGCCGCGCATGCGGGAGTTCTACGCCCTCGAGAGGCTCTGGTCGGTGACAGAGCAGAAGCGGGACAGGAGTGAGCGTGGCTGATTTTGATCGCGTATGAAGATCAGGCTCATCGTTGTCGGTACCCGCATGCCCGGCTGGGTCACCGACGCGTACCACGAGTACGCACGGCGTCTGCCTCGCGAGTGCGCCCTGAGCCTCACCGAGATTCCACTGGGGCGCCGCGCCAGGTCCGCAGCGGTGGCTCGCGCCGTCGAGGAGGAAGGCAGACGGATGACGGCCGCGACGCTGCCGGATGAGCGTGTCATCGCCCTCGACGTTGGCGGTCGGAGCTGGTCCACGCCAGAGCTGGCCGGGCACTTGCAGCGCTGGATGCAGCACGGACGTGATGTCGCTCTCCTCGTGGGTGGTCCGGACGGGCTGGCGGACAGCTGTCTGCGGCGGGCCGAGCAGCGCTGGTCACTGTCGCCGCTCACCCTCCCGCATCCGCTGGTCCGGGTCCTCGTCGCCGAGCAGCTGTATCGCGCCTGGACGATCCTCAGCGGCCATCCCTACCACCGGGCATGACGATGCGGACCCTGGTGCTTGCCTCGGCCTCGCCGCGTCGCCGCGAACTGTTGAGCCAGATCGGCGTGCGGTTCCGCCGGAAGGTTGTGCCCGTCGACGAAACGCCGCGCGATGGGGAGCCGGCCGACCGCTATGTGCAGCGCCTGGCGCTGGAGAAGGCCCGCGCCGTGCGCCGCACGCTGGACCCGGAGGCTGTGCTGGTCATGGGTGCCGATACGGAAGTGGTGTGCGGGGGGCGGCCGCTCGGGAAGCCGGCGGATCTGCAGCACGCCCGTGACATGCTGCGCAGGCTCTCGGGACGCCACCATCAGGTGCTGAGCGCGGTGGCGCTGGTCGGGGATTACGAAGCGGTGCGTCTGAGCGAGAGCTCGGTGTGGCTCCGCCCCCTGAGCGATGCGGAAATCGACGCCTACTGGCAAAGCGGCGAGCCTGGCGACAAGGCCGGCGGCTATGCTATCCAGGGGCTGGGCGCGGTCTTTGTCCAGCGACTGGAAGGCAGCTACTCGGGCGTGATGGGCCTGCCGCTGTACGAAACCGCCCAGCTGCTGAAAGAATTCGGTATCCAGGTGTTGGGTCGACAATCATGACGGTTGAGTTGCTGGTGAATGTGACGCCGCAGGAGACCCGCGTTGCGGTGGTGGAAAACGGGGTGCTGCAGGAGGTCTTCATCGAGCGCACCCGGCGGCGGGGCCTGGTGGGCAACATCTACAAGGGGGTGGTAAGGCGGGTGCTGCCGGGCATGCAGGCGGCTTTCGTGGACATCGGCCTGGAGCGCGCCGCATTCCTGCACGCCTCGGACATCGCCGTATCGGTCGACGACGAGGGCCTCGAGCACAGCGCCAGCGCCGAAAGCATCACCCGGTTGCTGCACGAAAGCAAGCAGCTGCTGGTCCAGGTCATCAAGGATCCGCTCGGCACCAAAGGGGCGCGTCTGACCACCCACATCACGGTCCCCTCGCGCTACCTCGTGTTCATGCCGGAGGTGCGCAACGTCGGTATCTCCCAGCGTATCGAGGACGAGGCTGAGCGCCAGCGCCTGCGCGACATCGTGCTCGCCGCCCGGGGGGATCAGGGCGGCGGCTTCATCGTGCGCACGGCAGCCGAAGGTGCGGGCGAGGAGGCCGTCGGTTCCGATCTGCGTTTTCTGCAGCGTCTCTGGGCCTCGATCCAGGAGCGCACCGCCCGCACTGGCCCCGGCGAAGTGGTGCACGAGGATCTTCCGCTGGTGCTGCGCGTGCTGCGCGACCTTTCCGACACCGAGGTGGAGAAGCTGCGTATCGATTCGCGCGAGAGCTTTCACCGCATCGAGGATTTTGTGCGCCGTTTCACTCCGGAGCTCGAAGACAAGCTGGAGTATTACCCCGGGGAGCGCCCCATCTTCGACCTCTACAGCGTGGACGATGAAATCCAGAAAGCGCTGGAGCGCAAGGTGCAGCTCAAGTCCGGCGGACATCTGGTCATCGACCAGACCGAGGCCATGACGACCATAGATGTCAACACGGGCGCCTACGTCGGTCACCGTAACCTGGAAGAGACCATTTTCAAGACCAACCTGGAGGCGGCCCAGGCCATCGTGCGCCAGCTGCGCCTGCGCAACCTGGGCGGTATCATCATTGTCGATTTCATCGACATGCAGAACGAGGAGCACAAGCGGCAGGTCCTGCGTGCGCTGGAAAAGCATATCGAGCGTGACAATGCCAACTGCCACATCAGCGAGATTTCCAGCCTCGGTCTCGTGCAGATGACGCGTAAACGCACCCGCGAGAGCCTGGAGCACGTCCTGTGCACCAGTTGTCCCACCTGTGGCGGCCGGGGGTCGGTGAAGACGGCGGAGACGGTGTGTTACGAAATCTTCCGTGAAATCCTGCGTGAGGCGCGCCAGTTCGATGTTCAACAGCTGCTGGTGCTGGCCTCGCAGGAGGTCGTCGACCTGTTGCTCGACGAGGAGTCCACCAGCCTCGCCGAGCTCGAGGCCTTCATCGACAAGCCCATAAAGTTTCAGGTCGAGGCGCTGTACACCCAGGAGCAGTTCGACGTGGTACTGCTGTAAGGAAGCGAGCACCTGTGGCTGATCTCGTAGCAATCACCCGCGCGCCGTGCCACGGAGGCTGAGCCCGGTGCTCGTCCCGCTGTTGCGCGTCGTCTGGTGGTGCCTTGCCGCCGCGATCGTGGCCCTGGCCGTGACGCTCAGCGCCGCACGGCTCATGCTCCCGGGGATGTCGGAATACAAGATCCAGATCGAGGCAATGGCCGAAGGGCTGGTCGAGCGCCCTGTGGAGATCGGCGCCCTCGACGCGGCCTGGCGCGGCCTCTCGCCGGTGCTGCGCCTGAAGCAGGTGGTCATTCATGACGCGCGCTTTCCCGACGGCGCGCTGCGCATCGATGAGGTGCAGGTCGCCCTGGATGTCGTCGAGTCACTGACCCACCGCGAGTGGCGGACAGCGGGTCTCAGCGTGATAGGCCTCAGCGCCGTGCTCAGCACCGACCTGATGCACCGCAGGAACCCCCGCAGGCTGCTGGAGATGCTCGGCTGGCTCCTGCACCAGCGCAGCATCGCGCTGGAAGAGGTGGCGCTCGAATGGCAGGATCCTGGGCTGTTTGGCGAGCCCCTGCGCCTGTCCGAAATATCGCTGCGGCTCGTCAACGAGGACGGGCGACATCAGCTCCTGGGGGAGGCAAGGGTGGCGAGGCCCTTCGGCGACACGCTGAAGATCGCGGCGGACTTCAGCGGGTCGATCCAGGATCCGGAGCGCCTGCGCGGGCGTCTGTATGTGAAGACCGGTGGCCTCAGTCTGCAGCACGCCGTGCGCTGGCTGGCCATGCCCCGGCTGCGCTTTTCGGGAGAGCTGGACGTGGAGCTTTGGGCGGGCTTCAGCGGCGCGAGTCTGGAGTGGGGCGGCGGATCGCTCACGATGAGCCAGCCCCGGGCGGTCGCGGCAGGTGCTTCAGAGCGGGGATTCAGCGCCGACCGGCTGAGCAGCGCGTTCCGCTGGCAGCTGGACGACGGCGGTTGGCGGGTCTCGTTGCGCGAGTTCGCGCTGCAGCGTGATGAGCGGGCGGTCTGGCCTGCCTCCGAGGTCGGGGTCGTGGTGCAGACCGGCGAGCGACTGCGCATCCGCGGCCACGCCAGCCGCATTGTGCTGGAAGAGGCGCAGACCGTGCTGCCATTGCTGCCCTGGATCGATGAGAACGCGCTCATCATGGTCGAGCGTCTCCAGCCGCGCGGGCAGTTGCACGACAGCGAGTTCCAGCTCAGTTATGCCGGGGGCGTTGCACCGGCTTTCGCGCTGCGCGCGCAGTTCGAGAATCTGCAGTTTTCCTCCAACGAAGGGCTGCCCGGCGCCACGGGGCTTTCGGGCAGCATCGAGGGGAACCTGCAGGCCGGCTTCATGCACCTCGATTCCGACAGTGCCGTCGTGCTGGCGCCGAATGTCTTCGCCGGGCCGCTGCCGGTATCGCGGCTGCGGGGCACGTTGCACTGGGCGCGCTACGCGAATCTGTTTCGTATCGAAACAGAGCGGATCGAAGCCCGGTCAGGCGCGCTGGATGCCCTGGTGCGCATGCAGGTGGACTGGCCGTACCGGGAGCCTGTCCCCTGGCTCGATCTGCAGCTTACGATGGACGCGGTGCCGCTGCAGGCGGTCTCCGGCCACCTGCCGGAACGGGTCATGTCGCCGAAGGCGGTCGCGTGGCTGAAAAACGCCTTTCGGGCGGGTACCGCGAGCGATGTGCAGTTTCTTCTGCAGGGCAGACTGGACCGGCTGCCTTTCGAGGGCAACGAGGGACGCCTGGAGGCGAGCTTCGAATTTTCCGATGTGGTGGTGGATTACCATCCCCAGTGGGGTCGGCTGCACGACCTGCAGGGCTCTGCCCTCTTCGTCGGGCGCTCCATGCGCATCACCGCCAAAGGGGCGCGGATCCAGCAGTCTCCGGTGCGCGGCGCGGTCGCCACCATCGATGATCTGCGCCGACCGGTGCTGGAGATCGAGGGTCGCGTGGGCGGTCGCGTCGCGGCCATGCTTGGCTATGTGACGTCCACGCCACTGGCCGAGCGGTTCGGCCAGTTGATCGAGCGTGTGCGCGTGGCCGGTGACGCATCGCTGGACCTGAATCTGGAGATACCGCTCAAGCGCGGGCTGGCACCCCTGCAAGTGAATGGCCGCCTGGCGCTTTCCGATAACGTGCTGGAGCCGGTGGACCTCGATCTCGCTTTCCGTAATATCACGGGTGAGGTCGAATTCACGACCCGCAACATCACCGCCGAGGGCGTGCGCGCCGAGCTGCTCGAGGCCCCGGTGGAAATCTCGATCTACCCCTGGCAGCGCAACCGGGGCCAGGGAACCGTCGTCGACATTGAGGGTCCGCTCGACCTGCTGTCGCTGGCAACGAAGCGCCAGCCGGCGCTGGCCTCCTACGCTTCGGGGGTGGCCGACTGGCACGCCGTATTGCTGATACCGCGTCGCCCGCCATCCGGAGAAGCTCACATGGAGATCGAGCTGCGCTCCGACCTGGCCGGTATTACCCTGGATCTCCCGTCACCGTTTCGAAAGGCAGGTGAGGAGACGCGCGATACGATCATCACCTGGGCTCCCGGACAGCTGGATCGTGAGCCGGTCGTCATCGCTTTCGGCGAGCGCGTGCATGGGGCGCTGCTTCTGAAACCTCCGGCCGGCGGATTCCCGAGCGCCGAGCTGCGCTTCGGGGGCGCCCCTGCGCAGCTGCCGCCACAGGGGCAGATCCGCCTGGTGGGTCAGATGGAGTATCTGGACGGCACGGGCTGGATGCGTGTGCTGAAGAGCGTGGCCGGCCGGGCGCCGGCCGCCGACGCAGCGCAACCGCCGCTGCGGGTCGCGATGACGGTGAGTGAGGCATCTCTGCTCGGGTACCGGTTCCGGGACCTGGGGGTTCAGAGCCGGCCCGACGATCCGTGGCGGTTTCTGCTCGACGGCGCGAACGCCGCCGGGCTGGTGCGCTGGGAGCCTGCGCAGGCGGCGCAGCCGCCCCGTCTGAGGCTCGGGCTCGACCATCTGGTGTTGCAGCCTGTGCCCGAGAATGCCGCAGCCTCGGAACCCGGTGAGCTGGCCGAGCCGGCGACGTTGCCGGAGCTGGATGTGAGCATTGCCGAGCTGCGGTTGGGCGAGCGGGGGCTGGGGAGAATCCGCCTGGTCGGAAAACGCCTGGCGCAGGGAATGCGCTTTCATCCCCTGGAAATAGAGGGACAGGCGCTCGCGCTTTCCGGCGAGGGATCCTGGCTGAAGATTGGCGACAGACAGAGCACCCATCTGCGCGCTGAGATCACCGGTGGCGAGCTGGAGGAGCTGATCAAGCTGCTCGGTGACACGGGGTCGGTAAAGGGGGGGCGGCTGAGTGGAAGTGCGGATCTCAACTGGCCCGGAGGACCGACCGAGCTCGACCTCGCGACGCTGGAGGCTGAAGTGCACCTGGTCGCCGTTGACGGCCGACTCGTCGATGTCGAGGAAGGCGCGGGCAAGCTGCTGAACCTGTTCAGCCTGAATTCCCTGCAGCGCCGACTGTCGCTGGATTTCAGCGACCTGACCAAGGGCGGTTTCAGCTTCGACCGGATGGACGGGCACATCGTCGTCATGGACGGCAACGCCTTCACCAATGACTTCACCATCAGGGGATCCTCGGCGGTGATCGAGATTGCCGGGCGCACGGGGCTGGTTGCGAAGGACTATGATCAGCTGGTGACCGTGACGCCGCAGCTCAGCGCCAGTCTGCCGATCGCGGGCGCCATTGCCGGCGGTCCGGCAGTGGGCGCTGCGGTGTTTATCGCGGAAAAGCTGGTCGGCGATGAATTCAACCGCATCAGCCGCACTCAGTACCAGGTCAGCGGTACCTGGGATGCACCGGTGTACCGAAAGCTGCGCAGGGAGAGCCGGTCCACGGATCGCGAAGCCGCGGAACAGACTCCCTCGCCCTGAAGCCGGTCGCCGGCATCGGGCAAGCGAGGCTGTGGTATGCTTTTGAGATGAAAATTCTCCCGCCAAATACGATGATCGGCCTGGTGTCGGCCCTGCTGTTGGGCGCAGCCGCGCGACGGGCGTGCGGTGGCACAGATGCCGCCGCTGCCCGAGGTGGTAGCGGCATGGTCACGGGCCCCCGAGCAGCGCCTCGTGCTTCGCCACCCCGGCGGAGAGGAAGGGCTGTTGTGGGCGCACGAGCTGGGCTCCTGGCTCACGGCGCTGGGCATCCCCACTCAGCATCAGGAACTGGTGCCGGGCAGCGCACGGGCCGACCGCATCGGAATCGAGCTGATTTCGAGGTGAAGCGTTCGTGACGATGGCAGCCTGCATCCAGATGGCCTCGGGACCCAGTGTCGGGCCCAATCTGCTGGAGGCCGAGAGGCTGATCGCCATGGCCGTGGAGCGGGGTGCAGCGCTGGTGGTCCTCCCGGAAAACTTTGCCATCATGGGAAAGGAGGAGAGCGACAAGGTGGCGGTCCGCGAGTCGGACGAGGGAGGACCGATACAGGATTTCCTCTCCCAGCAGGCCCGCAGGCACGGCATCTGGCTGGTGGGCGGAACGCTTCCAATGGCCGCGGCCGATGACAGCAAGATCCGGGCTGCCTGTCTGCTCTATGATGACACCGGCCGGTGTGCAGCGCGCTACGACAAGATCCATCTCTTCGATGTGTCGGTTGTGGACACCGACGAGCGCTACACCGAGTCCGAGACCATCGAGCCCGGCGGCCGGACCGTGGTGGTCGACACCCCCTTCGGGAAACTGGGACTGGCGGTCTGCTACGATCTGCGTTTCCCGGAGCTGTTTCGGACCATGCTCGATCAGGGCATGGAGATCATCGCGCTTCCTTCGGCTTTCACGGCCATCACCGGCAGAGCACACTGGGAAACGCTGGTGCGTGCACGCGCCATCGAAAATCTCTGCTATGTGCTCGCAGCGGGGCAGGGCGGTTATCACCTCAGCGGTCGCGCAACCTACGGTCACAGCATGATCGTCGACCCCTGGGGACAGATCACGGACGAGCTCGCGACGGGCTCGGGGCTGGTGTGCGCCGAGATGGACCTGGAACGCCTGAAGAACATCCGTCGCACCTTTCCCTGTCTCGATCACCGCCATATCGTGTGCCGCGTCTGATGGCGCGCCGTGCGTGTTCGCCGTTGTGGAGCACGGGGAAAGCCCCGCTATCCGCGGTCGCCGTCAGTCGGTCTCGGCGAGGTCTCTGAGATAGCGGAACAGCGCCCGGCGGGCGCCCGCGCCTCGGTTGCCGTCGCCCTCGCTGCGCGCCTGACGGACGAGCCGGCGCAGGCGCCGACGGTCGGCTAGTGGGTGCCGCTCCAGGTAAGCCTCGGCCGCGCTGTCGCCCTCCTCTACGAGACGGTCCCGCCAGGCTTCGAGTTGGTGGTGCAGGTGGGCCTGCTCGCGGCGCCTAAGGCGCAGGCTTTCGAAGTGCCGGCGGATGGGCTCGGGGTCGATGTCGCGCATCAGCTTGCCGATGTACTGCAGCTGTCGTTTGCGTGCGCCGCGGGCGCGGATGCGCCCGGCTTCTTCGAGCGCGCTGATCAGGCGGTCCGGCAGACCGAGCAGGTGCCAGTCCGACGCCGGGATGCTCAGCAGCTCCGTGCCGAGCTGCTGCAGCGCCTGAGCGTCGCGTTTGCGCTGGCTCTTGCTGGGTGGGTGGTCACGGTCAAGGAATTCTTTATCGTCGTGCATGGCCGGAGATTCAGCTCTGCGGGGCGTGCGGGTATTATGGAGCAGGTGAATCGCCTCGCGCCAACCGCATTTATGAGCAGGCCGTGCAGCTACCGCATCGAGTACTACGTCAGCGAGGTCCCGGACTCGACGCGCATCAATGCGGCCATCCTGATGCAGTATGCCGCCGTGCGCGACAGCGCCGACCTCAGGCGCACCCATTATTTCGGCGGGCGCTATGAAAACATCTACGTCCCCGACCACAGCCTGCCCGCTCTCGCACCGGTCCTCGCGGCGGCCCGCCGGAGCGCGGGCGACTTCCTCGGGCGTGAGCACGGCCGGCTCTCGGTCGGTTTCTGGCTGAACGAAATGGGGCCCGGTCACAGAACCCTGCCCCACAGCCACGACGAGGACGACGAGCTGGTGTCCGGGGTCTATTACGTGAGTGTGCCGGACGGCTCGGGGGATTTGGTTCTGACTCAGGGACCCGCGCGCACGCGCCTGGCGCCCAAGGAGGGCATGCTGGTGCTGTTTCCACCGCAGCTGGTGCACGAGGTGAGCGAGAACCGCAGCAGCCGGACGCGCCTGTCGATCGGGATGAACTTCGGTGTGCGGCGGCCCGACAGCGGTCGATAACAGGCTCAATCCGTGGATGTCGAGCTCAAATCGATCATAACCTGCCCCCGGTGTGGCCTGGCCAAACAGGAGCAGATGCCCCTGGACGCCTGCCAGCGGCTCTACGAATGCACAGGCTGCGGAGCCCTGCTCAGGCCGAAGCGGGGTGATTGCTGCGTCTTCTGCTCCTATGGCACCGCGCCCTGTCCGCCGGTGCAGCGAGACCGCGGTCCGCCCGGCTGCGGTGATCTATAGCAGATACAGCGTGCCCAGACCCAGAAAGGCCATGAAGCCGACCACGTCGGTGATGGTGGTCAGCAGCACCGACCCGGCCAGCGCGGGGTCTATGCCCACCCGCTTCAGTGCCAGCGGGATGGCGAACCCGGACAGCGCCGCGCAGATGAGATTGATGATCAGGGCGCAGGCGATGATCACCCCGATCTGCACATTCTGGAACCACGCCGTGGCGATTAGCGCCACCACCAGCGACCAGATCAGGCCGTTCATGATGCTGACCATGAGCTCCTTGTACATCAGCGAGCGGGCGTTGCTCGAGCCCACCTGACCGAGGGCCAGGCCGCGGATCATGATCGTCAGCGTCTGGCTGCCGGCGATGCCGCCCATACTGGCGACGATCGGCATCAGCACGGCGAGTGCCACTACCCTGTCCAGCGTCGATTCGAACAGCCCGATCACCCAGGAGGCCAGGAAGGCGGTCGCGAGATTGATGCCCAGCCATACCGCGCGGCGCCGCGCGCTGAGCACCGCCGGCGCGAAAATGTCGTCCTCTTCGTCCAGACCCGCCATGCTCATCAGCGAGTGGTCGGCTTCCTCGCGGATGACGTCCACCACGTCGTCGATGGTGATGCGGCCCAGCAGCCGGTTTTCCTCGTCCACCACTGCGGCCGAGACCAGATCGCGGTCCTCGAACAGGCGCGCCACGTCCACGTCCGACATGGTTGCGGGAATGCCGTCGACAGTGCGCTCCATCACTTCAGCGACGCTGGACTCCGGATCGCTGGTGAGCAGCGTGGTCAGCGGCAGCACGCCCTGATACTTGTCGAAGCGGTTGACGACCATGAGACTGTCGGTGAGGTCCGGTATATCCCCGCGCAGGCGCAGATAGCGCAGCACCACGTCCAGGGAGACGTTGGCCCGTACCGTTACCATGTCCGGGTTCATCAACCCGCCGGCGGTATCCTCGGGGTAGGACATGACCGCTTCCAGCCGCTGGCGATTCTGCTTGTCCATGGAATGGAGCAGCTCGTGAATCACCGCGCCCGGCAGGTCCTGCAGCAGGTCGGCCAGGTCATCGGTGTCCAGACCCTCGGTGGCCTCGACGAGCTGGTGGGTCTCCATCTCTTCGATCAGCCCGGCGCGGACCTCATCTTTGACCTCGAGGAGGACTTCGCCCCGGTCTTCCGCGGCCACCAGCTCCCAGAGCAGCTTGCGCGGCCCGTGAGGCAGTGATTCGAGCAGGTCCGCTGTTTCCGCGGGGTGCAGACTGGACAGCAGGTAGCGCACCTGGCTGGCGGTGCCGCTCTGCAGGGCCTCAGTGAGGGCTTCCAGTCGCTGCTGGGTGCTGGTCTGGTCGCTTGATTCCACCATCGCGGGCCTCTGGGGTTGGCGTGTCGCCGCCCGGGATCCCCGACCGCAAGCGCCGGCCCGCGCGCAGCAAAGAAGGGGCGGAGCGCCGCCGGGTGCCCGGCGTGCGGTTTCCGTCTTTGGCGGGCTGGCCCTGATGCTTGCGGTGAGAAACGCCGTGAAACGGCCATTCAATCACAAAACCGCCACAGTGTAGCAGCGTGGTGTGCTGTAAAAAACAGCGACGCCGACCTGTGCCTACATTTCGTTGAGCCTCTGCATGAGAGTGTCGATTTCGACCGGGTCGTCGCTGGCAAGAATCTCTTCGACCAGCGGTGCGAAGCGGCTTATGTAGCTGCGCTGGATAACGTCCTTGACTTCCAGCAGCGAGGTGGGTGGCACGGAAAATTCGTTCAGGCCCATGCCCAGCAGCAGGCGCGTGTAGCGCGGGTCGCCGGCCATTTCCCCGCACATCGATATCGGTACCTGGTAGCGCTGTCCGGCGTCGATGACGAGCTTGACCAGACGCAGCACGGCCGGGTGCAGGGGGTCGTAGAGGTAGGTGACGGCGTCATCCACGCGGTCGATCGCCAGGGTGTACTGAATCAGATCGTTGGTGCCGATGGACAAGAAATCGAGCTTTCTGGCGAACAGCGTTGCCGACAGGGCGGCGGCCGGGACCTCGATCATGCCGCCGATCGGAATGTCGGGATCGAAGGCCGTGCGCTCGCGGTTCAGCTCCTGCTTGATTTCCTCGATCAGGTCGAGCGTCTCGGTGAGTTCGCGGGCGCTGGAGAGCATCGGAATCATCATGCGCACCGGCCCTTCGGCCGAAGCGCGCAGAATGGCGCGCAGCTGCGGTCGGAATACGTCAACGTTCTTCAGGCAGAACCGGATGGCGCGCAGGCTGAGCGCCGGATTGATCGCCAGTCGCTCGACGCCCGTGTCCGTCGTATAGCCTTTGTCTGCGCCGAGGTCCATGGTACGGATGGTGACCGGCAGTCCCCTCAGTCCTCTGACCACGGACAGGTACTGCGCCAGCTGCTCTTCTTCGTCGGGAACACTGGTGCGGTTCATGAACAGGAACTCGGTTCGGTACAGCCCGATGCCGTCGGCCCCCGCGCTGCGCGCCGCCCGCACGTCCTCCTCGAGCTCCACGTTGGCGAGCAGCCGGATGCAGGCACCGTCTCTGGAACGGGCCGGCGAGCGTCTCAGACGGCTGAGCTCGCTGCGGCGCTTCTCCTGCTCGCGCTGCTTGCGTCGGTAGCTTTTCAGCGTGCTGGCAGCGATGTCGCCCAGAAGAACCCCGCGACCGGCGTCCAGTATGACCGTGTCCCCGTCCCGGATCTCATGCGACGTGACGTGGGTGCCGACAATGGCGGGCATGCCCAGGCTGCGTGCCAGGATCGAGGTGTGCGACAGCGGTCCGCCGGACTCGGTGACGAAGCCGGCGATACCCTGATGGTAGAGCAGGGCCATTTCGGCCGGTGTCAGGTCGTGGGCGAGGACGATGGCGCCACGCAGCTGATCATCACTGTGCTCCGTCACATCGCTGCCGCCCATGAGTATGCGCTGAATGCGCGCCACCACATGATCCACATCGTCCATGCGGGTACGCAGATAGGCGTCGTCCATCTCGTCGAAGACCCTGGCCAGGGCATCGCGCTGCATCTTCAGCGCCCACTCGGCGTTGCAGAGGTTCTGGCGGATCAGCTCCACCGGCGCCACGGTCAGCATGCTGTCTTCCAGCATCAGCAGATGGGTATCGATGAACTCGGTGATGTCTTCGGGCGTCGATTCCGGGATGCTGTTGCGTATTCCCTTGAGCTGCTGGCGGGCGGTGCGGATGGCGCGGCGAAACCGCGCCACTTCGTCCTCGGCCAGTGCCTTCGGGACCGCGGCCTCGTAGACTTCGACGGCGCCCATCTCCAGGCGGTGCACCTGGCCGATGGCGATGCCACGCGAGATGCCGATACCGGAAATGCTGAGGCTCATTCCTCTTCACCGAAACGCTGGGCGATCAGCTCGGCGAGCTTGTTGACAGCGTCCTTTTCGTCCTCGCCGTCGGCGATCAGGGTGACGACGCTGCCCTGGGAGGCAGCCAGCATCATGACGCCCATGATGCTCTTGCCGTTCACTTCCTGCCCGTTGCGGGCAACTTTGATGTCGCTGTCGAAAGAGGAAGCCAGCGTAACAAACTTGGCCGCCGCGCGCGCGTGCAGTCCCAGCCGGTTGATAATGGTGACCGTCTTATTTTGCATGCGCCTCAGGCTCCCGCTGACAGCCTGTCACCCCCTCCCGGCCGCCGCTGATGGCCTTGGCGGCGAGCGCGTCCAGGTCCAGCCCCGGGTAGTTCAGCACCCGGATCAGCATCGGCAGGCTCAGGCCGGCGACCACCCGCGTGCGGCGCAGGTCACGCAGCCGGCAGGCAATATTGCTGGGGGTGGCCCCGTACATATCGGTCAGGACCAGGACCCCGCCGCCTCTGTCCAGCTTGTCGATCGCGCGCGCGGCTTCCTGCAGCACGTGCTCCGGGTCGCAGCCTGAGGGTGCGGACAGGCTCAGTATGGGCAGCGGACAGAAGCCGACGATATCCAGCGCCGACTGCAGCAGCACGTTCCCGATGTTGCCATGCGTGAGCAGAAGAAGACCGACGTTCACGACAGCTCCCGGTGCCGGGTCACGATGTTGGCATAGTGGTCCCGGAAGTGCTTCGCTAGTCGCTCGACGAGATAAACCGAGCGATGCTGGCCGCCGGTGCAACCGACCGCCACGGTGAGATAGCTGCGGTTGCCGGCCTCGAATGCCGGAATCCAGTGCTCGAGGAAGTCGGAGAGCTGGCGGTGCATGCTCGCGACCTGCGGATCCGCCTCGAGGTATGCCGCGACGGCATCGTCGCGCCCCGTCAGGGGCCGCAAATCGGGCTCCCAGTGGGGATTGGGCAGGCAGCGGGCATCGAAAACAAAATCCGCGTCGCGGGGAAGCCCGTGCTTGTAGCCAAAGGATTCGAACAGCAGCGAAACCCGGCCTTTCTTTTCGCGGGCGACGCGCTCCAGCACCAGCTCGCGCAGCTGATGGATATTGGTCTGGCTGGTGTCGATGAACAGGTCGGCACGTGCCGCTATCGGCTCGAGCAGCAGACGTTCCCGCTCAACGGCCTCGGCCAGCGACGCGCCGTTGCTCAGCGGATGGCGGCGCCGGGTTTCGCTGAAGCGCTTGATCAGGGTCTCCGTCTCGCAGGTGAGAAACAGGATCTCGCTGGCGATGCCGCGCTGCTCCAGCTCTCCGAGGATCTCGTTGAACCGGGCCAGAGCCTGGGGAAGGTTGCGGGCATCGATGCCGACCGCGGCGTTGTCGACCGGCTTGGGGGCGCCGCTCAGCTCCAGCGCGAGCACGCTCAGCAGACCCACGGGCAGGTTGTCAATGCAGTAGTAGCCGACGTCCTCGAGTGTATGCAGGGCCACACTCTTCCCGGAACCCGACAGCCCGCTGACAATGACCAGTTTCACGGTCAGGTATTTTCCATGAAACGCGCCTGGCGATCCATAAACAGCTGGGCGGAGTCGAATCCTTTGAGCAGCAGGGTGTGATTGCGGGCGGCGGCTTCGGCCAGCACGGCCAGGTTGCGGCCGGGGGCGACGGGCAGGGTGATTTCGGGGACCTCGACGCCGAGGATGGTCTGGGTGGCGCGTGCCCCGTGCAGGCGGTCGATCCGGTGCATCTGCTCTTCGGTCATGTGCACCAGCTTGAGTATCAGGCGGAGGTTGCGATTCTGTTTGATGGCGCTGTCGCCGAACATGGCGCGCACATTCAGTATCCCCAGCCCGCGCACTTCCAGAAAGTCCCGCAGTATGTCCGGGCAGCGACCGTTGAGGACATCGGGCGCGGTCTTGGCGAATACCGGCGCGTCGTCCGCCACCAGACGGTGACCGCGGGCGACCAGCTCCAGCGCCAGCTCGCTTTTGCCCACGCTCGGATCCCCGGTTATCAGCATCCCGACGCTGAACACCTCCATGAAAACGCCGTGCAGGACGATCTTTTCCGCGAACAGATTGGTCAGGTAGTACTGCAGGTAATTGACGAGGTGCGCCGTCGGCTGATCCGAGGTGAACAGCGGTATGGACGCCGCTTCGCTGCGCTGTCTGAGGTCGTCGGGAACGGCCTGATCGTCGCCGATCACGACGAGGTCGGTGGTATCGGCGAAAATCTGGCTGATCAGATCGCGTCGCGAAGTCTCGCTGAGCTCGACCAGGTACTGGAGCTCAGCCGTGCCGAGGACCTGGACGCGGTTAGGGTGAATCAGATTGAGGTGTCCGACCAGCGCAGTCCGTGTGCTCTCGAACTCGGGATTCTTGATCAGACGTCCTTCGCCGCGCCTGCTTCCCGCCCACTTGAGACCAAGCTTGGTTTGGAGAGTGTCGAAGAGGGTGCAGACCGAAGCATCTGTGCTCATGCGTACAGCTGTTGCCGGGAATGCCAGTTGTCGATGAGCTCAAAGCACTGCTCGCTGTCCTTGCAGTCGCGCAGGTCGGCGCAGAATTTCTTGTCGCTGAACATTTCGGCCAGTCGGGCCAGGATCTGCAGGTGCTCGTCGGTCGACTCCTGCGGCACCAGCAGGGCGAAGAGCAGATCTACGGG
>JASFKW010000090.1:0-16166 GCA_050118435.1 Gammaproteobacteria bacterium | reverse complement strand
CGCCCCGTGTGAACCGGATTGCGACTCCGCCGTGACGCGGCGTGCCCGGTCCGGATGACACCCCGAAGACAGCGTCCGTTTGTCCAGGGCAAAAGGACTCCATTCCAGTGTATTATAAAATACGCTGTGGTTGCGTTCCGCAATCAACCAGCGGCACGTGTGCTGGAGCGGCAAGCGCGTCGGAATCCGCGCTCGGATAACCGAGACCGCTGACTGCAGGCTCAATTCGTCGCGTTGACTCGCGCGGAACACGTCAAGGAGAACTGTTTGGCTGCCGACGATGTCAAGTTTTCGTCATTGTTCACGCCGGCACAGGTGGTGTGTCATCTGGAGGGTATAACCTGCCATGAGGCCCTCAAGCGCCTGATCGAGTTGATCGCCGGGGTCAATCGCTCATTGGACGTTGACCGGGTCCATGAACAGATATTGAGACGCGACAGTTGCGGGATCACCCTCCCCGCTCCCGAGGTCGCGCTAGTCCATGTAAGGGTCGAGGGGCTCGAGCGACTCCAGGTAGCGATCGGGACCAGCCGCCAGGGCCCTCGCTGCGGCATATCACTCGAGGGCGCCAACTGCCCCGCTGCCGTGCCGCAGACGGTAAAGCTGCTGGTGGTCATCCTTGCTCCTGTCGATGATCCTGCCGGTCATCTGCGTGCCGCCGCCGCACTGTCCAGGGCGTGCCATCGGGAGGGATTCGTCGACAGGCTCGTGGCCCTGGATGATCCGGAGCAGATCTGGAAGGCATTCGAGGCGGCGAACGAGCACCTGCCCGCCTATGTCAAGGCCGGTGACATCATGCAGGAAGATTTTGCGCGTCTGCATGAAACCGACTCCCTGAGCGCTGCCATCGATGCCTTTTGCCGGCTGGGTGTAAGCGAGCTGCCGGTCGTCGATGAGGACGGCGATCTGGTTGGCATTGTGTCAGAGGACGAGCTCATCCGGGTGTGCCTGCCTGAATACATAACCTGGATGGAAGACCTCTCGCCGATTCTCAATTTCGAGCCTTTTGCCGAAGTCCTGAGGCGCGAGTCCAGTGTACCAGTGGTCGAAATCATGCAGTTCTCCGAACATTACGCGACCATGGACGAGTCAAGCCCCGCCATCCAGGTTGCCAAGCTCATGATGCGGCGCAACGTCCGTCAAGTCTACGTCGTCCGCGACAACAGGCTGCTCGGTGTCATTACGATACAGGACTTCATTCACAAAGTCCTGAGAGCCTGACGCTGCAGAGAACCGAACAGTGCGTGGAAGCGACAATGACAATTCCTTGTCCGGTGGTGAGCTGGCCTGGCGATTCGCCGTACTCGCCGGCGCCAGCGGGATCATCGGTGCCCTGGCTCATTACGCCTGGGGCCTGAACGATGCACAGACCATATCGGTTACCGTCTTCCTGATCATCATACTGGCCACCCTGTTTTTCTGGAGTTTCCGGCTGGCCATCGCCTTCATAGGCCTGCCGGTGCTGATACTCACGAAGACGCTTGAGCTCGAGTGCTTCAGGCAGCACTGCTCGCTCGAAGTGATACTGTTTCTGATCGGGATGATGGTCGTCGTCGGAGGTCTGCGGGACCTCGGCTTCTTTACCTGGATTATTCAGGCGATTCTAAAAATGAAGAAGATGACCGGCCTGCGCTTCGTGCTGGTCTCGGCCGGCGCCTCCGCTCTGACCGCATCCGCGGTGGATGAAGTTACCAGCATTCTGTTTATGGCCGCCCTGATATTTCAGGTGTGCGACGTGCTCAAGGTACGCCCGGTTCCCTTTCTGATAATTGCGGTCATGGCGACCAACGTCGGCAGCGCCGGCACCATGCTCGGCAACCCGGTGGGTATTCTCATCGGCAGCCGCGCCGGCCTGACATTCGAGGATTTCATGATCTGGGCTTTCCCGGTAATGCTGCTGTCCCTGGTTGCAACCATCGTTCTTCTCATTCTCTGGTTTCGGCCTGAAATCCGGGAGCTGGACGAGCGCCTGCGTCAACGACGCAAGCATGCACTGCCGCTGGGCCCGACTGTTGTCGTGCCCGTCAGAGCGGGCCTGCTCCTTATCGGCGGAACCATCGGGCTGGTCGCCCTGCACCACCGGATAGAGCTTCTGCTGGGGCTGGACACAAACACAGTGCTGTACATGGCACCCCTGATCGCGGCGGGTATCGTGATGATCTGGCGCCGCGAGCGCGCCCGCTATTACATCGAGCACGATGTCGAGTGGTGGACGCTGATGTTTTTCCTGATGCTGTTCGGCGTCGCAGGAACGCTCCAATACACCGAGGTCACCAATGAAATTGCGTCATCGATGAAGAACGTCGTCGGGGGCGACTCCGATATCATGGTGCCGATCGTCATGATTACGTCTGCGCTCGGTTCGGCCTTCGTTGATAACGTGATCTTCGTCGCAGCCTTCATCCCCGTGGTGCACGAGCTGATCGGTGAGACGACGACCGCGCACCCCCTGTGGTGGGCATTGTTATTTGGCGCCTGTTTCGGGGGCAACATAACCATGATCGGCAGTACAGCCAACATCGTCGCCCTGGGCATGATGGAAAAACGTTACCGAACGCGGATCGACTTCCTGGAGTGGTTTCGTGTCGGGCTGGCCGCCGGCATCACTGCCTGCCTGGTCGCCTGGCTCGCCCTGCTGGTGACGGGGCCACTCATGCCCGGCGTAGCGGGCTGATACGATTCTGCCCGTCTTTCAGCGTGTACCTGCACCTTTCTGATGATCCATCGAATTCCCGCCCATGGCCAGACGCAGGAGAGGCGGTGTCATAAGGGTGGTCACGATGACCACCAACACGACAACGGCAAACATGGCGGAGTCGATGATTCCGAGACTCTTTCCGATGAAGGCGAAGGCCAACCCGACTTCCCCTCTCGGCATCATCCCGAGCCCCACGGCCAGCCTGTTGATCTCGCCGCGCGGGCCGATACCACTGAGCCATTTGCCGAGCACGGCCGCTGTAAGCAGGCCCGCGAAGACATAGACGACCCCCGGATCGAGCAGAGTTTCCAGCTTGACCTGTAGACCCATCAGCACGAAGAAAGCCGGTACGACGATGACCTCGAGGGGCGCCAGAAGCTCACCAATGCTGTGCCTGTCGTCGTGCAGGTCCCCCCACGCCCTGAAGTGGCTTTCGTGCATCAGCAATCCGGCCGCGAACGCCCCGACGACGGGGGACAAATGCACCAGGGTCGCCACACCCGCAAGAAACATAACCAGGATGAACGAAACAAACAGCTTGGCCTCCAGTGCGTCGAAGTGGCGCAGCAGCCAGACCAGGAGTTTCAGAAAGGCGGGACCGAACCCGAATGCACAGACCAGGAAAAGAAACGCACGGAGACTGGTGCGGCCGATATCTGCGATCTCGGCGCTGCCGGTGAGCACGATACCCGATGCGATGGAGAGCACAATCAGTCCCAGAACATCGTCCATGGTGGCCGCACCCAGCACGACCCGGGCTTCCCGCGAATGATTCCGCCGCATACGGGCCAGCGCCTGCGATGTGGTGGCAATACCGGTGCTACCGAGCGTTGCAGCGATGAAAAGGTGTCCCACGTGCGAGGTATGCGACGCAAGCAGGACGACAACCGCAAAACCCAGCAGCATGGGAGCAAATGCCCCTATCACTGCAACCTTCACGGAGTCGGCGTCCAGATCACGCAGCTCGGCAACGACATAGGTGCTGAGGCCGATGTGGAACATGACGAACATCAAACCGTAATGCAAATACAGACTGGCTGCCTGGGACACTTGCAGATACTGGCTGCCATTCGGGCCCCGCAACAGCTCGGCTACCCTGTCCCTGGAATCCTCGCCCAACACGATGAGAGCCGCTTCATCCCACGAATGGCCGGAAAGGGTATGCCTCGCTATGTCGACACAGCCTGCCCCTTCGCGCAATACCAGCATGAGGTCATAGCCCCAGAAATAGAACAGATTGCCGATCAGTATCCCCATCAGCAGCTCACCAAAGACGGTGGGCAGCCCTAGTTTTCGCGCGCCAACGCGTCCCAGCAGCGCGAAGCCGAGGATCATCACGATCCCGAATAGCAGAGAAACGGTGGTAATGTCGGAAAACGCAGATGTCATTGGGCGTCGACCGTTGGCCCTGCTCCCTTATAGTCAGCGGAGCTCTGGTTAACCCATCATCGCGCGAGCAGCCAGCCAATCGCACGCATCGGAATCGCTGTTTATGGACGCCTCAATTCTGCCGGCGGCGAATCAAAGCATGATCGGTGCCTTTTAAGGCCGGCCCTTCCGTTGAGGCCCACACGGGGTCGGGGCGGCCAGTCGCCGCCCCGACCTACGCCCGAGTGGTTCACTTCTTTTCTGAAACGGCCTTCAGCGGCGTGTTGGCCTCCTTCGGGCCCATGTAGCCGATCAGAGCCTTGAACCCGCCTTTTAGAATATAGACGTTCTCGAACCCGATATGACGCAGCGCAGTCCCGGCCGCCGCCGCCCGTGTGCCCGACTTGCACAGCACGATCACAGCTTTGTCCGTCGGAATTCGAGTCAGGCTCGCCTCTGCGAACAGCTCGTTAACGGGAATCACCAGTGTGCCGGGCAGCGTCGCAGTGAAAATACGCGTTTCAGCCGGCGTCCGGATATCCAGAACCGTGAGAGCCTCTCCGGCTTTCACCTTGTTCAGAAAGGCCTCCGGCGACATCAGATGCATGGCTTTTCCCGCCCCGGCGCCTTGCACCGGCGCGAACAACTCCGCATAGCTCCCAGCCATTGCGCTGTCATACGACCAGGCCGGCGCGCCATACGTGACAGCGATTGCGAGCACGATTGTCGTGAACAGTTTCAGCATCTTGCACCTCCATCTGCCCTAATGAGAGATCTGAAACAGCCCTTTTACTTTCAGTAGCATAGTAGTCCACCTCCATCCGAATCCACATTGACGACTGTCAATTGCCTCCGTCTCTTACCCGCTCGATCGGCATCGAGCGCGTCAGTCTGGCAATCTCAGGACTATGCGATACCCCTCGGCGCGACTGAGCCCTGAGACGGGAGGAGACGTGAGTCTCTTCTATACTCCTCACTCAATGGACCAGCGCCCCCGGCTCGAAAGGCGGTCAGTCTCAAACCGGGCAAGGGGCGCCAGGCACGGCTGGCTTGGGCCAGATCGGGGACTACAGAGGAGCTTTCCCAATGAGCACAATCCGCGTACTGGCGGGTACCCGTAAGGGCGCATTTATCCTGACATCCGACGGCCAGCGCCGCCAGTGGGAGATGAGCGGTCCCTACTTCGGCGGCTGGGAGATCTATCACGTTAAGGGTTCGCCAGTTAACCCGCACCGCCTGTACGCGTCGCAGACCAGCAGCTGGTTCGGGCGGGTGCTGCAGCGCTCCGACCACGGCGGCAAGATCTGGGAGACCGTGGGCAATGAATTCGTGTACGAAGGCACACCGGGTGGCGGCAATTTCGGGCGGCTAGCCCGGCCAACGCCGCCATGTTGCCCGAGCCTGACAGAGCGGACACAGCATTTCGCGTTCACCAGCGGCTCCACCTCTCCCTATTGCTGACTTCCTGTATATACTTAACGAGAAGCAGGGATTTTCTCAGCCCCGCTCCCGGGGGCGAAGCCGTGACAACAAAGGAGACCGTCATGCCCAACAGCGCCTACAAAGTCATCGATGTAGTCGGAACCAGCGAGACCTCCTGGGAGGATGCCGCCCAGCGGGCGATCGCCGTTGCCGGCGAATCGCTCCACAACCTGCGCATTGCCGAAGTCATCAAGCTCGACATGAAAATAGAAAATGGCAGGGTGGTTGCTTATCGATCCCGCCTCAATCTCTCCTTTAAGATCGAGCACTAGAGACGCAACGCACAGGACCCGCGTGGCGAGTCTGCCGGCCGGCAACCGGCTCACCGGCGAGCCGCGCAGGGAAGCGGCCGGAAGGGGATTTATGTTTGGTGTACGCTGCATGACCTTCTGGGCCCGGGCGCGCCCGCCTCCGGATGACGCGCACTACATCATCGATGCATCGAGCGCCGATTATCACCGTCTTTCGCCTGCTGCGTTTACTCGTTATCAGCCTGTTCGGGGTGGCGGCACCCGGGCCGGGACAGGGCCACGATGGCCCGGCCGCGCCTGTACGCGGGCAGACCGCCCGGGCGCCGCACGAGGCGCACTTGCAATCCCTACTCCACACAGCCGTCAGGGACGGGCTGCCCGGCGTCTCGTTGCGGGTCAAGGGACCCGGCGTCGACTTTCAGGGCGCGGCCGGAGCGGCGGACCTGCTCACCCGCGAGCCGCTCACGGCGGAGCATGTCCTGTACGTGGCGAGCCTCGGCAAGACGTTCACGGCCGTCCTCGCATTGCAGCTCTGGGAGGAAGGCCGGCTCGCGCTCGATGAGCCGATCACCACCTGGCTTCCAGGTGATGCAACCACGCGCATTCCCTCCAGCGAAACGATCACGCTCCGCCATCTGCTCAGCCACACCAGCGGGGTCATCGATTACATGAACGACGACACGGCCTGGCGCGCCGACTTTGTCAGGTCCCCGCACCGGCGATGGAACCACAGCGACGTCGTTCCCTACCTTTATGACAAGCCGCTGCTTTTTCGGCCGGGCACCGCCTACCACTATTCGAACAGCAACTACATCCTGGTGGGGCATATTCTCGAACGGGTCAGCGGGCAGCCGTTTCACGCGCTCATGCGCACGCGCATCCTGGCGCCCCTGGCCCTGAAACATACCTTCAACGGCCGTGAATCCTCTGCCGGCGAGAAGCGCGCTCACGGCTATATTCGAAGGCGCGGTCGTGTCATTGACACCTATCCGTGGTACAGCGACTACGGGCTCGCCGATTCGGGCATGCACAGCACGCCGGGGGACCTGGTCCGGTTTATGGAAGCACTCTTCACCTCCGAGACACTCCTGAGCGAGGCGGTACGCGGGCAGATGACCGCGGTTCCAGAGTCGAGCCCTGCCCGCTCCCAGTACGGGTTGGGCATTTTCATACACCGGAACCCCTGGGGTACCGGCCGCTGGTACACGCACGACGGCATCGATCCGGGCTACCAAGCCGACATGATCCACGTGCCGGATCTTGGTCTGACCATCGCCCTCGCCGCCAACGCGAGCCTGGGCCGGGCGGACGATGTGTATGAGCGGTTGATCATGGCTGCGGTTCGACTGGCTCTGGATGCGGCCCGTCTGCGCCGCCGTGCGGACACCTTGAGGGACGGCGGGTGCCGCGGCTGGCACCCGGCCGGTGCGGCTGCTAGGCTCAGGCGCAGGGAAGCACCGGTGCGGCTGCTAAGCTCAGGCACAGGGAAGCAGTCGCAAGGGGCGCGATCCCGATGCCGGTAGCCCGGACGCCCCGTTTATCTGAGCCTTGGCTGACAGTGGAGGATGACGACGATGGTGGCGAAGACGTACCCGATGGCAACAAGCGACGGCGGACAGCGGGTCCTCGACGAAGTAGCGGTAGAAAAACTTCGCGAGCGCCTGAGAGGTCGAGTCCTCAGCCCCGAAGAGGACGGCTATGAATCTGCACGCCTCGTCTGGAACGGTATGGTCGACAAGAGACCCTCGCTGATCGTGCAGTGCGCCGGGACGGCCGATGTCATGGCCGCCGTGAATTTCGCCCAGGAGCACGGTCTGCTGACTTCGATCCGCGGCGGCGGCCACAATGTGGCGGGAAGTGCGCTGCTGGATGGCGGCCTGGTAATCGATCTCTCAGAGATGAGAAGCGTTCATGTGGATCCGGAGCGCAGGCTGGCGCGCGTCGAAGGTGGCGCCCGCCTCCGCGATCTTGACCATGAGACCCAGGCCTTTGGTCTCGCCGCCCCCGTGGGAGTGGTTTCGGCCACCGGGGTTTCTGGGCTGACGCTCCACGGAGGCGCGGGATGGATGCTGCGCAAGCACGGTTTTTCCATCGACAATCTGTCCGCGGCAGAAGTTGTGACGGCCGACGGGCGGCTGCGAAAGGCCAGTGAGACCGCGAACAGCGATCTGTTCTGGGCCATACGCGGCGGCGGCGGCAACCTGGGTGTCGTAACCTCGTTTGAATTTCGCCTGCACCCGGTCGGCCCGGAGGTCTGGATGGCGGTGGTCATGTACCCGCTGGACCAGGCGGAAGCAGTGCTCCAGGGACTGCAGGACTACATGGCGAACGCCGACGAAGCGCTGATGGCGCTGGGCGTGTTCTGGAGCGCACCCGAGGTGCCCGAAGTCCCGGCCGAGCTTCGCGGCACACCGGTCGTGATCGTGATCGGATGCTACACGGGACCTTTCATCGAAGGCAAGCGGATCATCGGCCCGCTTCGCGCGCTGGCCGAGCCCGTTGCGGATCTGAGCGCCCCCATGAGCTGGATTCAGGCCCAGCAGCTCCTGGACGAAGACTATCCCGACGGCGCCTTTTACTACTGGAAGTCGCTCTATCTCGATCGTCTGGACGGCGAAGTCATTCGCATTCTCAGGAAACACACGCAGAACCGCCCCTCGGCGATCTCATCGATCGACGTCTGGATGCTCGGCGGGGCCGCCAGCCGGCTGTCCCGGTCGGACACCGCATTCTACAAGCGCGACGCGCCCTACATGCTGGGGATCGAAGCCAACTGGGAGCGCCGGGAGGATGCCGAGGCGAACATCCAGTGGGCGCGTGCGCTGTATGACGACATGCAGCCGTTCAGCAGAGACGGAATCTACCTGAACTTTCCCGGCTTTCTGGAGGACAGGGACGCCCTGCTCCAGGCCGCCTACGGCCCGAATCTGGAACGTCTCAGAGCGGTCAAGGCCAAGTATGATCCCGGCAATATCTTTTCCGGCCTGCTGGGCAGGGTCTAAGTCAAAGGCGCATCACCGGCGCGGTCGAGATTACCGGGCGGGTTCGCCGGTCGGCAGGCTCAGCGCCTGCAGCGTGAGCGGCGAGGCCTGGCCGATGATCCCGGCAAAGGGCTGCCCGGTGGGGGGTCGGGCGCGCGCGGGCAGGATCGGGGTTTGTTCCCTGGCACGGCCCCGGTAGCGCCTTTCAGGCGGAGCCCATTATGAACGGACAGCAGAGGTATCCTGTGCCTGCCCACCCCCGCTGTGTCCGCAAGGCGGCCAACTTGTCGCCTTTCCGGGGCAAAGGTATATTGCCCGCTTTCCCTGGGGCCCGCGGTCGACGCCCCGCCTGACTGAAGGACTGAGCGCGTGAACAGCTACGAGGTCGGCGGTTTCGTTTCCTTTACGCTTGCGATCGTCCTTCTGTTCCTTGGCAAGACTCTGGTCAGCCGCATTGAAATCCTGCGTCGCTACAGCATTCCGGAGCCCGTCATCGGCGGTTTTCTGTGCGCCGCCGCGGTGGGCATCACCTATTTTGCCTTCGACCTGAAAATCAGTTTCACGCTGGACGTCAGAGACTGGCTGCTCCTGTACTTTTTTGCCGCCATCGGGCTGCGCGCGGACATTCGTACCCTGGTCTCGGGGGGCAGACCGCTCGCCGTGCTGCTGGCCCTGGCGACAGGGTTCATCTTTCTTCAGAACCTCACCGGGATCGGTATCGCGACCGCCTTCGGCATGGACCCCAAGGCGGGTCTCATGGTCGGTTCGATCTCCCTGACCGGCGGAGTCGGGACGGCCCTGGCCTGGGCACCCACATTTGTCGAATCGCTCGGAATCAGCAACGCGCTCGAGCTCGGCGTGGCCACAAACACGGTCGGGCTGATATCCGCCTGCGTCATCGGTGGCCCGATAGCACGCTACCTGATCACCCGCCACAGGATCGCACCCAGCGGTGATGAGCAGCTCGACATCGGTGTGGAGCACGAGAGACAAAGGACCACGATGGTGGATTCCTACGGCATACTCTGGGCGTGGCTGTGGCTGAACGTCGCCATGATTTTCGGCTACTTTCTCGACCAGGCCATCGCGGCGGGCGGCCTGCAGCTGCCGTTGTTCGTCTCCTGTCTGATCGGCGGCATTCTGATCGGTAACGCCCGCAACCTGATCCTGAAGAAGGATGAAGTGTACCCGGGGGCGAAGCTCGGTATCGCGCTGATCTCCGATATCAGTCTGGGCATGTTCCTGACCATGGCACTGATGGGGCTGGAGTTGTGGGAGCTCCAGGGCCTGATGGCGTTTATCTCGGTTGTCATGGTGTTCCAGATCCTGTTGTCCATCCTGTTCACCATCCTCGTGGTATTCCGTTTGATGGGAAAGGACTACGAGGCGAGCGTCATCAGCGCCGGCTTCGGAGGTATCACCCTGGGATCAACGGCGACCGCGATTGTCAACATGACGGCAGTCGCCAAGCAATACGGGGCGGCCCACCGCGCCTTTATCATCGTGCCGCTGGTGTGCGGCTTTTTTATCGACCTGGTGAATGCACTCATTATCAACCTGTTCGTGGGACTTTGACCGGTCAGCTCAGAGGGCCAGTTCCCGGGGGCCACTCGAGCGTGCGCGAATACGCATAAAAGCCCCGGCTGTTCCCATCCCCCGGGACCACGGGTGTCCGCCGCCGGAGCGGGATTGCTGAGCAGCATCAGCAGCGCTATCGGTTGGGATCATCGCGTCTACCAGCTCTGCAGGCTCAGCGCCGGAACGTAGCGGCCTAGCAGCTCGCGCACCCAGCAGTCACCCGTATCGGCCCGCTCCTCGGGCGTGGTGAAACGGTAACGATAGAGCGAGGCGCGCACCCACCGGGGCGGCGCGTCCGGAAAAGGGTTGCCTTCGAGCAGCGCCAGGACCGGTTGACGGCCTTCCAGCAGCGCATAGAGCAGGTCCCCGAACCAGAGGTTCTCGTAAGGGGGTTCGCCGGCGGCGAACCACAGGGTCCAGTCGAGGCGCGGATGATGCGGAATGCTCCAGCGGGGGCAGCGCTGCACGTCCCCGGGTTTGTAGCGAAATTCATAGGCGCGCCAGTGCTCCCCGTCGTCCGAGCCCTCCAGAATGATTTCGCGTCGCACGGTGTTCATCACCCCGAAAAACCCGTAGTGGTTGGTGACGCCGAAACGCGAGGTTGTCGCAACCAGACTCGCCAGCGGCCCGGGCAGAGGCTGGTGTTCGATGTGCCGCCACATCACGGCGACGTCGACCACCGCCACCACGGTGGCCAGGGCGGCCGCACTGACGGTCGCCAGCCGGCCCGGCTCGGGCAGGCGGTACCGCACGCCGGCGACGAGCCGCGGCGGCAGCACAGCGGCGAGCGCCCGGTCGTCAAACAGGAACAGGCACAGGAAGACCGTCAGCAGGTTCAGAAAGTAGTAGTTCCCGGTGAGGATGATGGCGACTTGGAGGACGATAAAACCCCACGCCGCGAAGAAGCGCAGACGCCGCGGCATGAAGATCAGCCAGGGCAGCACCAACTCGATCCCGAACATCGTCAAAACCGAGAGTTGCTGGAACCATTCCGGCAACTGGTGCGCGTACCAGGCCAGCGGTGTCGGCAGGGGCTGCGTTTCGTAATGGTGGTTGAGCGCCGTGAGCTGCGCCCAGCTCGGATCGTGCGTCAGCAGCTTGACCAGACCTGACATCAGCATGAAACGGAACAGCAGCCAGCGGAACAGCCAGACCACGATGCGCGAGCCGCCGGTGAGGAACATTGCTAGGAAGCCCACCTCCAGGATCAGGGCGTCGGGCTGGATGTTGCCGAAGACCGGCATCACGCCCCAGAGCGAGAGATGCAGCCCGAAGGCCAGCGCCAGCATGGGACGCGTCAGCCGGTTCAGCACGACCAGGACCGACGCGGCTGCGCCGAGCACGCAGGCCGACAGCAGCGCCGTATCCGAGCTGTTGAGCCAAAACAGCGTGGGCACGAGCCAGTAGCGCCACGGGTCCTGCTCTGCCGCCGCCAGTTTGTCGGAAGCCGGCAGGACACCATCGGCGCCGATCAGCCCGGTGACCTGGCTGCCGATGGATACGAACGCCACCAGAAACGTCAGGCCCAGCAGACGCAGGAACAGCCAGCTCACCAGCTGGAAGGTCGGCGGATAGCGCTCGCCGCCCCACAGCAGGCGCGACCAGCGGTAGGCACCCTCGCGATGGCGTGCGATCAGGTCATAGCCAGCCTCCGCCACGGCTGCAAAACCCGGTACCCACCGGTACAACCACAGGCCCGCCCCCCTGCCAGGGACCCGCGCCAGCAGTCTGAACGCCGCCTCGGCACCGCTGTACCGAGCCCCGTCCGGCTCGAAGAGCTGGATCGCACGGGCGAATTCTTCCTCCGCCACCCCGGGATGATCGACGGCGATTTCCTGGTAGGGTGCGTAGCGTACCCGTTCCCCGGTGAGGCGCCGCCAGTAGCGCACCCAGTAGCCACAAAAGCCGCAGTCGCCGTCGTAGGCGAGCAGCGCGAGCCTTGAGCCGATGTCGTTCATGCTCTGGCGGCGTCAGTCCGATGGATCGAAATGGGTTCTGCCGTGCCTAATTGCGATGGCGCCAGCGGCGGTTGACTCATCACGCAGTATAGGATGGATCAGTGCCGCCGAGTGCCCATTGGACTGCGGCCCCCGAAGGCACCGCGGTCGAAGCCTGATTGGGTACGTCGATCAGTGCTCGTGATTCCGAGCGTCCAGGTGGGCAAAGTAATCACTTTGCCATCCAGCTCGCCCACGTCCTGTGGGCCGTGGTCGGAAACCAGTCACCCCCACTGCGCCGGACCATTCATCTCGATACGGGAGAGAACATCAACGGCGCGGCCCCCTCACATCACGGCGCCCTCGGGCGCGGAGAGTGGCAGTGACGCGTATGGCATGTCAGCGCCTGCTCAGGTCATGTCATGCATTCCGTCATGATCGCTGTCGTCGTCGTGGAAACCGTCCTTGTCCGTGTCATCGTCGTGAAAACCATCACGATCGGCGTCGTCATCATGGAAGCCGTCGTGATTTCTGTCATCATCGTGATAGCCGTCGCCGTCCCGATCATCGGTGAAGTGGTGGTTTCCTCCAGCGGTGTTGCCGGGGTTCACGTCATCGGTCCCATCGTGCAGGCCATCGTTGTCATGGTCCGTAAACCCCGGTGGAGGCGTATAGTGGGGATCGCACACGTTCGGCACACCGTCGTCATCGTGATCGAGCGGGTCCATCTCCCCAGTGGAATACGGGTAGCGACCGTGATCGGGATCATCGAAATCATTCAGGCCGTCGTGGTCGGCATCTGCATGTGCAAGTGGACTGTGCGCATCATCGACCATGAAAGGCGAATCGAGCACACAATCATGGTCGATGTCATCGTTGTCCCCATCTCCGTCAACATCACCAGCGGCTTCTGCACAACTCATCGCGAGTGCGACGTGCCCCAGCTCAACCCTGTCCCCGGCACCCAACATCATGCGGGTGTGTACGTGGGTCGAGCTGTCGCGAAAACCAATTGGCGACACCACCTCATCCGCGGTGCCTTCATGGGTGGTCATAACCAGCCGTAGCCCCAGCCCTGCGGGAACCTCCAGGCTGAACGGATGCCGGGCCGTGCCATCGTCCGTCGAGTGGGCGACGTAGTAAGCACCGTTGTCTCCGAAAGCCTCGATCCGGGTGCCAGGCACCGTCCCCGAAATGGTGGCCGTGCCTGCCAGATCGCCGCCACCGCCATCGCTTCCACCCCCGCCACAGGCGGACAGCAGCGCGGCAGAAAAAACCACTGTGAATGAAGCGAGTATCGGGCGTTTGAGATTCGTCTTGGCAATCATAGTTGTCTCCATCCATACGCACGCGGCCATCCGGCTGCGCTAGAAACCATAGCCACGAAGATAGTTCAAGCTGTCCAACAAACATTGACCGTGATCAAATGAGAGCAAATCTGGGCCGCTGAACCCCAGTCGGCCTGTTTGGCCTGCGCTGGGATCGCACCATCCTTTTTGTGGCATTCGCCACGCTGGGCCGACCCTGAGACCGCTTCCGCGGCAGGCCCTGGCACCGTGCCTTTTTCGGGTCATTGACGTTTTTCAATGCGGGGCACTGACCCAATTGCTTGAATTCAGTCAGACAATACAGTTTCTGACCGAGCGTACGGTGCAGCCGCTGGCGACGGGCCTGCAGCGAAGCGCAGGCTGCGTGAGCGAAGCGGAGCCTGCCGAGCCGTGCGGGGCTTCGTACCACTGATGCCCACCGAGCAGGGTGCCCGGCCCGGAGGGGCTGGGCACCCGGATGCGGATCATTGGCGACTCACGGTCAAACCGGCGCAAGCGGGAAACTGCGCGGTCGGGGTCACCCGCCGGTCACCGAATGCGGCAGGGCAACCTCACGAGATAATGATATGACAGACACGGGAAAGATCATGGACAACCCGGACACCTCCAGCTCTCGGAAGTCTGACCGGGAAATCGAGATGGGCAACTGGAATCTGGAAAAAGGCGCCGAGCTGGCCGCACGCGAGGGCATCGAGCCCACCGCTGAGCACTGGCAGGTGGTCCACAAGCTGCGTGAGTACTATCTGGAGCACGGACTACCCGAAAGCGGGCGTGTGCTCGGTGACATGCTGGACAGCGAGTTTGCCGAACAGGGCGGCCGCAAGTATCTGCGCCGACTGTTTCCCGAGGGGCCGGTGGCACAGGGCATGCGCATCGCCGGGCTGCCGGTACCGGCCCACACCAAGGACGAGGGTTTCGGTACGGCACGTTAGGCGTGCGTGACGCCACCCGTGGGTGTTGCGCAAACAGAGCGGCGGCGTGATCGCATCAGTGGAAAAGGAGAACGATGATGAGTGCCAAAGAGGCCTATGAACAGAAGCTGCAGGCGAGGCTCGATGCGCTGCAGGCTGACATCGACAAGCTGAAGGCCCGGGCCGATGAGGCCGAGGCTGACCTGAGCATCGAGCTGGACCGCCAGGCCGACGAGCTGCAGGCCAAGCGCGATGCCGCGAAGGCGAAGCTGGACGAGGTGCAGGCGGCCGGCGAGGACGCCTGGGAAGACGTCAAGGCGGGTGCAGAGCAAGCCTGGCAGGATCTCGAAGACGCCATCAAGTCTGCTGCGTCCAGGTTCGGCTGAGCACCGGCTCGCGGGACCTGCGCAGGCGCTGCCCGCCCGATGCCCCACACGAGCTGCATGAGCTAAGGAGAATAACATGACAGCGAAACAGACGAGACGGGGTTCCCGGGCGTTGGCGTGCCTGCTGATGCTGGGGGCCGGCGCCGGCCTCGCCGCGGACCCGAACGCCGCTCCTTCCGCTGCGACGGACACCACCGACTTCGCTGAGCTAAAGCGCGAATGGGCCGACGCCATCCGGGCGCTGAAGAGCTACTCGGCGGGCCAGCGTGACGAGGCAGTGGCCAGGGCGAAGGAAACGCTCGACGCCATGGACCGGCGCATCGATCAACTCGAAACACGTGCCCAGCAGCAGTGGGCCAACCTCAGCGAAAGCGCCCGCCAGAAGCGCGAGGCCAGCCTGCGCGCATTGCGAAAACAGCGCAATGAGGTGGCACAGTGGTACGGCGGCATGAAACACAGCTCCGCCGGCGCCTGGGAATCCGTGAAGCAGGGATTTATCGAATCCTACGGCGTGCTCGGCCAGTCGTTTCGTCAGGCCTGGGACGAGCTCGACAGCGACGAGGAAGTCGGGCCCTGACTGACGGGGCAGTATCGCAAGGCGCCTGACATCGGATGTGACGGAGGGATGTAACGATGGAGCACCGCGTAACGCTGCTGATGAGCGAATTCGTCACCCACGACGTGAAGCGTTTCGTGCTCAGCAAGCCGGACGGCTTCTCCTTTCAGCCCGGCCAGGGCGTGGAGCTCGCCATCGACCGGCCCCGGTGGAAAGACGAGGGGCGCCCCTTCACCCCCACCTCGCTGCCAGAGGACCGCGTGCTGGAGCTCACCGTCAAAGGATACCCGGAGCACGAGGGTATGACGCGCGAGCTGCACGCGCTGCAGCCCGGCGCGGAGCTGTTGATGTCCGAGCCTTTCGGCACCATCAGCTATCAGGGTCCCGGCGTGTTCGTCGCAGCCGGCGCCGGAGTGACTCCGTTCATCGCCATTCTGCGCGACCTGGCGCGCAGCGGCCGATTGGAAGGTCACGGCCTGATCTTTTCGAACAAGACGCCGGCGGATGTCATCTGCGAGAAGGAATTCCGTCACTACCTGGGCGAGCGCTGCGTCCTCACCTGCACCCGCAGCGAGGCGCCCGGCTGTCCCGGCGGGCGCGTGGGCCGGGATTACCTGGCTGAGAAAATTCGGGAGCTCAACCAGCGGTTCTACGTCTGTGGACCGCCGGGCTTTGTGGAAGCAGTCAACG
>JASFKW010000089.1:0-16223 GCA_050118435.1 Gammaproteobacteria bacterium | reverse complement strand
CGACAACGATATGAGCACCACCTGGAAAAGCGACTGGGTGTATTCTCCGGTCGAATCGTCGGACAGACCGATGGCGCCGAAGGCCATGATGGCCACCGCGGTCGCCCCGAGCAAGGGCAGGGCGGTCTGGTTGACCACGTTCTGTGCCGCATCCTCGGCTTTCTCGCCCTGGGCGATGCGCACCAGCATGCCGTCTACGATCACGATCGCGTTGTCCACCAGCATGCCGAGGGCGATGATCAGAGCACCCAGCGAAATGCGCTCCAGGGCCACGTTCCACGAGCCCATGAAGATAAAGGTGCCGATGATGGTGAGCGCCAGGATGAAGCCGATGATCAGCCCGCTGCGCAGGCCCATGAACACCAGCAGCACTGCGACGACGATGACCACCGCCTGCATCAGGCTGTTCAGGAAACCGTCGATGGCGGTGATGACCGCTTCGGACTGCAGGGAGATGATGCCGAGCTCGATGCCGAGCGGAATCTGTGGCGCCAGCTCCCGCATGCGCGCCTCGATGGCTTCGCCCATGGTCACCACATTGCCGCCGCTCACGGTGGAAATGCCGATGCCGATGGCCAGGTTGCCGTCATAGCGCAGCACCCGATCCTGGGGCTCGACGTAGGCGCGTTTGACGCTCGCCACGTCGCCGAGGTAGATCTGCCGGTCGCTGTCCTCGCCGCTGATCAGCAGATTTTCGAAATCCTGCACCGAGCTGAAGGTGCCCGTCGGGCTGATGGCGATGAACTGGGCGCCGACCTCGGCGCGCCCGGCGTCCACCACGATGTTCTTGTCGCGCAGGTTGCGGGTGACCTGGCCCGGCTTCACCCCCAGCTGGGACATGCGGTCGCGGTCCGGTACCACGTAGACGGCCTCGGTGCGCTCAGCCCAGAGTTCCACCTTGGCTACGTCCTTGACCAGGGACAGCTCGCGCCGCAGCACCTTCGCGGTTTCCTTCAGCTCGGCGTAGCTGTACTCCGTTCCATAGAGGGCGACGAACACGCCCCAGACGTCGCCGTAGTCGTCATTGACCTCCGAGGGCCCCGCGCCGGGCGGCAGCTGATCCTGCGCATCGTTCACCTTGCGGCGCAGCTCGTCCCAGATCTGCGGCAGATCGTCGCGGCGGTACTTCTTCTTGATGCGCACCGTCACGGTCGACAGCCCCCGCACCGAGCGCGACTCGACCTCCATGAGCTGGCCGAGCTGCTGGACGGCAAGCTCGATCTTGTCGCTGACCTCCTCCTGCACCTGGGCGGCGGACGCGCCGGGATAAGGTGTGATGACCAGCGCTTCCTTGATGGTGAATTCAGGGTCCTCCAGGCGCGACAGCTGATTGTAGGCATCGATCCCGCCGATTACGAGCAGCGCGGTGAGGACCAGCGTGGTGACACGGTTGCGGAGGGCGAACGCGGCGATGTTCATCTCAATGGCTCTTTCCGCTCAGTCGCCGTAGCGGCGTACCTGCGTGCCTTCTTCGAGGTAGCGCAGACCCGAGGTCGCGATAACGTCGCCCTGTTCGAGACCACTCTCGATGTCGACCTGGGCGCCGTGGACGGCGCCGAGCGCCACGGGCTGACGGCTCACGGTCATGCTCTCGGGGTCGACTTTCCACACGAAAGCCTGGTGCTCGGTATCCGACTGTGCTGCGATGAGCGGGATGCTGATACCACCTTGTTTCACCACATTGGCGATCACCCGTGCGGTCATGCCCGGAAGAATTGAGACATCGTCGGGTCGCTCGAAAACCAGCCGTATTTGGAAGGTGCGCGTACTGGGATCGGCCGTGGTGGCGAACTCCTTCACGCGCGCGGGAAAGGTGCGATTCGGGATGGAGGTGATGCTGACCACCGGCTTCACGCGCTCGGTGATTTCCTCGGGCGATTGCCTGGGCACGCCCTGGGCTATATCCCGCTCCGGCACGCTGACCTCCACCTCGAGCTGCGAGATATCCTGCAGGATGAGTACCGGCTCCTTGGCCTGCACATTGGCGAAATCCTCGACCAGCTTGCGTGCCACATAGCCTTCGAACGGGGCGCGCAGCACGGTGTCCTCGACCGCCTTCTCCGATTGCTGGACCGCAGCATCGGCGACTTCCTTGGCCCGTCGGTCGCTTTCTATGGCGCCTTTGGATATGGCGCCCTTGTCCTGTCGGTAAATCGACAGACTGCGGTTGAGGTCGGCCAGCGCCTTGCGCTGGTTGGCCCGCGCCTTCTCCAGATCGGCCTGATAGTCTCTGTCATCGAGGCGCGCCAGAACCTCGCCTTCCTCGACGATCTGCCCTTCGTTGACCAGGAACTCAACGATGCGCCCGGGAACCTCGAAGCCCATGTCCGCCTGCTGCGTCGCTTTCACCGTGGCCGGGTACTCGCGCTGTGCAGCAGTGCCGGGCCCTTCGATGGTGAGCATCTTCACCGGGCGCACCACTTCTGGTTCTGGCGTTGGCGCCTGGTCGCAGCCGACGATCAGCAACAACCAGCACGCCAGCAGCGCGCGGAACAAACCGCGGAAGGGTAGATCGGAGGTACGCGCATAGGCGGATTGCGACCGGCGGCAGGCCATATTTGAATTCCTCGTGGATCTGCTGGAGCTTCCCTGGACCGGAGCATACACAAAAAACCACTAGCGCTGTAGCGGACTCGAGAGCAGCCGGGGTGCGCCCGGCCGTGGTGCCGTTGGACGAAGCCTTGGCGGATCTCCGGCGCCGAACACCGGCAACCGGCGCGGCTGGCCCGACTAGCAAGCCGGGCGGTATGGCTTTGGCGGCTTGAAAGCCGCGTCACGGGGCAGCTGTTCTGCAAATATGGTCGGGCTGGGGGGGAGTCCCCACCCAGCTCGCTCTGGACGCCGGGAAAGGGGCCTTCAAACATCAGTGCGCACAGAGGAACGCTGAGGAAAGGCCGGGCTTTGTGTGCCCTGGTTTTCCTCTGTGGTGCGCTTTTGCGGAAACTTTGAAGACGGTGCCTCGCCGGTCCCCGACGCGCATCATCTTCACCTTCGGGGCGCGGCTCAGCGGCGTCGGCGTCCGCGTGAGGCGCGGGGGTCATCGAAGCGTACGCGCAACGAGCGGTCGCCCCCGGCCACCAGGTGACCATCCAGTCCGGCCTGCGCTGCGCGCGCCTCGTGACCTTCCATTTCAACGAAGCCGAAGCCCTTGCACCTGCCGGTGAAGATATCGGACGCCACGCTGATGGAGCGCACCGTGCCGTAGGCGGAAAACATCGCATGCACGGATTCTTCCGTGGCATCCTGGGGCAGGTTGCCGACAAACATCTTTTTCATGGTGATACCTCTTGGCAGCAGGCGGTCGGTGACCTCTGTGCCCAAAAAAGAACCCCGCCTTCGGGCGGGGTTCTGGTGCCGATTGCGGTCCGGCAGTCCCTCAGCTGGCGGCCGTCACGTTCGCGGCCTGCAGACCTTTGGGGCCTTTCTCCACATCAAAGCTCACTGATTGCCCCTCCACCAGGGTCTTGAAACCACCGCCCTGAATTGCCGAGAAGTGTACGAACACGTCGGCGCTGCCATCAGTGGGAGAGATGAAGCCGAAGCCCTTGGCTTCGTTGAACCATTTAACGGTACCTGTCGTCATGTGAATTACCTTTGAATCGAAAATGAACAGTGAATCAATTGCAGATCTCAAAAAGGTAATTACAGGAGATACCAGTGTGGAGCTTCTGAGTAGACCTAGAGGACGTGCAACTAATTTGTAAGCTGGAACGGACCGTTCAACGCTTGTGTCGTCTCGCGACCCTGTGTTCCAAGCTGTCTTAAGATATCCCGCAAGGGAGAGAATGACAAGCGTTTTTTTACACACGCTACCGGAACCGGGCGGCGCCTACGCATCCGGCGCACACCTTGGGTAGGCGCGGCTGTCAAGTGACACCTACCTTATACGATCCGATTTTGTCTGAGTGGCTTCATGAGTCACTCAGTGAGCGTCGTGATTGGCCATTGTGCGACGGCCAGGATTCCGACTCGCACACTGTCAGGCTCCAGCACCCGCCACCCGGATTGCGCTGCGCTCCATCCGGGCTACCTGGCATTTGCGTTTTGCGCCACGAGCGGGGCAGGACGCGGCGCACAAAGCGGGTAGCCCGGATGCAGGCCGAAGGCCGGAATCCGGAGGCGGGTCTGGTTGGTTGCCGTTTCTTCTGGCGCTTCAGGACGTCTGAGGCCTTATCAAAGGCACGCGGCAGTCCAGGGGGGACTCCGCCCCGGCAGAGGCTGTGGGTTGTTCGGCGAGATTCCGGTCGGACTTTTCGGGCGCTGGAACGCCTGCATCGCGGCCGCCCATACGAGCCCCCGGGAGGCGGGTGTGCGTTACACGAACAAGATATAACAACAAATTACCTTAACTAAACACAATATCTATTTGATTAATAATCAATGTGATGATCAGGCCGGCCGTGCGACGCGTCAAGCACGCGACGGCCAGTAAAAAAACATCATTAAAGTACTTGCGAATATTCGCAGATTCTGAAATACTTGGGATACTATTTAAGAACAAGCGAATGCTGAAATCGAGCTTCGGAGGAAATCATTATGAGAAAGCTTGCAACTGCCATTGCGGCTGCCGGTCTGGTGGCGGTATCCGGTTCCGCCAGTGCCTGGTGGGGCCCCGGCTGGGACGATGGCTATGCGCCGTACGGCTACACCCCCTATGCGCATACGCCCCCGCCGCTTCCTCATGCGCCCCAGGCTACCCCGGGCGTGAGCGGTGACCCGGCGGAGACGCACTCTTTTGTGCCCCCGCGACCCTTTGTGCGTCCCCACGCCTTTGTGCCCCCGCCGCCGTCAATAGATGACCTGTTCAGGCAGCGCGAGCGTGAGCTGGCTGCAATCGACCAGCAGCGCGCGGCCATGCGCCAGTCCATGAATGAGCAGCGCAAAGCCATTGAGCACTCCAGGGAGGCTGTGGAGCAGTCCTTCGAAGAAAACCGCAAGGCCCTTGAGCAGTCCCTGGAAGAGCAGCGCAGGGCCATGCACGAATACCACGAGCAACTGATGCGGAACCGCAGCGTTGCGTGGCACGACCCCTACGGCCTCAACCATTGAGTCGCCGTCAGGATTTACCTTTAACGACAAACGGTAACACTTTAAATCGGAGAAAGTCATGAAGAAATTAGCTATTGCAATCGGTGCAGCCACTCTGGCTGTGACTTCGGCATCCGCCCAGGCATGGTGGGGTCCTGGCTGGGGTGGTCCTGGCTGGAACCGTGGCTGGGGTGACGGCTGGGGCGATGGCCTTGGCGATATGTTCGGCGACGGCGACTTCGACATGGGCTTCAGCGCCCATGGCAGTGGTCGCGGTTACGGACGCGGTTATGGCCGCGGCTATGATGGCTATGGCTATGGCTACGGCCCGTATGGTTATCCGGGCTATGGCTGGGGCGGCTATCCGGGCGCCTACGGCTATCCGGGCGCCTACGGCGGCTATCCTGGTGCCTACGGTTATGCGCCTTACGGCGTTCAGCAGCAGGCGCCTGCCCAGCAGCAGTCCAGCGGTACCAAGTAAGTCCGTTGGGTCCGGAAACGGGCTCGCTCTCGCGGCGGGTCCGTCTTCCGGTTACCGAAAGCGGATGCTCAGCGCGGCGGTGCGTCTTCGAGGTTGGCCTCGCAGAGCACCGAGCGCATGTTGTTAATCAGCTCCAGCAGGGCCTCGTTGCGCACCCGGTAATAGATCCGGTTTCCTTCCTTGCGCGACACCAGGATGCGCTTGTTGCGCAGCTGGTCGAGGTGCTGGGACATGTTGCTCTGGGTGGTGCCGGTACGGGTGGCGAGCTCACCCACCATCATTTCGTCCGAGCCCAGGGTGCACAGAATGCGCCAGCGCAGGGGATGCCCCATGGCCTTGAGGGCATCGGCCGTCAAAACGGCGTCTTCGGGGGAAACCGGTCCCTGATCCTCGTCAGTCATTGCTGCTTGCGTTGCTCCGCGTCATCAGCTGTATCTCTGTCCGGCCGGTAGCCGGACATATCCTTGGCGATACACAGTATATCCGTAATGGTGCCGTTTGGGTCGGTCATGGCGGTGCGGGAAAAGAGGATCGGCACCCGCCGTTGGTCGCTGGCTATGAAACGGGCTTCGATGCGATCCAGCGAGCCGGTGCGGATCAGCGCCTCCAGCCAGGTCCCGAAGAAAGCGTCCGCCTGCTCCTGATCCGGCTCCTCGAACACGTCGCCGATCGACATGCCGATCAGCTCGTCCTTGCTGTAGCCCAGCATTTTGCAGGTCGCCGGGTTCACCGATTTGATTTTGCCCGTGGGTTCCAGCACCAGCAGGGCCTCGCCCATGGTCTCGATGATACCCTGGAGGTACTGATTCGCCTCGCGCAGCTGCTCGGTGCGCGCCGCCACCTGGCGCTCAAGCGAGCGGCTGAGCTCGCGCTCCTTTTCGATGAGACGGAAATAGGTGCTGATCTTGTTGATCAGCTGATTGTCATCGATCGGTTTGAGCAGATAATCGACCGCCCCGACTGCGTAGCCCTTTTGCTGGAATTCATCGGTTTTGAAGGCGGCGGTGAGAAAGATGATGGGTATGTCCCGCGTCTTCCTGCGGATCTTGAGCATCGAGGCCGTCTGAAAGCCGTCCAGATCGGGCATCTGCACGTCCAGCAGGATGAGATCGACGTCGCCTCTTTCCACGGCGATGTCGATGGCCTGCTGTCCCGAGGTGGCCTCGATCACCTCGACGTCCATGTGTTGCTCGATCAGCGAGCGCAGGGCGAACAAGTTGCTCGGCTTGTCATCGACCGCCAGCAGCCTGAAGTCGTTGTATCGCTTCATCTCTCCCCCGAGCTTCCGCCGAGCGCCGCGCTGCTCTGCCTGCGGATCAGGTAATGGTCCAGGACGGCTTTGAGCTGGGCGGCGTCGACCGGTTTGCGGACAAAGTCATTCGCGCCGGAGGCGACCGCCCGCTGCCTGTCGTCCTCGGCTGCCCTTGCCGTGAGCACGAGGACGGGCAACGTCGACAGGCGGGCGTCGGCGCGGATCGCGCGTATGGTTTCGAATCCGTCCATCGTGGGCATCATGAGGTCCATCAGCACCAGGTCGAAATGGTAGTCCTCGCGAAGCGTCTCGAGCGCTTCCTGACCGTCGCCCGCAGCGGCCACCTCGATCCCCCAGCGCTCCAGCAGCGGCGTCAGGGCCAGCAGATTGCGCAGGTCGTCGTCCACCACCAGCACCCGGCTCCCGGCGTAATCCGCCGGAGGAATGTCGCTCTGTGCCGTGTCAGGGACGACATTCTGTGCGGAGACCGCGGTGGCCTCGGGTGACGCGGCGCCGGCATCCACGGCGCGCGGCAGCAACAGCCGGAAGGTCGAGCCCACACCGACGCGGCTCTCCACCTCGATGCGCCCGCCGATCAGACGGGCGAGCTCGCGGCTGATGGTCAGGCCGAGACCTGTGCCACCGTAACGCCGGCTGGTGGACCCGTCCACCTGCTTGAACGCCTCGAAGACCAGCGCCTGCTTGTCTTCGGGTATGCCGATGCCGGAGTCGGTAACGCTGATGACAGCGGGGTAGCGGCTGTCCCGCGCGTCCGGGTTGCGTGACAGCGCGATCGTCACGTGGCCGTTCTCGGTGAATTTGAGGGCATTGGAAAGAAAATTCAGCAGAATCTGGCGCAGCTTGTCGTGGTCGGTCACCAGGGTATCGGGTGCATCCGGGTCGATGCGAACCTGAAGCTCCAGGCCTTTTTCAGCGAACTGTGCCTGCATCAGCTCGAACAGATTCTCGAGCAGCGCGCGCAGGTTCACGGGCTGCGTTTTCAGGGAGACCTTGCCGGCCTCGATTCTCGACAGATCCAGAATGGTGTCGATCAGCGTCCTCAGGTCGTTGCCCGCTTCGTGGATCACCCGCGCCTGGCGGACGGGTTCCTCGGGCAGCTCTTTGCGGTTGCCCGCCAGCATCTTGGACAGCAGCAGGATGGAGTTGAGCGGGGTGCGAAGCTCGTGGCTCACGTTGGCAAGAAATTCGGATTTATAGCGATTCGATTCTTCGAGCTCGCGGGCGTGCGAGCGCATGGCCCTGGCGTCCTGGGCGTGCTTCTGGGCCAGCCGCGACAGTTTCTCCCCCAGGTTGCGCAACTCCTCCGGACGCTTCCAGAAGAATTCCATCGGCTGGTCCTTTTCCAGCACCCGCGCGATGCCCGAGGTCAGCTCACTGCTGATGCGCTCGGTGCGCACCGCGATGATACGCGCGATGATGAACACCACCAGCAGCATACCGCCGACGATGCCGACCACGCGCAGCTCCAGAGTGTCGAGAAACTCGGCGATCGGCGAAGGATCGACGCTGCGCCCAACCCAGAGCGGACCCTCACCTTCGGTCGGAAACAGCGGCAGCCAGAAAATCTGCTGGTGCCCGTCTTCCCACAGCGCCAACTCCTCCTTGGCGAAAATCTCGTCCAGGCCGGGGAAATCCCGGAACGCGGTGGAATGCGCGCTGCTCTCCTTGCCGGGCGAAAGATACTCGCCGTTGTCCAGTGCCCAGTAGAGCCCGCTGTAGACGTGGGCCAGACCGCCGACGTCGAGATCGAAGATGACGGCGCCCTGCACCTCGGGTATGACGCCCCGGGCGGTTGCGACAAACACGGGGCTGATGAAGCTCAACGTCATGAAACGTTGGGGGTCGGACTCGATGATGTCCTGATTGAATCTGATCGGGCTGGTGAGCACGGCGCCGGGCCCCACTTTGAGGCCGGCGGTCACGAAATATTCCCTGGGCAGCTCGACAGTCTCCTCACCGGCGGCGAGGACGCCCGTCTCCCGGTCGCGCGCCAGCGAGAAAGTGACGTCGCCGTTCTTGCGTATGAAGGTCACCTGAATGATGTCGGGCTGATCGAACAGCACCCGGTTGGCCCACTCGGTGTATCCCGCGCGGTTGCCTTCCAGTGCTTCCTTCGAAGCGCCGCCGCTCGTTGCCGGCAGCATGCCGGGCTCCGGCATCTTCGCGAACAGGCGCACCATTTCCTGGCGTCGCGTGATGTGCTGGTCCAGGTCGCGAAAATCGGCACGCAGCTTCTGCAGATAGGCCTTGTGGTAGAACAGCTCCAGGCGGTCCAGCACGAGGGGAATGTTGATCGCCACCGAGATCAGCAGCGGCGCAAGACCCAGCAACAGCAGGAAGAGGAAGATCTGGCTGCGCAGTTTCACCGGGACGGGGAAGGGACGGTTGACGATAGGAGGAGTCGGGGGCCTCGGCGGCGCAGACCGGAATCATGTTTGTTCGACACGCGCTTCAACACCTGCTCGTTGACACCAGAGTACGCAAAAGGCCGCAAAACCTGGGACGTTACAGCCCCGGCTCGCACTGCGATTCTGGCCGTTCTCCTGGTGTTGTGGTTTGAGGGCTCGGAAAGCGGCTGGTCGGCGCATCACGACCTCCACCCGGGCGTTCATTGTAGCACGCACGGCGCTCGAAGGCAGTGGGCGGCCCGCACCGCTGGTCGGCGGCACCGGCAGGCCACCCTCGGCTGGGGCAGCTCGAGCCAGTGTCCCCGGTCTTACGCGCATCCGCGGGAAAATGGGACCGACGTCGCCATTTTGTGGGCGCCCGTGGCGAAAACGCCCACCCCGGTCCCTTCGCGCTATTTGATCCCTTCGGGTTCTCTGAGCCCGGCAATGATGTTGCCGTCCATCAGCACGATCAGAAACCAGGCGCGGGGTTTGCCGCCCCCGCCGGACTGCATCCTGACCAGGTAGTGCCAGTGTTTTTCATGCTGAGGTATGCGCTTCAACTCTATCTCTGTCGGCACGGCATCCCTGAGCTCCGGATTGGCTACCATGTATTCCTGCACGGCCTCGAGGGCGTCTGCCAGCGTCAGCGGCGGTGGTCCCTGGAAGGGGGCCCATTGCAGTGTCTTATCGATGTCCTCTTCCTTGATAAAAGCCACGACCCGCGTTTGGTCAATGTATTCGATCACTTCAATAGGAAAGTCGTAGGCGTGGGCAGTTGCGGTGGATAGCACAAACGGCAGGACAAGCGATCTCAAAAACATTACAAGCTCTCCAGATAACGTTTGACCGTCTTCTTCAAAAGACAGTCGTCGACGGTGCCACGGTCGTGACAGGGGCTGTCGGCCTGGGCGGCGGGGGAAGTATACGCCCCATGCGCGGTGTTTTCTAAGAACCCGTTTTTCTCCCGGTGACGATTGCCGCGGGCCCGGAGCCCGCGGCGAGCGCCTGTCCCATCAAACGCCATGCATCCACGCGCCAGAAAAAAACTGACACCGAGCCCTTGATCAATTCAGCCCGTCAGGGTCTCCCGCAGCCACCTGCCCGCCGTCTGCCCGTATTCGAACAGTAGCAGGCCGCTGAGGATGGCCGCCGTGCCCAGCACGGCTTCCAGCTGCAGAGCCTCGCCGTTCATCACGTGGCCCAGCAGCAGGGCCAGCACCGGTGTGATCAGCGTGATCAGCGCGACGCGGGTCGCCTCCACATGGCGCAGCACGTAGTAATAGAGGGCAAAGCCCAGCACCGAGCCGACCATACCGAGGTAGATGATCGCCAGCAGCGCCCGGCGCGGCACCACGGCGGGCAACGGCTCTCCGCTCAGCCAGTACAGCACGAGAAGCAGGGGCACGGCGACCAGCAGCCCGCCGATCGTGGTTGCCAGCGCCGGGATGTCGGCACCGATGCGCTTGACGGCCACCGCGCTCGCCGAATAGGCCGTCACGGAAAAGGCCATGCCGGCGATCCCCCAGGCGGCGTGCGGGCCCAGCCGCTGCGAGCCGAGCAACATGATCGCCAGCCCCGCGAGCCCGAGCAGTATCCCGGCGAGCCGGGCGGCATCCAGCGTCCGCTCGGCGAGCAGGAAGGTTGCCAGCAGGCCGGTGATGATGGGCGCTAGGCCGAACAGGACCGACATCCAGCCGGAGGGTATGAACTGCGAGGACCAGTAGACAGCGGTCATGGCGAAGAACGCACCCAGGCCGGCGGCCAGATAGGTGCGGCGCGCGGCCGCGTGCCAGGGCAGGCGGATGCTGAACAGGCCGGCGACCATCAGGCCGACCATTGCGCCGAGGAGCATGCGACTGGTGATGCCGAACAGGTACCCGACGCCGTCACCGCTCCACTGGATCGCCAGTGGCGTTGTGGACCAGATAAGGATGACGCCAATATAGGCGGCTGGTATCGACACCTCGCATACCTCCATTTCGTCAACAGCAGACAGGTCGACCGGTCCCGCGCTGTCGGCATGCGCCCCAAAACACAAAAGGCCGCAGGGTAAACACCGTGCGGCCTTTCAGGAGCGGGGTTTAAGAAACCGGTTACCGGACGGGTAATCTCCCCTGGACGCCACACGGGCAGGGTGCGACACGCCAGACGGGCAGTCGGCGCTTGCAGATTCCCATGTGGTGTTGTGATCCGGCTTGCATGGTCTTGAGTTTTCCAGAAGCGGCATGTCGCTGTCAAGCGCGGTGCCGAATACGTCACAACCCCGCGCCTGGTTCGGTTGTATGCAAGGAACGTCAAATACGCGGACATTAGACGCAGTCTGACCAGCCGCTGCGTGCAGAGGTCCGTGCCGGCGCTTTCGCAACAGCGCTGGCGCGACGGACCCGGCTCTTGGTCTTCGACAGGGCCGGATATCCGGCCCTGTCAGCCTGCTCGGTTAACTGGCCTCCTGCCATTCCAGGCCGGTGTCGAGACTGAGATGAGCCTCGTGGGACCTGTCCGGGACCTTCATCGTCACCAGCTCTTCGGCGCTGGTGGGATGGATGGCGACGGTGTTGTCGAAATCGGCCTTGGTGGCGCCCATCTTCACTGCCACCGAAAAGCCCTGCAGCATCTCATCGGCGTTGTCACCGATAATATGGAGACCGACCACACGCTGCTCCTGGCCGGCGCACACCAGCTTCATGGCCGTGCTTGAGCCGTGTGCCGACAGGGCATGGCGCATGGGTGTGAAGTCGCTGGTGTACACGGTCACCTCATTGGCGTAATGCGCACGTGCTTCGGTCTCGGTCATGCCCACGGCTCCGATCGGCGGGTGCGAAAACACCACGGTGGGAACATTGGTGTAATCCAGCCTGCTGTCCGGCCTGTCATTGAACAGGCGCTCGGCGAGACTGCGCCCCGCTGCGATGGCGACCGGAGTCAGCGGCATCCGGCCCGTGACGTCGCCAATGGCATAAATGCCCGCGACATTCGTGTTCTGGTAATCATCCACCGGGATAATGCCGTTGCGCATGATCTCTACACCTGCAGCTTCCAGATTGAGGCCGCGGGTGCTGGGCCAGCGACCGACGGCCCAGATCACGGCATCGAAACCGGAAAGTGATTTTCCGTTGCTGGACGCGGCTACGATGCCCGCCGCGCTTTCCGACAGGGCTGTCACCTCGAAGCGCGTCTGTACCCGTATGCCCTGACGGCGCATCTCGTTCTCGAGCACCGTGCCGAGCATGCAATCGAAACGCTCGAGAAGGCGATCCTCCGCCGCAATGACGGTGACGCTCGAGCCCAACGCATTGAGCACACCTGCCAGCTCCACGCCGATGTAGCCGCCGCCGATCACGGCCACCCGGGCCGGTTGCTCCCCCCAAGCAAAGAAGCCGTCGGAGGTGACACCAAGCTCGGCGCCGGGCACCGGAGGAACGATGGGCTGGCTGCCGGTGGCTATGACAATGTGATCTGCCGAATAGCGTTTACCGTTCACTTCAAGGGTGCTTGCATCGACGAAGCCCGCAAAGCCGTCGATGCGATCGATGCCCTGTTGATCGACGTGGCGGTTCCAGTAGCCATGGATGTTGCTGACATACTGCTCGCGACCGGTCACCAGTGCTCGCCAATCGGTCTGACCGCGCCGGGCGGGAATGCCGAAATCGCCGGCGTCGTCCACGGCGTGAGCGAGTCCCGCGGCGTACCACATCACCTTCTTGGGCACACAGCCGTTGTGCACACAGGTCCCGCCAACGCGGTGTGCCTCGATCAGGGCCACGGATTTGCCGAATCCCGCCGCCTTCTCGGCGGCGGCCAGGCCGCCGCTGCCCGCGCCGATGGCGATGAGATCATAGTGCTTCTCGGTCATGTCCGGATTCCTCTACAGTTGTTGCGGGGCAGGCGGTAAAGTCCGGAGACAGATCTGCCCCTGCCGGTCTTCGCTGAAAAGCGGCGGCTCGCGGACGAGCCGCCGGACAATCCCCCACAGAGAGACGGGGTGCGAGCCTCAGGCGGCCTGTGCATTGTTCAGATAGGCTTCCAGCTCCTGCGAGCCCCCGATGTGTGCGCCGTTGATGAACACCTGTGGAACTGTCGACCGGCCTGAAACGGCGCGCAGCGTGGCCTCCGTGTAGTCACGGTTGAGCACCAGCTCCTCGAACTGTACGCCGGCATCTTGCAGCACGCCCTTGGCGCGTGCGCAGTAGGGGCAGCCCTCGCGGCTGAACACGGTGACATCCAGCGGCTTGGACGCGCCCGGGGCGATCCAGGCCAGCATGGTATCCGCGTCGGAAACCTCGAAAGGATCGCCCGGCACGTCCGGTTCGACGAACATCTTTTCTATGACTCCGTCCTTCACCAGCATGGAATAGCGCCAGGATCGGTCGCCGAAACCGAGGTCTTGCTTCGCAACCAGCATGCCCATGCCGCGGGTGAAGTCGCCATTGCCGTCGGGCAGAAAGCTGATGTTGAAAGCCTTCTGCTCCTTGCGCCATTCGTTCATGACGAAGGCGTCGTTAACCGAGATGCAGACCACATCGTCGATTCCGTGCCGCCTGAACGTCGGCGCGAGCTGGTTGTAGCGCGGCACGTGTGTCGATGAGCAGGTCGGGGTAAATGCGCCCGGCAGGGAAAACGCCACCACGGTTTTTCCCTTGAAGATCTCATCGCTGGTCACGTCGGCCCATTCGTGGTCACGTCGGGTGCGGAAAGTCACCTGGGGTACCTTCTTGCCTTCACGATTATCAAACATGGTCTGGCTCCTTGTTCAGTCGAAATCACATTGGTTGCGCAACGCGGCGCACCGGACGATGTTCCACCCGCTGCCACCGGTTCCAGGCCAGCTCATGAAAGTAGTAGGCGACGGTGTTGAGCGCGGGTTCCACCAGTGCGATGGCGCCACCGACCAGCAGGCTGCCGCTCATCAGGTAGCCCACCGTAAATGCCACTGTGAAATGCACCGCTGCAAAACTCATTGTCTTGGTCATCGCTCTGCCCTTCAGCCAGTCCGAAACTCTGCGTTGGCTTCGAGCGTAGTATCGGGCCAGAACAGCGATTGTGGAAATCGTTTATTATGATCACATCGATCGGCATAACCGATGAATTGACCGTGCCGGTCTTCGCGCCGGCAGTAAGGTTATTTTCTGTGTCGGTTTTTTTTCGCAGGCCTGCCCCGGCCGATGGCGCGCACTGTGTTGGGCAGGTTGTCCACGATGATGCCGGCCAAGGCACGGAGGGCGGTGAGTCTGGGAAAGCTGCGCCGGAACACCAGTGATATGCGGCGCGAGGCGTCCGCTATCGCCAGGGGCTGCGCCACCACACCGCTGCCGCTGGTCCATGAGCCGCGCATCGCGAGGGCCGGCACCAGGGTGATGCCATAACCGGCACCGACCAGCTGGATCAGGGTTTCCAGGCTGGCGGCGCGCAGATCGGCCATCTCGCCCTGGGTCTGGCGCTCCCTGATGTGACAGATTTCCATGGCCTGTTCGGTGAGGCAGTGGCCCTCGGCCAGCAGCAGTAGATTTTCCCTGTTCAGATCGCGCAGGGTTATCCTGTCCCGGGTATAGAACGCATGGGCGCGGGGATAGGCGACCCAGAAGGGCTCGACAAACAGCGGAAGGACTTCGAGATCCGCTTCTTTTACCGGCGTGGCCAGCAGGACGGCGTCAACTTCGTGGCTGCGCAGCCGCGCCAGGAGCGTATCCGTGAGCTCTTCCGACAGGATCAGCTTCATCCGCGGAATCTGTTTCTTCAGAGGCGCCAGGATCAGCGGCATCAGATAGGGACTGAGGGTCGGGATCGCGCCGATACGCAGGGGCCCTGCCAGGGGGTCACGGTGGGCCTGCGCCAGCTGCTGGATGGCATCGGCCTGTTCCATCATCTGCCGGGCATGGGCGACGATGTCCGCGCCGACGGGGGTGACTTCCACCGAGCGGCTGGTTCGCTCGAAAACGGTGACCCCGAGCTCTTCCTCCAGCTTCTTGATCTGCCCACTCAGGGTGGGCTGGCTGACAAAGCAACGCTCTGCCGCCTTGCCGAAGTGCCGGGTTTCGGCCACCGCGATGATGTATTGGAGATCGCGCAGATTCACGGGCTGAATATAGCTGGAAGCATCGATTCAGTCGATCATTTTGATAAGAATAAACGATTTTATCGATGCACTGAGCTGGGCTAGTCTATTGGTCAAGAGATGCGGACCGGCATCTCGACCGGCCGAGGTGGATGCATGCCACTCGCTGTTGAAACGGCGCCATTGCCGGGCCGGAACAGGAACATGAAGCGGTTACGTTTATTGTTAAAGGAGAAGGAGCGATGAGCACGATCGATATCGGCATTGACGAACCAAACCGGATCCGGATTGCAGAAGGCTTGAAACGCTTGCTGGCCGATTCTTACACCCTGTACCTGCAGACGCACAACTTCCACTGGAATGTGACCGGCCCCCAGTTTCGCGAGCTGCACCTGATGTTCGAGGAGCATTACACGGAGCTGGCGACCGCGGTCGACGAGATCGCCGAGCGCATCCGCACGCTGGATGTCGTCGCACCCGGAACATACAAGGCCTTTGCAGCGCTGAGCTCCATCGAAGAGGTCGAAGGCGTGCCCGCGGCGAAGGAGATGGTGGGAATTCTTATGCGGGGTCACGAGCAGGTGGTGAAAACCTGCCGGGACGTTCTCGCGGCGGCCCAGGAGGCCGGTGACGAATCCACTGCAGCGCTGGTTTCTGATCGCATGCGGGTCCATGAGAAGACCGCCTGGATGCTGCGAGCGCTGCACTGAGGGGGCTCACCGCTGCGAGCCTGTCCGGGGCCGTCTTGGGGCGGCGGGAAAGTGGTGCCGCACCGACGGGGAAGGACGGGAGCACGATCAGGGCATGGCTTCGTCGAGCAGCTCGATCCAGTGTCTTACCGGCCGGACGGCCCGGCTCGCCAGGTGCATCTGGCAGCCGATGTTGGCGGTCGCGATCGCCTCGGGCTCGTCCTGCTCGAGCGCGGCGAGCTTGCGGGTGAGCAGCCGCTGCGAGAGCTCGGGCTGCAGGATGGAATAGGTGCCCGCCGAGCCGCAGCAC
>JASFKW010000088.1:0-16392 GCA_050118435.1 Gammaproteobacteria bacterium | reverse complement strand
GACGACGCGCTGACGCGGCGACAGGGTGAAATGCAATGGCTGCCGCGCATCCGTGCCGCGCTGGAGAATGGCAGTTTCTGTCTGTTCCACCAGCGCATCGTCCCGGTTTCGCCTGCCCTCCACGAGCAGCACTGCGAAATTCTCCTGCGTCTCGTGGAGGCAGAAGACAGTATCGTGTCCCCGGAGGCGTTCATACCCGCAGCCGAACGCTACAACCTGATGCACAGCATCGACCGCTGGGTGATCGACACCGCCTTCGATTACCTGGCGAGCCATCCCGAGTACCTCGCCAGCCCCGGCCAGTTGTGGACCATCAATCTTTCGGGGCAGACCATCTGCGACAGCGGTTTTCTGGAGTTCGTCGTCGAACAGTTCCGCAACAAGCAGGTTCCGCCGCAGAACATCTGTTTCGAGATCACCGAAACCACGGCGGTGCACAACCTGAGCCGGGCCGCCGAGCTCATGTCCACCCTGCGCGCCATGGGCTGTCGTTTTTCACTGGACGACTTTGGCAGCGGTCTCAGCTCGTTCAACTATCTGAAACATCTGAAAGCGGATTTTCTCAAGATCGACGGGAGCTTCGTCAGGGACATGGTTAACGACAACATGGACTGCGCCATGGTCGAATCGATCAACCAGATCGGCCAGTTGATGGGCCTGCGAACCATTGCGGAGTTCGTCGAGACCGAGGAAATTCTGAACCGGCTGCGCGCGCTGCGCGTCGATTTCGCCCAGGGCGCGAACGTCCATGCCCCCGAGCCTCTCTGCGAGTGGATCCGCCGCGAGTGTATTCCGGCGTGACTCCCGGCGACGCATGGCACGCAGACGAAGCTCACGGCGAGCCCGCCTCAACAGCCTGCAGAAGGCCGCGCTTATCCTCCTGGCGGCGTCACTGCTGATCAGCCTGCCCGCCGTGTCGCTGCGTTGGGTCGATCCGCCGGTGAGCGCCTTCATGCTCCAGCACGAAGCCGCGGGGGTCGGAGAATATCAGTACCAGTGGAATGACTGGCAGGATCTGGGCTCGGCGGCCGCGCTGGCAGTCATGGCGGCGGAAGACCAGAACTTCCCGGATCACCACGGCTTCGATCTGGGCGCCATACGCAGGGCCGTGAGCGACCGCCTTCAGGGCCAATCCCTGCGCGGAGCCTCGACCATCAGCCAGCAGGTGGCTAAGAACCTTTTCCTGTGGCCTGGCCGAAGCCTGCTGCGCAAAGTCATCGAGGCCTGGTTCACGGCGGTCATCGAGGTCAGCTGGCCCAAGCGACGCATCCTCGAGGTTTATCTGAACATCGCCGAATTCGGGCCGGGCGTCTACGGCATCCCGGCGGCCAGCCGCGTTTATTTCGGCAAGAGACCTGCGCAACTGACAGACGCCGAGGCGGCGCTGCTCGCCGCCGTGCTGCCGAACCCCCTGGAGCTGCGCGTCGACCGGCCCTCGAGCTATGTCCTGGAAAGGCAGCGCTGGATCATGGAACACAGCGCTCGGCTGCGCAGCTATGGCTGGCTTGGCCGCCTGAGCTGAGCCGCTGGCACCGCCGGGCGCAAGCAGCGCGGCTCGACACCCTGCCCCTGAAGCCCGACTCGACGCGGGACCGCCCGATGGGAGGCTTAAAGGTGAGCCGGCGGTGGACGAAAAAAGCTTTGCGGACGCGCGGTTGGATCGATCGGGCAGGGGCGACAAGCGCCGCAGAGCGCAGGTTCAGCCGCCGATCGGTGCAGATCGGACGCGCCGGCGTTTGCATTGGACGCAAGGACGGGGCAAACTTAGATTTGATGTCAACTATTGGCTATTTGCATATGAAAAGACTAATATTTATTTTTTGGCTATCGACCTTGATCCAGGTTGGCGCAGCGGGCGCCGGGGAAGAGCCGATAGAGCTCGCCCTGCTGGAGTCGGGGGGATCCAGTGTCTCGAATCCCTGGGAGGAGCTGAAGCCGGGCGAGCTGAAGCTCCGATCGGCCTCGGCTCTGGTGCTCGACACCTCCGGCAACATCGTCTACGCGAAGGGTGTGGACGAGCCGCGACCCATCGCCTCGATCACCAAGCTGATGACTGCCATGGTCATTCTGGACGCGGATCTCCCGCCCGAAGAAAACATCACCATTACCCGCGACGACCGCGACCTCATCCGCCTGACCGGCTCGCGCCTCACGTACGGCGCCACCTTGAGCCGCGAGGAGCTGGTGCGCCTGGCCCTCATGGCGTCCGAGAATCGCGCCGCCAGCGCGCTCGCGCGTACCTATCCCGGCGGCAAGGCCGCCTTCGTCGAAGGCATGAACCGCAAGGCCGGGGATCTGGGTATGAACGACAGCCACTTCGCCGACCCGGCCGGACTGGACGCCGCGAACGTTGCCTCGGCCCGCGACATCGCCCGCATGGTTCAGGCCGCGCAGGGCTATCCCCTGATTCGTGAAGCGACCACCACGAGCGCGATGACCGTGCATCCCTTCAAGGGACGCGGTCCGCTGCGCTTCGGCAACACCAACCGGCTGCTCAGGAACGACACCTGGACAATCGAGCTGAGCAAAACCGGTTACATCAACGAAGCCGGTCGGTGCCTGGTAATGCAGGCGGAGATCGTCGATCGGGACTTGGTGATTGTATTGCTGAACTCTTTCGGCAAGCTGACGCCGTTCGGCGATTCCAACCGGATCCGCAAGTGGATCGAGCGCGGCATCGAAGGTTGAGTCGAAGCATGTACCGGCATCTGGCCGGCAGGATTGAGGCTATTTGAGCAGCGGGTGATCCGGGGGCAGCTGCCGCGAAAACCAGAGCGCCAGCTTGTGACGCATCGATTTCTGCGAGACCTGGTCTTCCGGGAGCGGCTGGATCACTTTGTCGTGCACCAGGAGCCGGTAGATGTACTCGATTCTCTCGTTCACTGAATCGGTCGGCTCGAATTCGACGGCACCGCGCTCCTCACCGTATTTCATGCCGGCCCGCAGGGCCTCCTTGACCAGCTCCGCTTCGTGCTTGAGCTTTTTCATGACGATTCCCGCCCGCGCCTGAGGCGGGCTCAGTCCTCCTCCGCCCGCGGTCGCCACTGGGCAGCCAGCTCGGCCTGCAGCCTTTCCGGGGCGGGCTGGTAATGACTGAACTCCAGGGTGAAGGATCCGTGACCGCCGGTTAATGACTTGAGCTTGCCGGCGTAGTCGCCGAGCTCTGCCAGCGGCGCCGTCGCCTTGATGGCCAACCGCCCGCTCGGCAGGCCGCGCGTGCCCAGCACCTGGCCGCGGCGGGCGGTGAGATCGCCGCTCACCGGTCCCATGTCATCGTTGGGCACCACCAGCTCGAGACTGATGATGGGCTCGAGCAGCAGGGGCCTGGCCTTTTGCACCGCGTCCAGAAAGGCCTTCTTCCCGGCGGCGACAAAGGCCACTTCCTTGGAATCGACCGGGTGGTGTTTCCCGTCGTAAACCGTCACTTCGATGTCCTGCAGCGGATAACCCGCGACGGCACCCGCCTCCATCGCCTGGCGCACGCCTTTTTCGACGGCGGGAATGAATTGTCCCGGAATGGTTCCTCCCTTTACTTCGTCGACGAAGCGGAATCCTTCACCCCGCTCCAGCGGAGCCACCCGCAGGAACACCTCCCCGAACTGACCGGCGCCTCCGGTCTGCTTCTTATGCCGGTTGTGACCCTCGGCAGGCAGCGCGATGGTCTCCCGGTAGGGAATGCGCGGCGGCCGCGTCTGCGCCTCCACCTTGAACCGCTCCTTCATCTGCTCGAGCGCCACCCGAAGGTGCAGCTCGCCGAGGCCCCGCAGCACCAGCTCGTTCTGTTCGGTGTCGTGCTCCAGGTGCAGGCAGGGGTCCTCCTCCACCAGCCGGGAAAGCGCGCCGGACAGCCGCTGCTCGTCGCCGCGGCTCTGGGCGTCGACAGCCAGCCCGAACACCGGTACCGGAAACGGCAAGGGCTGCAGGTGGAGATAGTCCTCCTCGTGGGAGTCGTGCAGCACCGCGTCAAAGTGCAGCTCGTCCACCTTGGCCACGGCGCAGATGTCGCCGGGGATGCCGGCGTCCACCTCCAGCTGGGTGCTGCCCTGCAGCTTGAACAGGTGACCGACCTTGAATGGCTTGCGCCCGTCACCGATGAACAGCTGGCTGTCGCGGGTCACCGTGCCCTGGTGGATGCGAAACACCCCCAGCTTGCCGACGTAGGGATCCGCCATCACCTTGAACACGTGCGCCACGACATGCCGCGCGGGATCGGGCTCGGCAACGAAAGGCCTCGCCTCCGCCCCCTCGCCGAGGAAAAAGGGCCGCGGATTACCTTCTCCGGGATTCGGCATCAGGCGCTCGAAGACCTCCAGCAGCTCCGGCACCCCGGCACCGCTGCGCGCTGACACAAAGCAGATGGGCACCAGGTGGCCTTCGCGCAGCGCCTGCTCGAACGGCGCATGGAGCTGCTGCGGGCTCAGCTCTTCGCCCTGCTCCAGGTACAGCTCCATGAGCGCCTCATCCACCTCCACCACCTGATCGATGATGCGCCCGTGGGCGTCGGCGACCGAATCGAAGTCCGACTCGCCGTCGGGATTGAAAAAACAATCCACCACGCTCCCGCCGCCCCCGGCCGGCAGGTTCAGAGGCAGACACTCGGCACCGAACTCCTCCCGGATTGATGCCACCAGGTCTTCCAGATCCGCGCCCTGGGCGTCGATGCGGTTGATAATGATCATGCGACAGAGCTTGCGCGCGCCGGCCCACTCCAGCATCCGCCGGCTGACCGGCTCGATTCCGGCCGCGGCGTCGGTCACCACCGCCACCGTTTCCACGGCGGGGAAGGCGGCGATGGACTGGCCGATGAAATCCGCCATGCCGGGGGTATCGATGATATTGAGATGAATCTTTTCGTCATCGAAGCTCACGATGCTGGAGGAAAGGGAATGACCGTAGCTCTTTTCGAGGGGATTGAAGTCGCAGACGGTGTTCCCCTTCTCGACCTCACCGGGACTCCCGATGACACCTGCGCGGTGCAGCAACGCTTCGACCAGGGTGGTTTTACCACAGCCGCCCTGGCCTACCAGAGCGATATTACGGATAGCGTCGGCGTCATAGCGGGGCATGATGGATTCCTTCGTTTTACGGGACCAGGTAATGAAACGGTTTCAAATAGTACCCGAAATCCGGCTCAGACCCCACGTGCGCCCGGGTGCACGGGCCTCATGAGACAACCGCACCGGTGGCGCCGCCGCGCTCGCGCGCCAGGGTTGTCAGGCCGGGACGAGGTGCCTAGCGCGAGTGTCCCGGCCGGGGCAGCAACTCCGGCCCATAGACGAAACGGATCAGCTGCTTCAGCTCGTGGACGGCACTGACCCGCTCGGCAATCTCTTCGAAAGCCACCACGGCCGCGGTGATACGCTCCCGTTCGTGCGACGGGAGCTCGCCGTCCACGTAGGCGTGCAGTTCATTCTCTGAAATCCGAACGCTCATGAGTCCTGTGCTCGTTTTGCGATTCGCTGCGGTGATTCCAGGCCTTGCCGGCGCTGTACACTCACGTTCAGCATGATTCGGGCCAACCGACGGGAGCCCGACAACGAATCCTTGTTTTCGGAATAATCATGGCAACAGAGGTCACGGGCGCGCCACGGTATGCACAAAATAGGAACGCATACACTCGCTCGCGCTGTCAGCCTGCCCCAAAACCGGGAAGGCCGACAGCCTCCTGGCATCGCCTAACGATCCGAATGACCCAGATCCTTGCCGGGCGCCACGCGATCGCGAACCAGCTGCTTGAGCTCCTTGGACTCCGGAAACCGGCCCTGCTGCTTCTTGGACCACACCGGCTCGCCGTCGACGCGTACTTCGAAAACGCCGCCGGTAGCCGGCACCAACGCCACTTCGGCGAGCTCGGTCTCGAAGGTCATCAGCAGCTCCTGCGCCATCCAGGTCGCCCGGAGAACGAAGCGACACTGGGCGCAGTAGGTAATTTCCACCCGCGGTCTGTCTCCCATTTCGACTGCCCGCCCATTGAACAAGGAACAACATGCCGCCCCATGCGGCACGCGGACAAGAAGCATCATCGCTCGACCTGCGGCTGTCAACCGGCGGACGGTCGCTCACCGTGGCCTCGGCAGACCCCAATCACTGCCCCGCCTAGGAATATCCCCGATACAGCCGACGCTCGCCGCGGTATACACTAAGGACGCTGAACCCGTGAAGGGAACAGCACTCCTCCAAAAAAGCCCTGACGGCTTTTCCCCCGCTGTGTGGCGGGGGTTTTTGGGTGGGGGGTCCCAGGAGAGACCCGCCTGTGGGAGCAGGCAAGGCGCGAGCACCCAACTCACCCCAGAGTGCCGCCGTTCCAAGCCCCGGATCATTTTGACCGACGTGGTAGGCGACCCTCTGCTTTTCGGGGTCGGCGGGTTCGCCGTCAAGAACGCGCGAGCGGGGTGTGGTTGAGGCGCTTCGGCTGCATTTTCTGCTGCCAACAGACAATTGACCGTGGCCGCTCCAGGGGGCCTGTCCCTGGCAGTGAAGAAGATGCAGCCGATGCCATTCTCCTTTCCCGATAACCTACACTTTGGACATGAGCCACAGCTTACACAGACGCAATCGGGCGGGGCTGCTCATGAGCCTGCTGCTGAGCGCCTGCGCGTCGAGCGTTCCACTCGAAATCAGAGAGGCGCCGGCCGACAACCCGACTTTCGAGCAGGTGTCGAAAGCGCCACAGGACTACCGGGACCGCGAGGTGCGCTGGGGTGGTGGCATCCTGGAAACCGAGAACCGCCAGGAGAGCACCCGCGTCACCGTGCTGGCGCGGCCGCTCGGGAGCGACGGCAGACCCGAGGACACCGACGACAGTCCCGGCCGGTTCATCGCCATCATGCCCGAGTTTTTGGACCCCATGGTCTACAGCGAGGACCGGCGATTGACGGTGACCGGCAGGCTGCTGGGCACTGAAACGGACAAGGTTGGGGAGTTTTCCTATACCTACCCGGTCGTCGAGGTCCGGCACCACTACCTCTGGCCCAGGGAAACCACCCGCGCCTACCCGCCCCCCTATTACCGCTATCCCTGGTGGTACTACGACCCCTGGTATTACGATCCCTGGTACCGCCCCTGGTATCCGTACTGGTACTGAGCGTAACGCAAGCGTCGACGTGCCGCGGCGGCCTCGCCCGTTCTCCCGTGTCGTGCAGTATCGCGCGCTGCACCGCCCGCTGCCCGCGCAGCGCATCCGCCCGCAACACCCGCCGGGGCGAGTGGTGAATCCTGTGACACCGCCCCGCTGCTTTCGCCAGGTGAGAATTAGACTCAATGCCCCTCCGTGCAGCGAATTATCCGGCGCGATCCCGCCATTCGTGCTATGGTATATGGCGACGGCAGCGATGCGTACGCAAGTTCAGCCGCTCTCACCCGCGCGGCGAGCACAAGGGGTGCAGCTATGGGACTGATCCGGCTGGAAGACGATCAAAGGCTCAATGTCCGTGAAATCGATTCCCAGCACGAGACGCTGATCGAACTGATTAACCGCCTCCACAAGGCCATGATGGGCGGCGGCAGACGAAGTATCCTGGACGGCATCATCGCCGAGCTGATCGAGCACACCCGAACCCACTTCCAGTATGAAGAAAAGCTGATGCTGGAGCACAATTATCCCGGCTACGCGAGACACAAACAGGAACACGAGCGGTTGATCCGCCATATCGTCGACCTGGCAGACGGATATCGCAGCGGGGATCTGCTGTTGTCCTTTGCGGTCATGGTCGATCTCAGGGGCTGGGCCCTGGTGCACATCCAAAAGTTCGACCTTGCGCTCGGCCGTTTTCTCAACCGGGAACAGCGTGTCGAGACACGCGACGAGGCCACCTCCTCCAGGATCAGCACACACTGAGCCCCGCCGCGGGCGGCCAGCGCTGGTAGTCGTGCAGCATGACATTGATGGAGATTCCATCAATGTCATGCTGCAAGAGTACTAGGGCCAGGACGGCCGCCGCCGTGGAATGGCAATTACCACACGCCCGCCTTTCTCGTAACGCACCATCTGTCCCGGCTCGGCATCCGGTGGCAGAGTGAACGTCCTGGATATCCGCGAGCGACAGACCGCCTCCGGCCCACGGGCATCCTGATAGACGCGTAGCCGCAATAAGCGACCCCGCACCTGTACCACCGTCTCCGGTGCAACCCGGCTGTCATATCTGATCGCCAGGTAGTAGGCATCCGCGTCTGCGCTGCGGGCCAGGTCGAGACCGCAGATTGCCGCTCGTCCGGTTGCCGGCCCGGCAAGCACCGCATATGCCGCCAGCGCCAGCAGCCCCGGGGTGAGGCGGGTGCGGATCGGACCGCGCTGTGATTCCGGCTGGTTCATACGCTAAAGTATAGTCCGCTGTGGGGGCTCATGTCCGGGCCGGGGCCTTTGAACAGGGACGGGGCCTGTCCCGTGACGGCCCTTGCGGCGAAACAGCTCGGTGGCGCTGAGTCCATCGATGTCATAAGAGTACTAAACTAGGGGGTTCATGCCACGCACCCGCGGGTCGTCGGGCATGTTCTGCTAGGGCCTGTTAACACTTACCAGATCGCCGCGTTGCTGCCCCAAATGCGCTCAGGCAAGGCGGGAGGAGTGAAGTTTGGTGACTCCAAATGAACGACGAGCAACGCGGCCTGAGCGCATTCAGGGCGCAACCCGAAGGGACGGGGCCATTTTCCCGCAATGCGGCGTTGCCGCTCGCTTGTGTAGACGGACTACACGGCGCTCGCGGTGCCTGGCCTTGCAGCAAAATGGCCGCCGTCGCGGCGATCCGGTAAGTGTTAACAGGCCCTAACCGTCGAAACCGGCCGGAACGGGCGTCTCGCCGGCGAACCGGCCACTACAAGATAAGGGGAAACACAGATGAGACCGAACCTGCTGATCAGCGCGCTGCTTGGCTTCAGCCTGAGCCTGCCGGCCGCCCACGCCGCCGAGCAAGCACCGGCGGCGACGCAGAAACCCGCCATCGAGGCGCTCAGCCTCGCCACGCTGAGTGCGACCGTTACCGCCGTCGATCACGAAACGCGCGAGGTCACGCTCCAGGATGCCGACGGCAAAGAGACCACCCTCCGGGTCGGAGAGGAGGTCAGAAATCTGCCCCAGGTCGAAGTCGGCGACCAGCTCGACATCGCCTACTACGAGCTGGTGGACGTAGAGGTTCTCGCCCCCGACGAGGCCGAGCCCCGCACGGCCGCCATTTCCACGCTGGAGACCGCGGAGCCGGGTCAGAAACCGGCCGGACAGCTCACCACCGGTGTGTCGATGGTGGCCACCATCGAGAAGATCAACAAAGCCGCCGAAACGGTCACGCTGCGCGGACTTGGCGGCGACACCAGAACCGTCAAGGTGCGCGAGACCGCCAATCTGGACAACATCGCAGTGGGGGACCGGGTGCTGATCAGCCTGACCCAGGCGATCGCTGTGGAGGTCACGGAGAAGGCAACGGGGGAATAAGCCCCGACAAATCGCCCGGCCGGGCCGACGGCACGGCCGGTCGGCGCGTTGAGCCCCCGACCCGCAAAGGCTGAATGGATGCCGTGGCAGGCGATCATCAACGACTTTCGGGCTCTGGCGCCCGCAGTCGACTTCTGGTCGATTCGCCTGGTCGCCGATGCCCGCGAAAGCCTGGGCGTGCGACAGGGCGTCGTCGAGCCGCCCGGTTACAGCCTGAGCCGGGGCGCCCACCTCACCTTCATCGACCGTGGCGCGATGGCCTATGGGGCCACCGGCGAGCTCACCCGCGAAGGACTGCGCCGCGCCCGGGATCGGGCGCTGGAATGGATGGACACAACCCGCCGCCACGCCCTGTTCGACCCGGCGCGGATGCCGCGACCGCGGCGCTCCGGACGCTATGCGACGCCGGTGACCACCCCATGGGAATCCTGGAGCCTCTCCGACAAGCTTGGGCTGCTCCTCGAGGTCGACCGACAGCTGCACCTGACCGATCGCATCGTCGACCGCCAGGCGAAGCTCGGTCGTCGCCACACCGACGCGCTGCTCGTGACCAGCGAAGGAACCGAGATCGAACAGCGCTTCGACTACATCCTGCCGGGTTTTGCGGCGGTCGCCAATGCCGGTGCACAGACACAGCTGCGCACCGGCGGCGGCTGGGGCTCGATGCGCCAGGGCGGGCTGGAACAGCTCGCCGACCTCGATTTCCCCGGCGGCGCGACGCGCGTCGCCGAAGAGGCGCTGGCGCTGCTCGACGCCCCCGAGTGCCCGACCGGCAAGGCCTCCGTGCTGCTGCTGCCGAGCCAGATGGCGCTGCAGATTCACGAGAGCATCGGGCACCCGCTGGAGCTGGATCGCATCCTCGGCGATGAGCGCAACTACGCCGGTTCCAGCTTCGTCAGCCTGGACATGTTCGGCCACTACCGCTATGGGTCCGAGCTGCTGAACGTCACCTTCGACCCCGACCCGCCTGCCGAAATGGCGAGCTACGGCTTCGACGACGAAGGCAACCCCGCAGAGCGAAGACACCTGATCCGTTTGGGAATCCTGGAGCGGCCGCTCGGTGGAGGCCTTTCCCAGGCGCGCGCCGGGCTCGCCGGCGTCGCCGCCGCCCGCGCCTGTGACTGGAGCCGCCCGGCCATCGACCGCATGGCCAACCTCAACCTGGAGCCGGGCAGCGTCAGTCTGGAGGAGCTCGTTGCCTCGATTGAACACGGCGTACTGATGGAGACCAACCGCTCCTGGTCCATCGATGACAGCCGCAACAAGTTCCAGTTCGGCTGCGAGCTCGGGCGGCTGATCCGGGACGGCGAGCTCCGGGGGCTGGTGCGCAATCCGAGCTACCGCGGGATTTCGGCCACCTTCTGGCGCAGCCTCGCCGGTCTCGGCGACGCCAGCAGCTCCGAGCTCTGGGGCACGCCGAGCTGCGGCAAAGGCGAGCCAAACCAGATGATCCACGTCGGCCACGCCTCACCGCCCTGCGTGTTCCATGACGTGGAGATCTTCGGAGGAGCGTAGCGGTTGGACACCCTGTTTGGGGAACTGGCATCGCAGGCGTTCTCGCTCCTCAGTGGCGATGAGGTGCTGCTGCTCAGCTTCGAGGGTGAGGACTCCGAGTTCGTGCGCTTCAATCACAACGCCGTCCGCCAGGCGGGTCACGTGCGCCAGCAGCGTCTGCAGCTCACGCTGATCGAGGGACAGCGGCAGGCCCACGCGGACCTGGAGCTCAGCGGCCGAAAGGAGCAGGATCTGGCCGGACTCCGGACGCGACTGAGCGGGCTACGCGAGCTGCTGCCGTTCCTGCCGGAAGACCCCTATCTCCACTATGCCACCGAGGTGCAGGAAACCTTCGAGCGCAGCGCGCACAGCCTGCCTGCGGCGACCGGGGCCGTCCAGAACGTCATCGATGCAGCGCACGGACTCGACCTCGTCGGGCTCTGGTCCAGCGGGGAAATGGCCAGCGGCTTCGCCAACTCACTCGGTCAGCTCAACTGGCACAGCACACAGAGCTTCCACCTCGACTGGAGTCTGTATGACCATGGCGACAAGGCCGTGAAGCAGGCTTTCGCCGGCTTGGAGTGGCGCCCCGAGCAGCTCGAGGAACGGATGCGAGGGGCCCGAGACAACCTCGCACTGCTTGCCCGCCCGGCACGCAGCATCTCCCCGGGCCAGTTTCGCGTTTTTCTGAGCCCGGCCGCACTCTACGAGCTGATGACGCTGCTCGGCTGGGGCGGCTTCGGCCTGAAAAGCCATCGCACTGCCCAGACGCCGCTGCTGCAGATGGTCTGCGAGGGCGCCCGCCTCGATCCGCGGATCAGCCTCTCAGAGCACCACGCCGGTGGGTTGACGCCGCGCTTCACGCGTGCCGGCTTCATCAAACCGGATCGCGTCGAGCTGATCCGGTCGGGCGTATATGGCGACTGCTTGGCCAGTCCACGCAGCGCCAGGGAATACGCGGCCCCGGTCAACTGCGATGTAGAGCACCCCCAGTCACTGGAGCTCGCCCCCGGCGATCTGCCTTTTGACGCGGTGACGGCCGCCCTGGAGACTGGCCTGCTGATCAGCAACCTCTGGTACTGCAACTATTCGGACCGCAGCCGCTGCCGCATCACGGGCATGACCCGCTTCGCCTGTCTGTGGGTGCAGAACGGCCGGCCGCTGGCCCCCGTCAACGCCATGCGGTTCGACGACACGCTTTACAACGTGCTGGGCCACGGGCTGGTAGCCCTGACCCGCGAGCGCGAACGCATTTTCGACGCGAGCACCTATGCAGGCCGCTCCCGGGAAAGCGCCCGCCTGCCCGGCGCTCTGGTCGACGGCTTCACCTTTACCCTGTGACTGGGCAGCTGCATCAGGGCTGTTGGTGGCGCCGGCAAGCCCGCCTACAATGGTGTCAAAGCGATGACCGGCGCCTCACCCTCCGGTGCCGATGCAGAGAGGCGACGACATGCGCCCGCGTCAGTGGCTGGCAATCCTGCTGATCATGATCGCGCCGCCCCTGGCCGGCGCAACACAAGAGGCCCGCGCTATGCCCGATACCCGTACCCAGGACGCCATGGCGCTCATGGCGTCGTTCGCCGAGCGCACCGGCCTGGTCTCGGACAGGCCGCAGCGGCGTTACCTCTGGACCGATGCCTTCGCGGTGTGCAACTTTCTCGGCCTGGCGCAGGCCACCGGACGTCAGCAGCAGCTCGAGCTGGCCCTGGGGCTGATCGATCGGGTGCACCACGCCCTGGGCAGACACCGTGCCGACGATTCGCGCCGCGGCTGGATCAGCGGTCTGGAAGGATCGCTCGGCGAGGCCCATCCCACGCGAGGCGGACTGCGCATCGGCAAGGCGCTGCCCGAGCGCGGCCCGGATCAGGTGCTCGACGAACGGCTGGAGTGGGACCGGGACGGCCAGTATTTTCACTACCTGACCCGCTGGATGCACGCCCTCGACCAGACCAGCCGCACGACCGGGCGAGCGCGCTTCAACCTGTGGGCCCGGGAGCTCGCCGACACGGCTTTCCAGGCCTTTACCTACCGGCCGTTCGGGGGGACCGGTCCGCGCCGGATGTACTGGAAGATGAGCATTGACCTCAGCCGACCGCTGGTGTCCTCCATGGGACAGCAGGATCCGCTCGACGGCTACACCACCACGGTGCAACTGCGCAGCACCGCTGCCATGCTGCCCCAGGCGCCGGCGGGACCGGAGCTGGAGCACGCGATCAGCGGCTTCGCCGAGATGCTCCGGCGCGGGGACTGGGCGACCGCGGATCCCCTGGGCATCGGCGGCCTGCTGGTCGACGCCTGGCGCGTGGCCCAGCTCAGGGAGCAGGGCACGAGCTTCGATCGGGCGCTGCTGGAGCGGTTGCTCGGCGCCGCGGCAGCGGGGCTGCAGCACTATGCGCGCAGCGGTGAGCTGCAGCGTCCGGCGGGCCGGCGACTGGCCTTCCGCGAGCTCGGTCTGGCGATCGGACTGAGCGCTGTGGAACGCCTGCAGCAAGCCTCCGGGCTGGGCACCGGCTCACGGTCACAGCTCAAGCTCCTCCTGAGCTATCAGCCGCTCGGTGAGCAGATTCTGTCTTTCTGGCACGACCCCGGCCATCGGCAGACCGAGGCCTGGTCCGAACACCGGGACATCAATGAGGTCATGCTGGCCACCGCGCTGGCACCGTCAGGATACCTGGATCTGCGGGTGCCGCCGCGAACGGAGGAGCGACGATGACGCCTGTGGCCCGGCGGCGTCGATCAGCGCCGCGACCGCAGGCGCAGCCGCTCCAGAAACGCTTGTCGGGCGGCCTCGAGCTCGCGCCGCGAACGCGCCCCTTCCCCGCCGGGGCTACGCGGCAGAGCCTCCAGACAGCGGACACAATGGGCGTAAAAGGCGTCAAAGGCCTGCAGCACCGCCTGCGGGTCGAGCCGGCGCTGCGCCGGGGCGCCAGCCACGGATTCGTCGGTCTGAGGCATTGCCCTGACATTGGCCGATCGGCGGATGAACCGCTCCCTGCCCGTCGCCTCGACCACCGCGATGATCGGCGTACTCTTGACGTAGACCTCGCCCTCGAACTCAAAGCGCTGGCCCAGCGCCAGCTGGTGGAACCGCATCGGCCTGCTCTCCTGTGTTGCGCTGCGTCTGACCAGAGTACTCTTGCAATATGATATTGAGGGATTCGGTTGGCCTGCCAGCGTTCAGGGCAAGCTCGAAGCGAAGGGTCGTTGCCTTTGGCGACGCGCCCCACACCTACGCCGCGGCGCTCTATGACCTCGTCATGTTCTGCGTCTTCATCTTCCTGGTCGTGAACGCTGTACATCGATAATTTCCAGTATTTCATCGGCGCGCCGTTCCGGGCCGGGCTTGCGGTGGCGCCGATCCTGCTGGTCGCGAATCTGCTGCTCGGCGTCTAAGTGAACCTGTCGATCTGGTGCAAGCTCACCGACCGCACCCTGGTGGGTGCCCGAGCTCAGCGGCGTCAGAAGCGGGCTCAGCTGCCCGGGCAGTTCCACCGGCGGGTAACTGCTGAGCCGAACGAGGCCGCATTTTCGCCCGGCGGGCAGGCCGAGACCGTGCCTCAGAAGCGCTCACCGATGTAGGTCACAAGGGTCGCGCTGCGGTTCACGAGGCTCGCCGGCGCCAAGGCGGGAACAATCGGACAAGACGTACGCCACTCCCCTTGTCAGGGCCGCCAGCGCTGCTGTCCGACCTCAGGCTGGCGGCGTGGATGATCAACAGCGCCTGGCCATACTCTACTGGATCGCGCGGGGACCGCCGGCGACTGCTATCATGGCAGTCGAGCCGGCGGTGCTCTGAGGGTGGTCGCGTTGCCTGCCGGCGCAACGGAGGAAACGGATATGGGACAAGCGTTGAGGGCAGCGGTGGCGCGCCAGCGCATGCTGCTGCGCGGACTGCTGGACGGGCCCATGGAGCGGCTGGCGCGATCCTGCAGCGAGGTCTGGCCGGGGCGGGAGGCGCTGGAGCGCTGCCTGGCACAGGGACTGCGCACGCTCCCCTCGTGCAAGTATCTGTACGTGCTCGACCACCAGGCGCAGCAGATCACCTCCAACGTGTCGGCGCGAGGCCTGTTGCCCGAGCATTTCGGCCGCGACCGCGGTGAACGTCCCTATCTGAGCGAAGCACTGGCCGGTGAGCCGTTCTCCCTTTCCGACGCCTACATCAGTCGCAACGCACGACGTCCCTCGCTGACCGCCGTTCAGCACATAGAGGACGACGCAGGACGCCTGCGGGGCTACCTGGGGGCGGATTTCGACCTGCGCGAGCTGCCACTGACCCGCGAGATCTACCAGCAACCCGAACAGTGGGTGCAGATGAAGGGTGATCCCGCAATACGCGGCGGCCTGTTCAACCAGCAGCGCATCGAAAGCCCGATGGACCAGCGCATCGATGAAGTACTGGATCTGGTCGCCGAATTGATCGCCGCTCACGGCGTGTTCCACGGCAAACTGCACTTCTCCAGCTCCCGCGCGACCCTCTGGTTCATCGACGATCCGCTGCGTTATCGCATTCTCGATACCGAGGACCTCACCGATCCGGCCATCGTGCTGGCCTATCCAACCCGTCCCTATCCGGACGATGCGGCGATCCCCCTGGAGAAGGTCGGCGAGGTGTTCCGCACTTTCCGTGACCTGCGCTTCATGGACGAGACCATTTACCTGCGCGCCGGCTCGCTCAATATCTTCAACGGCATGGTGGGTCTGAACTTCTCCTGCGACGGCTCTCATTACATGCCCTGGAGCGAGCTGCTGGAAAAGAGTCTGGGATTCTGGCTGGGAACCGGGGAGCCCTCCCTCGGCGAGGCGCAGCAGAGCGGCGTTCCCTGACCGCTGTCTGCAATCGGTCGGGGCTCAGGCCGGGCCCGCCAGCGGGTTTCGCATGCGGCGGGTTTTCTCCACCATGCGCCATGTCGAGCGGTTGTTGTTGTAGCGCGACACCTCGGCCAGTGTCGCCCAGAGGATTTCGTGTGACTCGTCGTTGCCCGGGATAGGCAGATCGTCGTCCATTTCAACCAGGAAGCGGATGTCGATGTGCTCGTGACGCGGATCCTGGCCGGTGGCGACAATGGCATGGATATCCAGGTCAAAGATATCGGCGTCCACCAGGCGCACGTGCGCGGGATCCAGACCTGTCTCCTCGGAGGTCTCGCGCAGAGCCACCCGCAGAATGTCCGCGTCGCCATCGGCATGGCCGCCCGGCTGGAACCACTGATCGTGCTTGCGGTGGTGCAGCAGCAGCACCCGGCTGCGGTCCGGGTTGACCACCCAGGCCGAGCCGGTGACGTGCCCCGGCCAGAGGTGGCGTTCGAAACAATCCGGGTGTGCCTGGACGAAGGCGCGCGCGCGGCGCCGGTAGGCGGCCTCTTCCATGAACCGCGTCCGGTGTCGTGCCAGCATGCCGAGCAGTTCCTGGCGGTGCAACCTCGGCTCCTAGGTCCCCGAGGGATTCTCGATGGCGGCGAGCGCGGCCACTGCGG
>JASFKW010000087.1:0-16540 GCA_050118435.1 Gammaproteobacteria bacterium | reverse complement strand
ACCTGCCGAAGGCGCATTCCAGGAGCTTACCCTGAAGGGGCGGCCCATGACCGCTCCATCCATGGAAGGGGCGGGAAGGGGCCCAAAGACTCGCGGTGCCACCATGCACCCGTGGCGGCCCGTTCCTCGGGCGTCGTGAACCGGTAACGGAACAGCTCGACCCGCAGGTAGCGTGGTGGATCATCGGGAAACGGGTTACGCGCCAACAGATCTGTCACCGGTCCCGAGTTGTTCAACAAGGCCTCGAGAAAAGATTCAAAGGCTGGCATGAAGATCGGATTCAGCGTGATGAACCACATGTGCCAATCCAGTCGCGGCGCATGCGGCACCACGAATCTCGGGCGCTCTGTCACTGGACCGGGCTTGTATTTGAACGGGTAGACCTTCCAGGTCTCCCCGTCGCGTGATCCGGAGATCTCCAACTCCAGGCGCTCTCGCTTCATGGTCGGGAAGGCGTGATAGTTGTTGACGATGCCGAAGGCCCGCACCCGATTGAGCACCTGGCCAAACGGAGTGGGTGCCTCGCGGCCAGCGACCATCTCGAAGCCTCCGATCGCACTCACAGCAACGACCGAAACCAGCAGTGCGATGCCGGTGTTGCGACGTGCAGCACTCGGCTTTCGGACTGGTCCGGGGATACGTTCGAGCCGACCCCTTCCGATGTCAGGCAGAACGCGACGCAGCGCGCGATCGTCAAAGAGAAACAGACACAGGGCGATGGTCAGCAGATTTGCCCAATTGTGATTGGCGGCCAGCAGAATGAGCAGTTGCCATGTGATGGTCAGCCAGGCCGCAATGAAGCGATAACGGCGCGGCATGAACATCATGAAAGGGACGACGATCTCGACGAACAGGGTCCCTCCTGCCCCCAGCCTGAGCAACCAATCGGGCAAGTGGTGCGCATACCAGGACAGCGGATTTGGCAACGGCTGAACCTCGAAGAAATAGTGCACTGCCGTCAGATCGGCCCAGGACGGATCGCCGCTGACCAGCTTTGAGATGCCTGACATGAATCGCAGTTTGAACAGCAGAAATTTGAACAACCAGACGATGGCCCGCGATCCACCTGGCAGAAACAGCGCGAGGAAGCCCGCCTCCATCAGCAGGGCGTCCCATTGAAAATTCATGAAGATCTGCCCGGCGTGGTACAGCGAGAGATATAGAATCAAACAGCCAAGGAGCGACGTACGCAGGAGGATGTTGAAAAAGGCCAGCGCGGCGAACGTGCAGCCGGCGACAGCCGCGCTTACCAGCGCCGCGCTACTCGCATCAATCCAGAACAGCGTGGGGAGCTGCCAGTAGCGTTCGATGCCCAGATGGGCGGAGAGATAGTCGAGTTTGAGCTGCAGCGGCAGAATGCCGTCGGGGCCCACCAGACCGTCGATCTGGACACCGATCGAGACAAAGGCAATGAAATAGATCAGCGCCAGGCACTTGAGGAACAACGCGGAGGCGAGCGCGTAGTCCGGATCGCCTGTCTGTGCAGTCAGGAATAGTGATCGCATCGCCCGGCGACTAAGGGATCCTGTCGCCTCCAACTGGAGACATCACACTCGCCGGCGCCACGGATCACCCGATGAGGCTTCTCGGATGGCATGCGACAATCGTCGGGCGACTAACTTCCAAGGCCGAAAAAGGGCTTGACCGAGAAATACAGGATGGCGCCAATTATGGCCAGGTATATGAGGACCTCCAGGAGCCGGCGCCGCAGGCGATCTGAGAAGGTCTCCAGCCGCCCCTCGCTGCGCAACCTCTCGTGCTCGGCTCGCACCCTTGCGCCGCGCTCGCGCTGATAGTCCTCGATGACGGCCTGCGCCTCCTCCCGGCGCGACTCGTCTTCCAGCCATATCGCTGCGACCGATATCCCCCAGTTGCCACCCGGCGTCTCGTAGTAGTCCAGCCCGTGCCGGTCCAACAGGGCACGAACCTCCTCGGCCTCGTCCTCGGGCACCCCCTTGAGCCTGAACAAAAGCGCAGCCATCGGTCGCTCCGTGGATCACCCCGTTCGCTTCAGTCCTCATCGCCGCCGAGAAGCAGCCTGCGATGCCACTCGGCCAGCGACTCGTCGGGATACCCGTTGAAACAGCGCGTAGGGTGCAAGAAATAGAACGAATACTTTCGGGCTGCTTCACAATGATAGAAATTGAGCATATCCCCAAGGCGTTCACGGCGATGAATTGCCTCATCGGCTGAACTGACCGTGGCAGGTGGCTCCAGCCATCGGTTCCCAACACCCTGATGGTTTCGCTCGACATGATAATGCACAACATATTCTCTTAGCACCCGGCGAAGTGACGCCCCGCCGAAAAGGATCATGCGAAACAGACATTCGTCCTGTATGGAACGCACAAATCGCACCGCCAATGCATTACAGTGGGGCGCACGAACCGGACATCGAACAGGCTTCACGGCCAGTCGTATCCGCTGTTGGTCGGTAAACCGAAGCCGATGCCCTTCGAATTGCTCCTTGAGCACACGGTTCTCTTCGATGAGATAGTCGATGACTGCTTATTGCTGGCGGTGTATGCTAGGACCGCGGTCCGTCCCGGCAGACCCACGAGAGGACTATGGCCTGTCAGCTTTCGCTCGCGTTCAGCAGCGCCGAACGCAACACTTCAACTTCGGCCTGCTGCCAGTCCGCCCCGGCGTCCCGATGAACAGCCTGGAGGTAGAGCTCGTAGGCCCGCCGTTGTATGGTCCCCCGATGACAAGCGACCAGGTCCTCGCGGCAACCGTGCAGCGCCTCCCAGGATGGCACCGCACCCGGCCGTGCGCCATGGATCAGACCCGTGGCTGTCTGCGGAGCATAATCCTCGATAAGGATCAGATAAGCCAGTACCGTGAGTGGGGCCCGCCCCAGACCGGCCGTGCAGTGCACATACACCCGATGACCCTGCGCCCTGAGGGCGGCCAGCTCGGCGACCGCGCGCGGCAGGCGCCTGCGCATGTCGGCGACATCGAAATCACGGATGGGGCAGCGGATCATGGTCAGCCCCCGTCTGGCTCCGGCACGGCGCATCCGCGCGTAGTCGATGCCCCACCAGGCCAGGCAATCGCGATGCTGAAGCGACAGGACCGCCGAAACCCCGGCGCCGCGGGCAATCGTTTCAAGATCACGCGGGGTCATGGGACAGCTGCCGACCACGAGGTCCGGCGTCACCTCACCCCAGCCCAGTGACCATTCCCACATGTGCAGCACCTCTGCTGCCGGCCCGCGTGCACTATCCGCGCGCCCCGGGCCGGCGGTCAATCCGACACGCGCCCGCGCCTTCGACCCGATGCCCTGCCACTTCACGGGGCTCGGTCGGCCCGAGCATCGCCCTGGTGCGACACCACACCTGCTTCAGGGATCGCCAATCGGTGCGGCGAATGCGTCGGCGACGATGACATCGACATTGTCGCCGGTTAGCGCGCGCAGAAACGCTGCCAGATCGTCGATCTCGGTGGCGTTCAGACTCAGGGGTCGGATCAGGGGATCGAGCGTCTCGTTGGCGACCCCTCCCCCGTTGTAGTGCTCCACCACCGCGCGCAGGCTCCCGATGGAGCCGTCGTGCATGTAGGGCGCCGTGAGCGCCACGTTGCGCAGCGTGGGTGTTTTGTATTTCCAGCGGTCGTCGGGATCCAGCGTGATCTCATAACGTCCCAGGTCGTTGGTCCGGTCCGGCGGCACAGCAGTGACGCTGAGCGTTTCTCCCGGCGCGAGCGTTATCGTCCCGGACTCCGGTACCCCGAACGCCGCCCGGTACCCGACGCCGGTGTTGTGCAGGGCGTTGTCGGTGAAAAGCGCCTGCTCACCCTCGAGCGTGTGGCAGGCGCTGCACCCCGCCCTGCCGGTGAACAGCTCGAAGCCATGCTGCTCCGCCGGCGTCAGCGCGTCCTGCTGCCCGGCGAAATACCAGCGGTCGAAACGACTGTTGGCGGAGACCAGTGTGCGCTCGTAACTCGCGATGGCCATGCCGAGGGTTTCCATGCCCGGGCGACGACCGTCGAACGCGTCCTCGAACAGTCCCGCGTAGTCCGCCAGACCGCGCACCCGGTCGATCACATACCCCACCGAGGGGTTGCCCATTTCATTGGACGCCAGCAACGGGCTCCAGATCTGCTGTTCGAGGGTCGACTCACGCGCATCGTGAAAAATCCCCTGGGCAAAGGCCACGTTGTACAGGGTGGGGGCGTTGCGCCGCACGCTGCGGCCCTCGATGCCGACAGCAGTGGCCATTTCGTTCACGGTGAAGCCCTGCTCGGGCACATGGCACATGGCGCAGGAAATGGTGTTGTTGTGCGAGAGGCGGCGATCGAAGAACAGCTTGCGACCCAGCTCCACCCTGGCAGGTGTGACAGGGTTATCCTCGGGACTCGGCACCGGCGGCAGACCGAGCGGCGGCCTGCGCACGAACTGCAGCAGGTCCGCGGGCCTGCCCTTTCGGTTCGAGAGACTCCTGGACTGCGTCGCGTAGTCGGCCGTTTCATAGCCTCGCTTGTCATCGCCGGGACCCTGGCGGAGCGGCGCCGGGATGCCCGCCGAATCCGCAGCCGCCTCCGCGAGCAGCACCGTGCGGATGTCGCTCAACAGCGTATCGGCGTGCAGGAAGGACACGCTGTAGATGTTGCGGATGCGCGCCGCGCGGTCGATCAGGTAGACCCGCAGTATGTGCGAGAAGCTGCCGACAAAGTTGCCCTCCGCGTCGTAGTCCTTTTTCAGGCTCTGGCCGTAGGCCTCCAGCAACGGCGCCAGATCCGCCTCCGATTCCGCGGTGAGAAAACGCCAGTCGACATCCGCCCTGGCGAAGGTGTCGCGGTACTCCGCCATGATTTCGGGGGTATCGTTGCGGGGATCGAAGCTGACACTGATCAGGCGCACCGCATTCCTGAGCCGGGCGTCCCCGGCGATGCGTTTCTGGACCTGGCTCAGCACGTGGGTGGCCAGAGGACAGCCGTTGATGTCGCTGCAGCTGGTGTAGATGAAGCTCAGGACCACGACCTTGTCGCCGTAGAGATCACGCAGTTGCTGCGGCGTGCCGCGGCTGTCCAGGAGGACGCCGTCTTCGGCTTCGCCCAGCGTCGGCAGTCGATAGGTGCCGGGCTCCGGCGCCTCGTAGCCGAGCGCCTGGTAGCCGGGCGCGAGCACCTGGGGCGCATCCTGCCGGTGCCGGCCGTGATCCACCGCGGCCCCGGCATCGCCCAGCAATAAGGCCCCGAGCAGCCCGAGAGCTCCGTGTCGCCACCGCAACCACCCGCTCATCCAGCAGCCGGGCCCGGCGTCGACCACACCGGACAGCTCTCTGATCTCAGTACAGCGAACGGTCCCCGAACCGCATCTGGTGCGGGCTGCCGAGTTTTGCTTCCAGAAAATCAATGGTGAACTCGTGGCTCAGCTTCTCGCCGTCCCAGGTATAGGCCTTGAAGAACTGGAGGTCGCCACCGCCCGGGGCCTCCTTCTTGTCCCAGTTGGCCAGGAGTGAGGAAGTGAAATAGACACGCTTGCCGTCCCAGCTCTGGGAGAGCATGTTGAGCTGCTCGCCGATCTTTTCCGTCAAGATCTCCTTGGGAGCGAATGGATCGGAAATATCGAACAGATGGGTCGTCCCATCGTTCCAGGTGTCCACCCACAACAGGGAATCGTCCGCCGAGATGGAGATGTCCACGGGCAGCGGAATCTTGCTGGCATCGCCGATATCGGCGACGACCTTTGCCTGCCACTCGCCCGCATCGTCCTCGTAGATCAGCCAGAGCTTGGAAGTCAGCGCCGTGCTGGTGAAACAGTAATCGTGTCGGGGCCCCCAGGCACAACGAATCTCCAGCGGTGCCCCCGGCACATCGAACACCTTCCTGGGCTGACGGGTGTGGAGGTCCCAGACCACCACGGTATTGCCGAACCGCTTCATCGCCTCGCTGTCCGCCATCATCTTGCCCAGATCCATCATGTAATTGTTCCATCCGGTGAATGAGGACGTGACCATGACATTGCGCCGCGGCAGAACACGGACATCGTAGCCGTAGCCGTCGGCATATTTTCCGCTTTTGGTCGCGCCCTGCAGATTGTCGTCGGTGGGCATCCAGTAGGTCGCGACAAACTCACCTGCGTTGGTGTATTCCACCAATGCCGTGCGGCCGCCGTGATCCCTGTTGTTCGACAGACCGGTCAGCAGCATGCGGCCCGGCAGGGCGTAGTTGGTGTGTGGGCCCACCACGCCACCGCTGGTCTTGACGAAGTCATCGATGACCTTGTGCAGCCTGGGTTTCGCGGGATCACTGTGTACGTCGAAAATGAAGATCTTGCTGGTATCCAGCCCGGAGGCCCAGAGATAACGCCGGTCGTCGGTGAGCCCCGAGTGGTGCGCCTCGTTGCGGCCGCCGACGGAGACCGTGTGTACCACCTTGCCGTAGTCCGGTGACGCCGGGTCGACGTCGATGGTCACCAGTTTGTCCTGCTCGTCGCCGACGCCCGGGGTTCCCAGCGTCCAGACATAGACGAAGTCCTCCTGTCCGACAATCTTCGCCATGTAGGGCGACATGCAGGTCTCGTCCGCCCACACCTCAGACCGCGGCAACACCAGGGCAACGACTGACGCAATTACGAAAAGATAAACTGTGTTGATTCTCATGACTCATCCTCTCTCGGCCGGACACGCCAACGGTTTGATGATTCTGAGAACCGCCGTGGCAGTGCACCGGGATGGGCGTTGCGATCACGGCGTTGATGAGAGTGTAGTACAGGAACGGGGCCCCGGGACCGGAAAGAGAAGACAGCCATCCAGCACGCCGGTCGGACTGCTACGGTGTTTCCCCCGCCTTGCATTCCGCCAGATGAATCAGGGTGCCACCCGCGTCGCGATAGTCCCGCTCGTGGCAGGTGAGCACCAGAATCTGATAGCGCTTGGCGGCCTGGTAGAGAATGGCTTTCATGCGCTCGCGCCTCTCGTCGTCGGAGTTGACCAGAGCGTCGTCCAGGATCACGGTGACGGGCATGCCCCGCTCGCTCAGAAGATCCGCGTAGGCCAGCCGGACCAGCACTGCGAGCTGCTCGCGGGTGCCGATGCTCAGAGCCTCGAACGGCTCGGCCGTGCGACCGCGGCGAATGCCGGTGAGCACCAGGTCCTCATTGATGTCCGGCTCGGCCGCGGGTATCAGCTGACGCAGGTAGGGCACCAGCCTGGCGACGACGGGCCGGGCGACCGCCTCCTTGGCGCGCTTGAGCGCCGCATCCAGGGTGCGATACAGGAGATCGACGGCGAGCGCCTGGGCTTCGACCCGGTCCAGCTCGCGCTCCACCGTCGCATGGTCCGACTCGGCCTGCGCCAGCTCCTCGGCGATGCCCCGCTGGCCCAGGGCGTTCAGCTCCACCGACAAGTCCCTGACCTGGGTTTCGAGCCGCCGGATTTCGGCCTGTACCTGCTCGACGGCTTTTTCGCAGCGCTCGACCCCCAGCGCCACCGCGTCCGGGTTTTCGGCCTCCAGGGCATGCTCCAGCGCCGCGAGCTGCTGACCCCCTAGCGCCAGGCCACGCTCCGCGTCGGCGAGCGCAGCGGCCAGTTTGGCATCCGGGGTCCCCTTGCGCGCGGTTTCCAGCGCCTCGTCGGCGGCCTGCGCACGGGTCTGTGCGGACCGGAGTCCGGCGGCGGCTTCCGCCACCCCTTCGCGCCGTTCGCCGTATACCCGTTGTCCTTCCGCAACCTCGGCCTCCAGCGCGGCAATGCGGTCGCCCAGCTCAACGAGCCCGGCCTGCAGACGGTCCGGGTCGTCGGCCGCGTTCGAAGCCTCGCCCAGTCTGTCCGCCAGGTCCCGGCGCTGGCGGTCCAGCGACTCCAGGCGCTGCTCGAGCCCGGCCACACCGTCCGGCGCCAGCCCGCTGAGCCGCGCCGCGTGCTCCCTCGCCTCACGGTCCAGCGCCTGGCGCGCATTGAGTGCGCCTTCCGCCTCGCGCAGGTCGGCCGCGCTCAGCTCGGCGAGCCGCTCGTGCAGGCTCCGCGTGTGCTCCTGGAGCTGCATCGCGAGCCGCTCGAGGTCTTCCCCGCCAGGATGGACGGTGAATCGCCCGACCCCCTCGGCCTCCAGCACCGACGTTTCGGTCAGCAGAACCGAGCCTTCACCCGCGAGCGGCTCACCGGCGAGGCGCACCGAAGCGGCCGGCTCGAGGTAATGATCGACCCGCGTCGCAGCCGCGTGGAGGCGGGCCTCGGCCAGTGCCCGCGCCTGTTCCAGCCGTCGCAGTTGATCCAGGCTGTCGAACGTGACCGCGATGGCATCGCGCCGGGTCTGGCAGCGCCGCCGCGCCGTCTCTGAACCGCGCGCTTGTTGGAGCCGCGTCCGCAGCCGCTGCGCTTCCGTGCTCAGCCGGGCCAGCTCCTCGGCTTCGCGGGCCCGGCGCAGCCGGGCCTCCTCCGCCAGCCGACGCTTCTTCTCGGCTGCGAACTCGGCTTTCACTGTCTCAAGGGTCCGTTGTGCCGGCTCCAGCTCCGCTTCCCGCCGCGCCAGCAGCTCGCCCGCCACCTGCAGCGCCTCCTCGGCCTGCTGCCGGTCCCCCGCCAGCAAAACGCGGCTTTCCCAGGCCAGGCTCGCCGCTTCACGCTCGGCCCGGAGCCGGCCCAGCTTCTCCCTGCTGCCCTCGATCTGTTTCATCAGCTGCTGCACCCGGGCATGCTTTTCCCGCGCCTCACGCAGCCCGGCCTGGGCCTTCTCGAGGGCACGGTCGTCGAGGCAGCTTTGCAGCGCAGCCTGTCGGCGCTCGAGCTGATCGGTCTTGTGCTCGTAAGCCTGCAGCTCGAGGCGGGCGCTCTCCAGGTCCTCCGCAAGCCCGGCTTTCCTTTCCAGCAGCTGCCGGTAGTCGCCGCGCGGCCGGTTGCGCGCGTCGAAATAGTCCCTGCGCCGCGCTTCGATGCGCCGGTGCAGCGCCTCGCCGTGCTCACCACCGAGCAGCTCGCTCATTTCGCTGTCGAAGACGCTGTGCAGCTGCCGCCTCGACTGGTCACTGAGGCTGACCGCTTCATAGGCATGCGCCTGCTCGACCCACAGCAGGCCCGCCAGACCCTGGTGCTCCGCCCTGCTGGCCCCCCGCGCTGCATAGCTGAAGCCGAGCAGCTCGGCCACGAGCTCCTCGGCCTGAGGCCCTTCCCAGCGCCGGCCGTCGCTGGCGCTGAGCGTGGCTTCGCCGTCTTTTCGGCGCGAGAAGACCTTGTCGAGCCGGAATTCCAGACCCTGGAGCTCGAAGACCAGGCGCACGCGCGGGCTGACCTTCTCGCCGTAGGGCCGGTAGGCGTCCGCGGCGGAGCTGGTGTATTTGTCGAACAGCGCCGCACGCACCGCCTGCAGCAGCGTCGACTTGCCCTCCTCGTTGTCGCCCGCGATCACGTTCAGCCCCGGGGTGAGGCCGTGCACCTCGAGCGCAGAGCGGAACTGGCGAAAGCGGCTCACCTCGACCGATTTGAAACGCATGCCCTTCATGTGCGCAGCGCCAGCTGCTCCAGGTACAGCGTCTGCAGGGCCAGGCCGGCGTGCGCGTGGTCGGGGTGCGCCGGATCATCCTGGATGCGCGTCAGGGTCTCGATCGCGTCCCGAACAAAGCCGGAGGCAGCCATCACGGCGATATCGTCCGCGCTCGGCCGCGCCACCAGGGCCGTGTCATCGACGTCCAAATGGTGCAGGCGCGCCCGCCAGCGCTGGAGCACCTCGTCGAGCCGGGCGCGGGCGACCAGGTCCAGGGCGCCGCTGAGCCGCAGCCGCAGCAGGGTGTCGCCGGGCCCGGCGAGCCGCCCGAGGCGGTCATCGAGCACCGTAACGCCGGCGCCGTCGCTCAGGGTGAAATCGAGCTGCGCCCAGCGAAAACGACCGATGCGTATTTTCTCGACCTGGGGAGACCCGCCGGGCCGGGTGAGCCGCACCAGCAGCGCATTGCCCGGATCGTTCGATCGGAAGCGGTCCGGCTCGGGTGTGCCGGCGTACCAGGTGCGCGGCGCGATCTCCAGGGTTCCGTGCCAGTCGCCGAGGGCCAGGTAGTCCAGGTGGGCCGTGTCGGCGCGGCTGTCCGAGATCGGATTCATGGCTTCGCAATCCGCGGGCAGCCGGTTGCGTACCGCGCCGTGGGCCAGCCCGATCCGATAGACGCCGGGATCGGATTCGACGCTGTCGAAGTAGTCGGTAAGATCCCGCACCTCGTGGCGGCGCTGCAGGGGTGCGGGCAACACGCAGAGCCGGCCGTCGCAGAGCTCGAGCGCCCGCGGCTCGGTTGCCAGCATCACGTTTGCCGGCACAACGTCGAGCCTGCGCAGCCGGCTCCAGGCGCTCTGGGTCAGCGCCGCGTCGTGATTGCCCGGCAGAAGCACCCAGGGCCCCTCGTATGCGGACAACGCGTTCATGGTGCGGCGCAGAGTTTGGTCCGAGACGGCGTTGTCCTCGAAGACGTCGCCGGCCACCAGGACCGCGTCGACGCGCCGGTCACGGGCCAGCATGGCCAGCGCCCCGATGGTCTCCAGGCGCTGGGCGCGCAGCATGGCCGCCGCATCGCCCGCGATGTGAGCGAACTGTTTGCCGATCTGCCAGTCGGCTGTATGCAGCAGCGTCAGTGTCATGCCGGTCACAAGCGCACGATCAACGGAGTCGGATTCTGTCTGGTTGCCACTGCATACGGAAGTCAACGGCCATGCGCCTCCGGGACCGAATTTCCACGCGACCCGGTAAGCTCGACGACCCTGTGTCCCTGCGCCCGGCGCCCCGCCGACGCGCTCGGAGGCTCCGGCCTCTCACAGGAGCTGGCCGCCATCTTATCATCAACCTTTCTCTGCTGGCGGCGCACGCCGCTGTGACCGCCGCCCCTTTTTCCGACGGCGCACCGCCCGAAGCATCAGCGCAACGAAAGCACACGTGTCCGGTTGACCCGGCATCGGGCCGCGATGAGAACTGGTTCCGCGGGCACGAACAGAACTGCGAAAGCTTTCACTTGGACAGGGTGCAGCTGTCAACGCGAGCGGGGCGGCGCGGGCATAAGCTGCAACTCACGGTGGTCTGATTGTCATCAGACCAAGTTTGGTGACAGGTCCCTGTCGGAATGGAAGGCTTTGGGGCGCCGCGCAGCGCGTCAGCCGCGACACTCACTGACAGTCGGCGGTGCGGACATCCGCCCGCAACGGACAAGCCGGGGGCAGGTCTTAATCCGGAAGGAGTGAAAGCGATGATGCACCAGAAACACTACTTCAGTTCGGCTCTGGTTCTTCTGTTGATCTGTGTGATGGCGGTTCGCGCGCAGGCTTCGACAGTCGTCTACGACGAGGTCGGGCACTATTACGAAATCGGGCTCGTATCAGGTCCTGAAGTGGGTCCTAGAAAAATTAAGATCGACTCGCCGGGGACCTACAAAGCCTCCCTGCTGGACTTCGAGTATCCGAAGCCTTTTGAAATCCTGTCGCTCTCCGTCATCCAGCACGACAAGGACACCAATAACGACATGCTTCTCGGGGGGCGATTCGGTTCCGGTTCGTTAATCTTCAACGTTGCGAGCGTCGGAGCGTCAGACACTTTCAAGGTAAACCTGGGGGCCATTCCTCAAGATGGTGAAAAAGGGCTTTATGGGCTCCAGGTACTGCCGATTCCCATACCGCCGGCGTTCTGGCTCTTCCTCTCTGCCATGATCGGAATCCTCGGCGTGGCGCGCCGCGGGCGCGGGCCCGGCGTGGCCTGACGGCCGATGGTGCGTACGGGAATCGGCCGGCGCGGGCCGGCAGGACCGGCGGTGGAAGGCTCCCTGTCCGTTCAATGGCTGCCTTCCCGCCGCCGGGGGTCCCGCACCCGCCCCGTGTCGGACGACTTACGCGCGGCCCTGTAAGACGCAGTCTGCACCGGTGGCACCAGCGACCGGCGCCGGCTCAATCAGACTCGACTAGTGGAGATCGATCATGGAGCAGCTACTGTATGCCCTGGATATGCCGCATGAGGACGATGCGGCCAGACGGCGGTTCCGGCCGCTGCCAATCGATGGCGGCGATACAAGCAGGATCGACTATCATCGGATTCAGTCCGTTGCCTGCAGCAAGGCCGTGCTGCGGCAAAACCGGATCCTCACCGGGCACGAGCCAGCCCAGTTCAGGGAGCCCTTTCATCTGCTGCGCACGCAGCTCCTGCAGCGCCTGAAGGAAAATCAGTGGAGCACGCTCGCCGTCACCAGCCCGCGTGCCGGCGCGGGCAAGACGCTCACGGCGATCAACCTGGCCGTCAGCATGGCGCGGGAAGTCGCGTACACCGTCGTACTGGTTGACGCCAACCTGCGCTCACCTTCCCTGCTACAGCATCTCGGGCTGCCCGAACGGCAAGGACTGAGCGACTACCTGACCGACGTGATACCCATCGAGGAGCTCCTCATCCGGCCCTACTACCTGGAAGACCTCGTGATACTGCCCGGCGGGCGACCGATGGAGAATTCCGCGGAAATGCTCAACTCGCCGAAGATGGAACGGCTGGTCGCGGACCTCAAGTCCTCCGCTGAGCGCTGCGTCGTGATCTTCGACGTGCCACCGGTGCTGGGAACCGCCGAGACGGTGTCCTTCTCGCCCCAGGTCGACGCCGCCCTGCTGGTCGTGGACGACAACGCCACGACCCGCAACGAGCTTGCGCAAGCCGTGGACCTGCTCGGAACGACCAATATCGTCGGCACGGTCCTCAACCGCAGCGGCAGAGTGTCGCCCTGACCGTCCCGATCAGAGGCGGGGTTCCCGCGCAAGGCCGGGAGCGCGGCTTCCCTGCTTCGGCGCAATTCACAGACGGGCGTGCTGAACAACGGCCACGGCCCGTCGCGCCAGCGCCCGCCGGCTGCTCACGCACGGCTCAGGACACGCCCTCCAGAAGGCGAACCATAATCAGTCCGTCCTGTCGCCCACGACGGGCCGGATAGTAGCCCTTGCGGACCTCCTCGGTGCGAAACCCCAGTGTCTGGTAGAGCAGAATCGCGGGACGATTAGTCGACCGCACCTCCAGCCAGGCTTGCCTGCAGTGATGGTGTCGAGCCACGCGCAGCAGTTGCAGCATGATGTGCCGGCCCCACCCGCGTCGGCGGCATCGGGGCGCGACACAGATATTCATGATGTGTGCACGCTGTTTCCAAACGGCAACAACGCCGAAGCCCAGGATGCTCTGACCCTGTGCGAGCACCCAGCAGGAGGCACCCTCCCGCAACTGCCGGCGAAACAGCCACAGCGGCCAGGGGAACGGTTGGCTCATCGTCTCCAGGCGATGAACGGCGGGGAGATCGGACTCCCGCATGGGACGCAGACGCACGGCGGCCGGCAATGCGGTTGTCACGGACAGGCGACTCACTTGGACTATCATAGAGCATACGGCCACGCGGACCACAGGGGCGCTGGTACGGCGACGCCTCTGCCCTCGCAGGCATCGGCGGAGTTGCTGCGGCGCGGGGCTTTGCGGCCCCGACCGGACAGCGCGTGGCCGGCTGTTCGGCAAGGACGCCGGAACATCCCGGGCCCAGCGGCCCGCGGATTGCGCGATCTGAGAGCTTCGGCATGGGAAAGTCACATGAGCGGGCCCGTGCAGCACTATGGACGCAACTCCCATGGCCGTGACTACGTCGTCGGCGACATCCACGGCTGCTTCGACCAGTTGCGCGTAGCACTGGAGAGGGTGAGCTTCGGCTCCGAGACCGACCGTCTGTTTTCCGTGGGCGATCTCATCGACCGCGGCACCCGGTCCGCCGAGGCGCTGCAATGGCTGAGCAGGCCGTGGTTTCATGCCTGTGCCGGCAACCATGAGGACATGGCCCTGCGGTCGCGGCACGACGAGGAGGTGCTGTTCACCTGGACGCTGATGAACGGTGGCGACTGGTGGCTGGCCCTGGACGCCGAATCCCGGGCGCAATACCTGTCGGCGTTCCGGCAGCTGCCGGCGGCCATGGAGATCGAAACCGTCCGGGGACGCGTCGGGATCGTTCACGCCGATCTGCCGGCGGACCTGAGCTGGCCGCAGTTTGTCGCGGCACTGGAATCCGGGGACGAGGCGGCGCGCCACACCGCCATGTGGGGGCGCCAGCGCGCCGAGGGCTGGGTCACCACGCCGGTCGAAGGCATTGACCAGGTGGTTTGCGGTCACACTATCATGCCGGACCACCGGGTTCATCGACAGGCCAACGTCTGGTTCATTGACACGGGGGCATTTGTGCCCGAAAGCGGCGGCAGGCTGACCCTCCTGGCGCTGGACAGGCTTTTCGAAGACAGCGCTACCGATAATTCTTTGTGGTGAGCTCCCGGCAGTAGGCGGAAGGCCCGTGCGATCCGGCCCACCGCACCACAACACCGAGCATCACTCGATGTTGCCGGTATCCGGCGCACCGCCTCGGCAAAAATTGATGCATTTTCAGTCCGTTTTAAGGCATGATAGCGTCACACGACGGCACCGCGCCTGGCCCTGGCAGTCACGGTCGGACCACACTCATCGAAATCGCAACGGGATGGCCAATGGCAGACACAAAGCGAAAGACTTCCCTGTTGAACGGACGGTTCCTTTTTCTGAAAGAGTTCCTGAAACACCCTCTGCAGATCGGCTCAGTCATTCCCAGCTCCGGATTCCTGGAGCAGCGCATCCTGGACGTCGCCGGGATCACGTCGGCCACAAGCATCGTCGAGCTGGGCTCCGGCACGGGAGGGACCACACGAGCGATACTGCGCACCATGTCCCGGGATGCCAGGCTCCTGAGCATCGAGATCAACCCCCGCTTCCACGCCATGGTGGGCGCCATCCAGGACGACAGACTGATCGCCCACCTCGGCAGTGCCGCAGACCTGGGCAAAATCATTTCGACCTACGGCCTGGACGCGCCGGAAGTGATCATTTCGGGAATCCCGTTTTCCACACTGGACACCGCTGAGGGCTGTCGGGTGATCGAGGCAGTCTCATCCCTGCTCGCACCCAACGGGCGCTTCGTCGCCTACCAGGTCAGCGGGCGGGTTGCGACCCTGTGCCGGCCCGTGCTGGGACCGGCGCGCATGCGGCTGGAGCTGCTCAACATTCCGCCAATGCGCGTGTATCAATGGGAGAAACAGAGCACCTGAGCGTCCGGCCGCAGCATCGCTGGATCGCGCACCTGGATCTGGACGCCTTTTTCGCCAGCTGCGAGCAGCGGGATCACCCGGAATACCGGGGCCGCCCGGTGGTTGTAGGCGCCCTGCCGGGGCATCGCGGCGTGGTTGCCGCGGCCTCCTATGAAGCGAGGAGCTTCGGTATCCACTCGGCCATGCCGATCTCCGACGCCCACCGGCGCTGTCCGCATGCCGTGTTTCTGCGTCCCGACCTGGAGAAGTACCGCCGGGTCTCGCGCCGGGTGTTCCGGATCCTGGAATCCGTGACGCCGACACTCGAAGCCGCCTCGATCGACGAGGCCTATCTGGATGTCACCGGGCTCGAGAAGCTGATTGGCCCGCCCGAGACCGTGGGACGCGAGCTCAAGCGCCGCATCCTCGCCGGGACGGGCCTCACCGCCTCGGTGGGAATCGGCCCCAACCGGCTGATCGCCAAGCTGGGCTCGGAGCACTGCAAGCCGGACGGTCTGACGGTCGTCGCCGCCGACCAGGTCCTCGACTTTCTGGCGCCCATGCCGGTCTCCAGCCTCCGCGGACTGGGACGCCAGACACAGCGCACCTTCGCCCGCCTCGGCATAAGGACGGTGGCACAGCTGCGCGCCTGTCCACTAAAGAGGCTGGAGCAGCACCTCGGGAAGAAGGCCGCGGCCGACTTTCACCGCCAGGCCTTCGGACTGGCCTCGGATGAAGTGGTGCCCGAACGGCGGCGCAAGAGCATTTCCAAGGAGACGACCTTCGAGACGGATCTCCGGGATCGCGTCCTGCTCAAGGACGCGCTTCGGGGTCTGGCGGCGGAGGTGGCGAGAACGGCACGCAGGGAGGGGCTCGCCGGTTGCGTCGTGATGCTGAAAATCCGCTTCACGGGGTTCGAGACACACACCCGGCAACGCCGCGGATCCGCGACCAACGACGAGCGCGACATTCTCAGAACGGCTTGGGCGCTGTTCGTCGAAGGTGGGCTGCCCACCAAGGCCGTCCGGCTCATAGGCGTCGGCATCAGCGACTGGGAGGAGCCTCAGGCCGCCCAGGGAGACCTGTTTGACCCCATCCACGAGCGGCGAGAGGACCAGCGGCTGCTCGAAACGCTGGATGAGGTGACGGACAGATTCGGCGAGGGCGCGCTGCGCCTGGGGGCGCCGCGCAGGCGCAAAACCGGGGTCTGACCCCCTTTTCAGCTGTTTCTGCGCTCGACGTAGCGCGCGTGGAAGTGCGCGGTCACCTGCCAGAGCTCCGGGGCGAGGATGTTTCGCACCTGCTCACGAACCCCGGGATTCACGGGGCCATGGAAAGCCTCGGCGATACCGCCGGCGATACAGGCCATGGTGTCGCTGTCGCCGCCCAGCGATACGGCGTTGCGCACTGTCGACTCCCAGTCCTGTGCGTAGAGAAAACAGATGATGGATTCGGGCACCGACCCCTGGCAGGACACATCGAAGCCGTAGCCGGGGCGTATGTCATCCGGTGTGCGG
>JASFKW010000086.1:0-16671 GCA_050118435.1 Gammaproteobacteria bacterium | reverse complement strand
CAATGCGGACTTCGACGGCGACCAGATGGCGGTGCACGTCCCGTTGTCGCTGGAGGCGCAGCTCGAAGCCCGCGCCCTCATGATGTCGACGAACAATATCCTGTCGCCCGCCAACGGCGACCCGATTATCGTGCCCTCCCAGGACGTGGTGCTGGGTCTGTATTACATGACCCGCGAGGCGGTCAACGCCAAGGGGGAGGGCATGATGTTTCGCGATGTCGCTGAGGTGCATCGCGCCTACGCCACCGGCGCCGCCGACCTGCACGCCAAGGTCAGGGTGCGTATCAGCGACAGCGTGCTGCTGGAAAACGGCGAGATCGAGAGACGCACACGGGTGCGGGAAACCACGGTGGGTCGTGCGCTGCTGTCCGAAATCCTGCCGACGGGTATCCCCTTCGATTCCGTCGATCGCGACATGTCGAAGAAGGCCATCTCCAACGTCATCAACCTCTGCTACCGCAACGTCGGTCTGAAGGCCACCGTGGTGTTCGCCGACCGGCTGATGTACACGGGCTTTTCCTACGCCACCCGCGCCGCGGTTTCCTTCGGCATCAACGACATGGTGATCCCGGAAGAGAAGGCGGCGATCCTGGTACAGGCGGAGTCCGAGGTCAAGGAGATCGAGAATCAGTACACTTCGGGTCTGGTGACCAACGGCGAGCGCTACAACAAGGTGGTCGATATCTGGTCGCGCACCAACGACCAGGTGGCCAAGGCCATGATGAACAAGCTCGGCACCGACGATGTCATCGCCGCCAGCGGCGAGGTGGTCAGGCAGACGTCCTTCAACTCGGTCTATATGATGGCCGATTCCGGCGCTCGCGGCTCGGCGGCGCAGATTCGCCAGCTGGCGGGCATGCGCGGCCTGATGGCCAAGCCGGATGGCTCGATCATCGAGACGCCGATCACGGCGAATTTCCGTGAAGGCCTGGACGTGCTGCAGTACTTCATCTCCACCCACGGTGCGCGCAAGGGTCTCGCCGACACCGCGCTCAAGACCGCGAACTCGGGTTACCTCACCCGCCGCCTGGTCGATGTTGCCCAGGATCTGGTCGTCACCGAGATCGACTGCGGCACCGACAGCGGCATGGTCATGACCCCGCTGGTCGAGGGCGGCGACGTGGTTGAATCGCTCAGCGAGCGGGTGCTCGGACGGGTCACGGCGTGCGATACCACTGCCCCCGGCTCCGACGAGGTGGTGGTGCCGGCGGGCACCCTGCTCGACGAGAAGTGGGTCGAGCGGGTCGAGCGGGCCGGCATCGACGAGGTGAAGGTGCGCTCGCCCATTACCTGTGAAACCCGCTATGGGATCTGCTCGAGCTGCTACGGGCGCGATCTGGCGCGCGGGCACAAGGTGAACATCGGCGAATCCATCGGCGTCATCGCGGCGCAGTCCATCGGTGAGCCGGGCACCCAGCTCACCATGCGCACCTTCCATATCGGCGGCGCGGCGAGCCGTGCGGCCACGGTGAACAACGTGCAGGTGAAGAATAAGGGCTCCATCAAGCTGCACAACATCAAGACCGTCACCGACAAGAACGGCCACCTGGTGGCAGTATCGCGCTCCGGAGAGATCGGCGTGGTCGACGAGCATGGCCGGGAGCGCGAGCGCTACAAGGTCCCGTACGGCGCGGTCATCAGCGCACGTGACGGCGAGATGGTGGAAGGCGGTCAGATCGTCGCCAACTGGGATCCGCACACCCATCCCATCGTGGTGGAGCTGGCCGGCAAGGTCCGTTTCGTCGACTTCGTGGAAGGGGTGACGGTGCAGCGGCAGACCGATGAGATCACCGGTCTGCGCAGCCTGGTCGTCACCGATCCCAAGCAGCGCGGCTCGGCGGGCAAGGATTTGCGTCCCATGATTCGCCTGCTCAGCGAGTCCGGCGAGGAGCTCAAGCTCCCCGGTACCGATGTCGCGGCCCACTATTTCCTCCCCGCCGAGGCCATCGTCGGGCTCGAGGACGGCGCCAGCGTGCAGGTCGGTGACGTAGTGGCGCGCATCCCGCAGGAATCGTCCAAAACCCGCGACATCACCGGCGGTTTGCCCCGGGTCGCGGACCTGTTCGAGGCGCGCAAGCCGAAGGATTCGGCGATCCTGGCCGAGACCTCCGGAACCATCAGCTTTGGTAAGGAGACCAAGGGCAAGCAGCGTCTGGTGATCACCGAGGCCGACGGCGAAACCCACGAGGAGCTGATTCCCAAGTGGCGTCACATCGCGGTATTCGAGGGTGAGCAGGTCGAGTGTGGTGAAGTGCTGGCCGACGGCGAGCCCAACCCGCACGACATCCTGCGCCTGCTCGGCACGACCGCGATGGCCGAATATCTGGTCAAGGAAATCCAGGACGTCTACCGGCTCCAGGGTGTGGGCATCAACGACAAGCACATCGAAGTCATCATCCGGCAGATGCTGCGCAAGATCGAAATCTACGAGCCCGGAAACTCGAAGTTTCTCAAGGGCGAGCAGGTGGACAAGTCCCGGGTGCTCGATGAGAACGAGCGCCTGGTCGCCGAGGGTCAGGAGCCGGCGACCTGGATCCCGGTGCTGCTGGGCATCACCAAGGCTTCCCTGGCGACCGAGTCCTTTGTCTCGGCGGCCTCCTTCCAGGAGACCACCCGGGTGCTCACGGAGGCGGCCGTGCGCGGCATGCGCGACGAGTTGCGCGGTCTGAAGGAGAACGTGATCGTCGGCCGGCTGATTCCGGCCGGCACGGGTTTGGCCTATCACGAGGAGCGGCGTCGTCAGCGCAGGGGCATCCCGATCGAGGAGGTTGCCGAGCCCAGCGCGGCCGCCGAGGCCTCGGCCGGCGATACCGAGGAGCATGTGACGGAAGGTTGACGTTCGGGGGCGATCCGGGTCCGCCGACGCAAGGGCCCGGATTCACCCGAGATTTCACTTGACAGTGTCGGGTGGAATACCTAAAATGCGCCTCCTCCGACAGGCCGGGTCCGCCCGGCCTGTCGTTTGTTTTCAGGACAGGACAAAAATTCAGCACCCCGGAACGGGCGCGGGTGGAGAAAGTACTCATGGCTACAATCAATCAGCTGGTGCGCAAGCCACGCATCCGCAAACAGGAAAAGACCAGTGTGCCCGCGTTGCAGGCCTGTCCGCAGCGGCGCGGCGTCTGCACACGCGTCTATACTACGACGCCGAAAAAGCCCAACTCGGCGCTGCGTAAGGTCGCGCGTGTACGGCTGACCAACGGTTACGAGGTGACCACCTATATTGGTGGCGAGGGTCACAATCTGCAGGAACACTCGGTGGTGCTGATCCGCGGTGGGCGCGTCAAGGACCTGCCGGGCGTGCGCTACCACACGGTGCGCGGCAGCCTGGATACCCAGGGTGTCGAGAGTCGCCGCCAGGGGCGCTCCAAGTACGGAACCAAGCGACCCAAGTCGTGACGGGGTTATCGAGTTAACAGCGTTTAGGCGAGACAGGAAACCATGTCGAGAAGAAGAGTGGCCGAGCGTCGGGAGGTGCTGCCCGATCCGAAATATGGCAACCAGATGCTGGCCAGGTTCATCAATATGATCATGAAGTCCGGCAAGAAATCGGTTGCCGAGCGCATCGTGTACGGCGCGCTGGACCGGATTCAGGAGCGCGCCAGCGGCGACCCGGTGGAAACGCTCGACAAGGCGCTGGACAACGTGCGTCCGCTGGTGGAGGTGAAATCCCGTCGCGTGGGTGGCGCCACGTATCAGGTGCCGGTGGAAGTGCGGGCGGCACGCCGTACCACGCTCGCCATGCGCTGGGTCATCGATGCGTCCCGCTCCCGCAGCGAGAAGTCCATGGCGCTGCGGCTGGCCGGAGAGCTGATGGACGCCGCGGAAAATCGTGGCTCGGCGGTCAAGAAGAAGGAAGATACGCACCGGATGGCCGAAGCCAACAAGGCCTTCGCGCACTACCGCTGGTAGGGCCGAAGGGGATCGGTTTTGAGGAAGCGCTGCTGTGGCACGTAAGACTCCAATCAGGCGGTATCGCAATATCGGCATCATGGCGCACATCGATGCCGGTAAGACGACGACGACCGAGCGTATCCTGTACTACACCGGTATCTCTCACAAGATCGGTGAGGTTCACGATGGTGCCGCGACCATGGACTGGATGGAGCAGGAGCAGGAGCGGGGCATCACCATTACCTCGGCGGCGACCACCTGCTTCTGGCGGGGGATGGATCGGCAGTTCGATCTGCACCGCATCAACATCATCGACACGCCCGGTCACGTCGATTTCACCATCGAGGTGGAGCGTTCGCTGCGGGTGCTGGATGGGACCGTGGCGGTATTCTGTGCCGTGGGTGGCGTCGAGCCGCAGTCGGAGACCGTATGGCGGCAGGCCACCCGCTACCGCGTGCCGCGCATGGCCTTCGTGAACAAGATGGATCGTGCGGGGGCTGACTTCCTGCGCGTGGTCGACCAGATCAAGACCCGGCTGGGCGCCAATCCGGTGCCGCTGCAGCTCGCGATCGGTGCCGAGGACGCCTTCGAGGGGGTGATCGATCTGATCCGCATGCAGGCGATCTACTGGAACGAGGCCGACCTCGGTGCGACCTATGAGGCGCGCGACATCCCGGACAATCTGCTCGATCAGTGCCGGGAGTGGCGCGAGCACATGGTCGAGGCGGCTGCGGAAGCCACCGATGAGCTGATGGAAAAATACCTCGAGGAAGGTGACCTCAGCGAGGAAGAGATCCGCAAGGGCATCCGCATCCGTACCCTTGCGAACGAGATCGTGCCCACGCTGTGTGGCTCGGCGTTCAAGAACAAGGGCGTGCAGGCGATGCTGGACGCCATCATCCACTACATGCCCTCGCCGGTGGACGTGCCCCCGATCAAGGGCGTGCTGGACGACAAGGACCTGACGGAGGCCGAGCGCCACGCCTCCGATGACGAGCCGTTCTCGGCGCTGGCGTTCAAGATCGCCACGGATCCTTTCGTCGGCACACTGACTTTTTTCCGGGTGTATTCGGGTGTTCTCAACTCCGGCGACACGGTCTACAACCCGGTCAAGAGCAAGAAAGAGCGCGTCGGCCGCATCGTGCAGATGCATGCCAACTCGCGCGAGGAAATCAAGCAGGTCTACGCCGGGGACATCGCCGCAGCGGTCGGCCTGAAGGATGTCACCACCGGCGACACGCTGTGCGACATGAACCATGTCATCACGCTGGAGCGCATGGAGTTTCCCGATCCAGTGATATCCGTGGCCGTAGAGCCGAAGACCAAGAGCGATCAGGAAAAGATGGGCCTGGCGCTGTCCAAGCTGGCCCAGGAAGACCCGTCGTTCCGGGTGCAGACCGATGAGGAATCCGGTCAGACCATCATTTCCGGCATGGGCGAGCTGCATCTGGACATCATCGTCGATCGCATGAAGCGCGAATTCAACGTTGAGGCCAATGTCGGTGCCCCCCAGGTGGCCTACCGCGAGACCATCCGCAAGGTGGTGGGGAAGGCCGAAGGCAAGTTCGTGCGCCAGTCCGGTGGTCGCGGCCAGTACGGACACGTGGTGCTCAAGCTCGAGCCCCAGGAAGCGGGGAGCGGCTACGAGTTCGTCAACGCCATCGTCGGAGGCGTTGTGCCCAAGGAGTACATTCCCGCGGTGGACAAGGGTATCCAGGAGCAGCTGGAGAGCGGTGTGCTGGCCGGCTACCCGGTGGTCGACGTAAAGGTCACCCTTTACGACGGCTCCTATCACGATGTGGACTCCTCGGAAATGGCGTTCAAGATCGCCGGCTCCATGGGCTTCAAGGAAGGCTGCCAGCAGGCCAGACCGGTGCTGCTCGAGCCCATCATGAAGGTGGAGGTCGTCACACCGGAAGAGAACATGGGCGACGTCATGGGCGACCTTAACCGCCGCCGCGGTATGGTGCAGGGCATGGACGACAGCCCTTCGGGCAAGATCATCCGCGCCGAGGTGCCGCTGGCGGAAATGTTCGGCTACGCCACGGATCTGCGCTCGGCGACCCAGGGTCGTGCGACCTATTCGATGGAATTTGCGAAATACGCGGAAGCCCCGTCGAATATCGCTGATGCGGTGATCAAGAAAGCTTCTTAATCTGGTATCAGACACCAAATTGTAAGGTAAAGAGGGTAGCACTCGTGTCCAAGGAAAAATTTGAGCGTACGAAGCCGCATGTGAATGTGGGAACGATAGGTCACGTGGACCATGGGAAGACGACGCTGACCGCGGCGCTGACGAAGGTGGGCGCGGAGAAGCGTGGCGGTGAGTTTCGGGCGTACGATCAGATTGACAACGCGCCGGAGGAGCGTGCGCGGGGCATCACGATCGCGACGGCGCACGTGGAGTACGAGACGGACAGTCGTCACTATGCGCACGTGGACTGTCCGGGTCACGCGGACTACGTGAAGAACATGATCACGGGTGCGGCGCAGATGGACGGCGCGATTCTGGTGGTGAGCGCGGCGGACGGTCCGATGCCGCAGACGCGGGAGCACATATTGCTGGCCCGTCAGGTGGGTGTTCCGTACATTGTGGTGTATTTGAACAAGGCCGACCAGGTGGACGATGCGGAGCTTCTGGAGCTGGTGGAGATGGAGGTTCGGGAGCTGTTGAGTTCGTACGATTTTCCGGGCGACGACACGCCGATTGTGACGGGGTCGGCGCTCAAGGCGCTGGAGGGAGATACGAGCGAGATTGGGGTTCCGTCGGTGGAGAAGCTGCTGGATGCGCTGGATGAGTATATCCCGGTGCCGGAGCGGCCGGTGGATCAGCCGTTTTTGATGCCGATTGAGGACGTGTTTTCGATTTCGGGCCGGGGCACGGTGGTGACGGGTCGCATTGAGCGCGGCCGGGTCAAGGTGGGCGACGAGATTGAGATTGTGGGGATCCGGGACACGTCGAAGACGACGTGCACGGGTGTTGAGATGTTTCGCAAGCTTCTGGATGCGGGCGAGGCGGGAGACAACGTGGGGGTATTGCTGCGCGGGACGAAGCGCGACGAGGTGGAGCGCGGTCAGGTGCTGTGCGTTCCGGGGTCGATCACGCCGCACACGAAGTTTGAGTGCGAGGTGTACGTGCTCTCCAAGGAAGAGGGGGGGCGTCACACGCCGTTTTTCAACGGGTATCGTCCGCAGTTTTATTTTCGCACGACGGATGTGACGGGCTCGGTGGATCTGCCGGAGGGAGTGGAGATGGTGATGCCGGGGGACAACGTGAAGATGACGGTGAGTCTGATCGCGCCGATTGCGATGGAAGAGGGGCTGCGCTTTGCGATTCGCGAAGGCGGGCGCACCGTCGGAGCCGGCGTGGTATCCAAAATCGTCGAGTAATGATCGGCTGATTCGGGCGGGGCCGGGTCCGGCCCCGGGGGAATTTAGGCCAGTAGCTCAATTGGCAGAGCGGCGGTCTCCAAAACCGCAGGTTGGGGGTTCGATTCCCTCCTGGCCTGCCATATGAAATAGGGTATGAATACAGAAGCACAGGCCTCCGGCCTGGATACTGTCAAGCTGGCGGCGGCGGGCCTGTTGCTGGCCGGCGCGGTGGTCGCGTTCTACTGGTTTGCCGACCATTCGCTGCTGGTGCGTGTTCTGGGGCTGCTGGCCGTCGCGGGCGTGTCGGTGGCGCTGGCGTCGCAGACGGCCGTGGGGCGCTCGGTCTGGGGCTTCCTGGGTGATACCCGCACCGAGGTGCGTCGGGTGGTCTGGCCCACCCGTGCCGAGACCACGCAGACCGTGCTGGCCGTACTGTTCGTGGTGGTGCTGATGGGCGTGCTGTTGTGGTTGCTGGACATGTTTTTGCTCTGGGCGGTTCGTCTGCTGACGGGGCAGGGGGGCTGAGCAGATGGCGATGCGTTGGTACGTCGTGCATGCCTATTCCGGCTTTGAGAACCGGGTCAAGCAGTCGCTGATCGAGCGCATCACGCGCAGCGGCATGCAGGACAAGTTCGGCGAAATTCTGGTGCCCACGGAAGAAGTGGTGGAAATGCGCGAGGGCCAGAAGCGCAAGAGCGAGCGCAAGTTCTTCCCCGGCTATGTGCTGGTGCAGATGGAGATGGACGACGATACCTGGCATCTGGTCAAAGAGGTGCCCAAGGTGCTCGGATTCATCGGCGGCACCAGCGACCGTCCGGCGCCCATCAGCGACAAAGAAGCGGATGCGATTCTGCAGCGCGTTCAGGAGGGTGCGGAGAAACCCAGGCCCAAGGTCCTGTTCGAGCCCGGGGAGGTGGTCCGGGTCGTCGAGGGTCCGTTCAACGATTTCAACGGTGTGGTGGAAGAGGTCAACTACGAGAAGAGCAAGCTGCGCGTGGCGGTGCTTATCTTCGGCCGTTCCACGCCCGTCGAGCTCGACTTCGGCCAGGTCGAGAAAGGCTGATACGTCTGCAGGAAGGTCTTCGGCCCGGCGTGCCTCAGCGGTGAGGCGGCCATGCCGGCAGATTGATAACCCGGGGAGCCGCGAGGCGTTAGCACCCACGAGGAGTAAGCATGGCTAAGAAAATCGAGGCATACATCAAGCTGCAGGTGGCGTCCCAGGAGGCCAACCCGAGTCCGCCCGTCGGCCCGGCGCTGGGCCAGCACGGTGTGAATATCATGGAGTTCTGCAAGGCCTTCAACGCCAAGACACAGGGCATGGAGAAGGGCATGCCGATCCCCGTGGTCATCACGGTATACAGCGATCGCAGCTTCACCTTCATTACCAAGACTCCGCCCGCGGCGGTGCTGCTGAAAAAGGCGGCCGGAATCCCCAAGGGCTCGGGGCGTCCCAACACGGAAAAGGTCGGCAGGGTGAGCCGTGCACAGCTCGAAGAGATCGCGAAGACCAAGATGCCCGACTTGACCGCCGCCGATATGGACGCCGCCGTGCGCTCCATCGCCGGAAGTGCGCGCAGCATGGGTCTCGACACCGAGGGGGTGGAATAAGCCATGACCAGAATCAGCAAGCGCGCGAAAGCGATGCGCGAGAAGCTCGAGCCCGGCAAGCAGTACGCCATCGAAGAGGCGCTCGGCCTGCTCGCGGAGCTGTCGTCCGTCAGATTCAAGGAATCGGTCGACGTCAGTGTCAACCTGGGCGTGGATCCGCGCAAATCCGACCAGGTGGTGCGCAGCTCGACCGTGCTGCCGCACGGCACCGGAAAGTCGGTCCGGGTCGCCGTGTTCACCCAGGGCGCCAACGCCGATGCGGCGAAGGAGGCGGGTGCCGACGTTGTCGGCATGGAGGATCTCGCCGAGACCGTGAAGGCCGGCAATCTGGATTTCGATGTGGTCATCGCCTCCCCCGATGCCATGCGGGTGGTCGGACAGCTGGGCCAGATCCTAGGTCCTCGCGGCCTGATGCCGAATCCGAAGGTCGGGACTGTCACGCCCGACGTTGCTACAGCGGTGAAAAACGCCAAGGCGGGCCAGGTTCGCTATCGTACCGACAAGGCTGGTATCATTCACTGTTCCATTGGCAAAGTGGATTTCAAAGTGGACGCCCTGCGCGAAAACCTGCGGGCGCTGCTGGCGGACCTCAACAAGCTCAAGCCGGCGTCCGCGAAGGGTATCTACATGAAAAAAGTAACGGTTTCGACGACCATGGGGCCGGGCCTGGCCGTAGACCAGGCCAGCCTCGGATTGTAGGGTCGCCGGGCCTTGCGTGCTGCAGGCGGCTGCAGCACTTCGATGTATTTGACGCTGCCCGGGCCTTCCGGGAGGCCGTCAAAGACCGCAGGCGCCACTAGGCTTAATAGCCGGAACTGTTGTGTTCTGGCGGCCTGCGCAGATGGCGTAACCCCGACAGCACTGACAGGTCGTGGTCGCCGCAACAGGCTTTCAGGGTGCTCAGCCCCGGGGGGCCGTAACAGGGGGTGCGGGAAGCGGTTCCGCATCCGTGGAGGTAGACAGGTGGCACTGAGTCTTGAAGAAAAAAAGGCTGTCGTTTCCGAAGTCGCCGAGGTGGCCGCGGTGGCGCATTCCGCGGTTGGCGCCGAGTATCGTGGTCTCAGCGTTGAGCAGATGAGCGAGCTTCGTGCGAAAGCGCGCGAGTCCGGCGTCTATCTGCGTGTGGTGAAGAACACGCTCGCCAGGCGTGCTGTGGAAGGCACCGAGTTCGAATGCCTGCAGGAGGGCCTCACCGGTCCACTGGTGCTGGCGTTCTCCCGGGAGGAGCCGGGTGCGGCGGCGCGGCTGGTGAAGGACTTCGCCAAGCAGCACAACAAGCTGGTCCCCAGGCTTGTGGCGTTCGGCGGCGAGCGGCTTGATGCAGCGGACCTCGATCGCCTCGCCAACATACCGACCCGCGAGCAGGCGCTGAGCCTGCTCATGGCGGTGATGAAGGCGCCCGTCGAAAAGCTTGCCCGCACCCTCAACGAGGTGCCCGGCAAGCTGGTTCGAACCGTGGCGGCGGTCCGCGATCAGAAACAGTCAGCCTGAATTTTGAACTTTATCCTGCCCGGCGGCGGGCAGCTTACGTCTTAGGAGCGAGCAAAAATGGCAGCGTCTCAAGCAGAAATTCTGGAAGCCATTTCCAACATGACCGTGATGGAGGTCGTCGACCTGATTTCCGCCATGGAAGAGAAATTTGGTGTGTCCGCGGCCGCGGCCGTGGCGGCCGCGCCGGTGGCGGCGGCCGATGCCGGAGCGGCGGCGGAAGAGAAGACCGAGTTCGACGTCGTGATGACCAGCTTCGGCTCCAACAAGGTGGCCGTCATCAAGGCGGTTCGCGGCATCACGGCCCTGGGTCTCAAGGAGGCGAAGGACATGGTCGAGGGTGTCCCCTCCACGGTGAAGGAAGGCGCCACCAAGGAGGAAGCCGAGGACATCAAGAAGCAGCTGGAAGAAGCTGGCGCCAGCGTCGAGGTCAAGTAATACGGACCTCTTTGCCTGCCGGGCTTTGCGGAACTGGCTGGTAGCGTGTTCGCTGCCGGCCTTTTCCCGTTTATACTCAGTCGCTTGCTGAAAGGCTCCGGGGCGTGGTCTTTTGGCAGTCGACTGGCACCCCGATGGGCCCACGCACCGGGCTCATAATGATACGTTTTTAAAGAGGAACACCGATGGCTTACAGCTTCACCGAGAAGAAACGCATCCGTAAGGATTTCGGCAAGCGGCAGAGCGTCCTTGACGTTCCGTACCTGCTCGCCACCCAGTTGGGTTCTTATCGGGACTTCCTGCAAGCCGACCGCGAGCCGGACCAGCGGACCGACAAGGGGTTGCATGCGGCGTTCTCTTCGGTATTTCCAATCACCAGCTATTCGGGTACGGCCGCCCTCGACTATGTGAAGTACCGCCTCGGGGAGCCGGTGTTCGATGTCAAGGAGTGTCAGATGCGCGGGCTGACCTATGCGGCGCCGTTGCGCGCGCTGGTGCGCCTGATCATTTACGACAAGGAGGGTGCGGGGCAGTCGATCAAGGACATCAAGGAGCAGGAAGTCTACATGGGTGAGCTTCCGCTGATGACCGACAATGGTACCTTTGTCATCAATGGCACCGAGCGGGTCATCGTATCGCAGCTTCATCGCTCCCCGGGTGTGTTCTTCGATCACGACAAGGGCAAGACGCATTCTTCGGGCAAGCTGTTGTTTTCGGCCAGAGTAATCCCGTATCGTGGCTCCTGGCTGGATTTCGAGTTCGACCCCAAAGACATACTGTTTGTGCGCATCGACCGCCGCCGCAAGCTGCCGGCCACGGTGCTGTTGCGCGCGCTCGGTTATGAAGCCGAGCAGATTCTGGATCTCTTTTTCGACACCAATAATTTCCACATCAAGGCGGACAAAGTCGAGCTGGACCTGGTGGCCGAGCGCCTGCGCGGCGAGACTGCCACCTTCGACATCAAGGCCAGGGGCAAGGTGATCGTCGAAGAGGGGCGCCGCATCACCGCGCGCCATATTCGCGAGCTGGACCAGGCAGGGGTCAAGCGCCTTGAGGTGCCCGACAGCTATCTGCTGGGCAAGACCCTTGCGCACAGCCTGGTGAATATCGACACCGGTGAAGTGATCGCCAATGCCAACGACGAGATAGGTGAGGAGACGCTGGAGGCTGTGCGTGCGGCCGGCATCAAGGAGATCCGCACCCTTTACACCAACGACCTGGACCGCGGTCCGTACATCTCGGATACGCTGCGCATCGATCCGACCCAGAGTCAGCTGGAGGCGCAGGTCGAGATCTACCGCATGATGCGTCCGGGAGAGCCGCCGACCAAGGAGGCGGCCCAGAACCTGTTCCACAACCTCTTCTTCACCTTCGAGCGCTATGACCTGTCGGCGGTGGGGCGGATGAAGTTCAACCGGCGGGTCGGGCGGGACACCGACACCGGGGTCGGCATCCTCTATGACAGCGTCTACCTCAGGCAGCGTGCTGAAAAAGGTGACGACGAGGCTGTCCAGTGCGTGGAGCAGCTGAATGACGGCTCGGACATCCTCGATGTGATGAAGACTCTGGTCGATATCCGCAACGGCAACGGCTTTGTCGACGACATCGACCACCTTGGCAACCGCCGCATCCGCTGCGTCGGCGAAATGGCCGAGAACGTGTTTCGGATCGGTCTGGTGCGCGTGGAGCGCGCAGTGAAAGAGCGTCTCAGCGTGGCGGAATCGGAGAGCCTGATGCCCCAGGAGCTGATCAACGCCAAGCCGGTCGCGGCTGCCATCAAGGAGTTTTTCGGTTCCAGCCAGCTGTCCCAGTTCATGGACCAGAACAATCCGCTCTCCGAGGTCACCCACAAGCGCCGCGTGTCGGCGCTGGGTCCCGGTGGCCTGACCCGCGAGCGCGCGGGATTCGAGGTGCGTGACGTGCATCCGACCCACTACGGTCGGGTCTGCCCCATCGAGACCCCGGAGGGTCCGAACATCGGTCTGATCAATTCGCTGGCCGTGTACTCGCGGACCAACGAATACGGATTCCTGGAAACACCCTATCGCAAGGTCGTCGACGGTCGGGTGAGCGACCAGGTCGAATACCTGTCGGCGATTGAGGAGGGCGAGTTCGTGATTGCCCAGGCCAACGCCACGGTCGACGCGCAGGGCCGACTGGTCGACGATCTGGTGTCCTGTCGTCACCAGAACGAATTCACGCTATCGACGCCGGACCGGGTCGACTACGTGGACGTATCGCCGAAACAGATCGTTTCGGTGGCCGCCGCGCTGATTCCCTTCCTGGAGCACGATGACGCCAACCGCGCCCTGATGGGCTCCAACATGCAGCGCCAGGCGGTGCCCACGCTGCGCTCGGAAAAACCGCTCGTGGGCACCGGCATCGAGCGCACCGTGGCAGTCGACTCCGGCGTCACCGTGGTGGCCCGCCGCGGGGGGGTCGTCGATTCCGTGGATGCCGCGCGCATCGTGGTGCGCGTGAACGACGAGGAAACCATCGCCGGCGAGCCCGGTGTAGACATCTACAACCTGACCAAATACACGCGCTCCAACCAGAACACCTGTATCAACCAGCGGCCGCTGGTTGCGCCGGGCAACGTGGTCGCCCGCGGCGACGTGCTGGCCGATGGGCCGAGCACCGACATGGGCGAGCTGGCGCTGGGCCAGAATCTGCGCGTGGCCTTCATGCCCTGGAACGGCTACAACTTCGAGGATTCGATCCTCATCTCGGAGCGTGTGGTTCAGGAGGACCGCTTCACGACCATTCACATCGAAGAGCTGACCTGCGTAGCGCGCGACACCAAGTTGGGGCCGGAGGAGATATCGGGTGATATCCCGAATGTCGGCGAGGGCGCCCTGGGCAAGCTGGATGAATCGGGCATTGTCTACATCGGCGCCGAGGTGAAGCCGGGCGACATCCTGGTGGGCAAGGTTACCCCCAAGGGCGAGACCCAGCTCACGCCGGAGGAGAAGCTGCTGCGCGCGATCTTCGGTGAGAAGGCATCGGATGTTAAGGACACCTCGCTCAGGGTGCCATCCGGCATGGACGGCACCGTCATCGACGTGCAGGTGTTCACCCGCGACGGCGTGGAGAAGGATGCGCGCGCCCTGCAGATCGAAGGCGAGCAGATTGCCGGCATCAAGAAGGATCTGAATGACCAGCTGCGTATCATGGAGGATGACATCTTCCAGCGCGTCGAGAAGCTGCTGGTCGGCAAGACGGCCGAAGGCGGACCCAACAAGCTCAAGGCGGGCACCAAGCTCACCAAGGCTTATCTGGACGAAGTGGAGAAGTCCAAGTGGTTCGAAGTGCGGCTCAAGAACGAGGAGGCCAATCAGCAGCTGGAGGCGGCGTCGCAGCAGCTCGCGGGGCTGCGCGCCGATTTCGACCGGCGTCTGCAGGAGAAGCGCAGCAAGATTACCGCCGGCGACGACCTGGCCCCTGGCGTGCTCAAAATGGTCAAGGTCTACCTGGCGGTGAAACGCCGCATCCAGCCGGGCGACAAGATGGCCGGCCGGCACGGTAACAAGGGTGTCATCTCCATGATCGTGCCGGTGGAGGACATGCCCTACGACGAGAACGGTGTGCCGGTGGACATCGTGCTGAACCCGCTCGGTGTGCCCTCGCGCATGAATGTCGGACAGGTGCTGGAGACCCATCTCGGCTGGGCGGCGCGCGGTCTCGGCGAGCGCATCGGCGTCATGCTGGACGCACAGGTGCAGGCCGCGGAGCTGCGCAAACTCCTGGAGGAGATCTACGACACCAGCGGCAAGAAAGAGGATCTGCAGTCCTTCAACGACGAAGACATCGCGACGCTGGCGACCAATCTGCGCGGTGGTGTGCCGATGTCCACGCCGGTGTTCGACGGCGCCACCGAGGAGGAGATCAAGCACATGCTCAGGCTGGCGGGTCTGCCCGAGAGCGGCCAGACCACACTGTACAACGGCCGCACCGGCGATCCCTTCGAACGACCGGTCACGGTCGGCTACATGTACATGCTGAAGCTGAATCACCTGGTGGATGACAAGATGCACGCCCGCTCCACGGGTCCCTACAGCCTGGTCACCCAGCAGCCGCTAGGCGGCAAGGCTCAGTTCGGCGGCCAGCGCTTCGGCGAGATGGAGGTGTGGGCACTTGAGGCCTATGGTGCGGCCTACACGCTGCAGGAGATGCTGACGGTCAAGTCCGACGATGTGAACGGCCGTACCAAGATGTACAAGAACATCGTCGACGGAAACCACTACATGGAGGCCGGCATGCCGGAATCCTTCAACGTGCTGGTCAAAGAAATTCGATCATTGGCAATCAGTCTGGAGCTCGAGCAGGACTGAGGGAGAGACCATGAAAGATTTATTGAATCTGCTGAAGCCACAGGGGCAGACCGACGATTTTGACGCCATCCGCATCGGCCTGGCCTCTCCGGATATGATCCGCTCCTGGTCCTACGGCGAGGTGAAGAAACCCGAGACCATCAATTACCGCACTTTCAAGCCGGAGCGTGATGGACTGTTCTGTGCCAAGATCTTTGGTCCGGTCAAGGACTACGAGTGCCTGTGCGGGAAGTACAAGCGCCTGAAGCACCGCGGCGTCGTCTGCGAGAAGTGCGGGGTCGAGGTGACGCTCGCCAAGGTCCGCCGTGAGCGCATGGGGCACATCGAGCTAGCCAGCCCCGTGGCGCACATCTGGTTCCTGAAATCGCTGCCTTCGCGCATCGGGCTGCTGCTCGACATGACGCTGCGCGACATCGAGCGCGTGCTTTATTTCGAGGCCTATGTGGTGATCGACGCCGGTCTGACCTCGCTCGAGCGAGGGCAGCTGCTCTCGGAGGAGGCCTATCTCGAAGCCATCGAGGAGAACGGCGATGAGTTCGACGCCCGCATGGGTGCAGAGGCGGTATTCGAGTTGCTGCGCGACCTCGATCTGAAGGGCGAGGTGGCCAAGCTGCACGAAGAGATGGATGGCACCAAGAGCGAAACCAAGCTCAAGCGCCTCGGCAAGCGCCTCAAGCTGGTGGAGTCTTTCCTGGAATCCGGTAACAAGCCGGAGTGGATGGTGATGACGGTGCTGCCGGTGCTGCCGCCGGAGCTGCGCCCGCTGGTGCCGCTGGACGGTGGCCGCTTCGCCACCTCCGACCTGAACGACCTGTATCGCCGCGTCATCAACCGCAACAACCGGCTTAAGCGGCTGCTGGAGCTCAACGCCCCAGATATCATCGTGCGCAACGAAAAGCGCATGCTGCAGGAATCCGTCGATGCGCTGCTCGACAACGGCCGGCGCGGCCGTGCCATCACCGGTACCAACAAACGTCCGCTGAAGTCCCTGGCCGACATGATCAAGGGGAAGCAGGGGCGTTTTCGCCAGAATCTCCTCGGCAAACGGGTCGACTATTCCGGCCGGTCGGTTATCGTGGTGGGCCCGACCCTGCGCCTGCACCAGTGCGGGTTGCCCAAGCGCATGGCGCTGGAGCTGTTCAAACCGTTCATTTTCAGCAAGCTGCAGCTGCGCGGTCTGGCAACGACCATCAAGGCCGCCAAGAAGCTGGTGGAGCGCGAAGGTCCCGAAGTCTGGGATATCCTGGAAGAGGTCATCCGCGAGCATCCGGTGATGCTGAACCGCGCCCCCACCCTGCATCGCCTGGGCATCCAGGCGTTCGAGCCGGTGCTCATCGAGGGCAAGGCGATCCAGCTGCACCCCCTGGTGTGTGCCGCCTTCAATGCGGACTTCGACGGCGACCAGATGGCGGTGCACGTCCCGTTGTCGCTGGAGGCGCAGCTCGAAGCCCGCGCCCTCATGATGTCGACGAACAATATCCTGTCGCCCGCCAACGGCGACCCGATCATCGTGCCCTCCCAGGACGTGGTGCTGGGTCTG
>JASFKW010000085.1:0-16689 GCA_050118435.1 Gammaproteobacteria bacterium | reverse complement strand
ACGATAAGACCGATACTCACACCCCACTTGGCGAGCAGGATTAACTTGTCTTTTACCGCGAGGCGCATAGTCAGAGATCAAATGAGTTGCTTGGCGTAGTAGTGATTCTTTTTTTGCCCGACCCCGACACGTATTCGGGCCAAGGATGCAATGGTATCGAATGTCTCTCGGTCTGACTAGCGAGGCGATGTTCGGCGGATGGATAATTCAAGTCGATTCCTGAGCGTCTTTCCGCATGCTTGGTAATAGTCATGGCCCCTCTGTGTTCCGCTCCATCGGGGAACTTATTTCAATGGTGCCCGGGGCCGGACTCGAACCGGCACAGCCTTGCGGCCGAGGGATTTTAAGTCCCTTGCGTCTACCAATTTCGCCACCCGGGCTGTGGGGCTGGATTGTACCCGTCAGGCCAGATGGCGGGAAGGAAGCAGGAATGGAGGCCGGGCCCGAAGCCGAACCGAGGTACACGGATTGCAGTCGGATTGAGGTTCGGCAAAATCAGTATCCCTGGACTCTCGCTTTACCCGATTTCGCCCTCTTCTGCCGCTGGCCTGGTGCTTTCGCAGCAGAGTTTCTTAGAACCTTACCGGGAAATTCCCTAGGAGATCGTAAAGGATAACAGAATCCTAATCTGCTTTTATTTACAGTTTCTGGCGCCCTCCAGCATTGGGCTCACAAGTAACTTGCTGATAAACGACACAAGGATCTTGGTGGCCTGAGCATTGCATCGGTTAAGCTCGCCGAGCGCCCACGCTGGGAAGGAAGAAATTTTACTTGATCGCCTGAAGTTGCAGGACGCAGATCTCCGTTAACTACTACAGCTTCACAATAAGCAACCCTTCCGGGGCGTTATCGGTTGCGCTTCCGACCAAGCTATAGGTGCGTGGTTAGCCACACACTACGACTTTTCAATCAAGCGACGCACCGCCGAGATGTCGCTGATCGGAGGCTGAAAATGAATTTACAGGTGCTCGATGTCCGGACCCAACTCCCCCGAAAGCTCCGCAAGTACGGTCTGCGTGAGTTCAGCGTTCTGCGCGAGTATGGCCTGCGTGAGTTCAGCGTTCTGCGCGAGTATGGCCTGCGCGAGTTCAGCGTTCGCGCTATTCGTTGGCTGCTCCTTCACCGCTATTGGTACGATTCCGCCTTTGACAAAAGGTACGGCGTAAGCACCAGCATGATCCTGTGCGCAGATGAGCTGGACTTTCACGATTCCCAGGCGCAGGGACATGCCCAGGAGCACAATCCTTCTTCACCGTACAAAGTAATGGCCGCGCTGAAAGTGCTGAAGAAATATATGGGTGGCTATGGTGCCTTATCCTTTGTCGACTACGGGTGTGGTGCAGGACGGGCAATGATAGTAGCTGCAGAAGCGGGCTTTCAGAACATCGTTGGTATAGAGCTATCGCCCAAACTGATACGCATATGCAAAGAGAATATTGCGACGTACTCAAGAGTGAACAGGGCTGCTAAATTAGCTGTGTTAGTGCAGGATGCTGCTACTTATTTGCCTGGCAAACATTGTGGCGTGTTTTTCTTTTACGTTCCGTTCAGTCTGGAGATCTACAAACAGGCGATCGCAAATATTGCTCTCTCCCTCCAGAAGAATCCGAGAACAATATACGTGCTGGATTTTGCCTGGTCGAAGATCGATTTCCGTGATTATGGCTACGAATGTATTGCACGGATCGAAGGCATAAACCTGTACAAAACTCCGGATTAATGCTTGGAGCTTGCGCAATGGGCGCGCGGAGGTGGGACCACGTTCGAGTGTAGGCCGCCAATGCGTTCAGCCGGCAGCGTCCAGATCCGGGGCTTTGAGGCCGAGTTCATCCCAGCGCACCCCCGTTACCCCGCCGCAGCGGGTCACGGTCAGGAACTGAAACCACAGCACTTCGCTGCAGGTGGCGTTCATGTCGGCAGTCACCAGATTGGCCAGCGCCACGGTTACGCCAAGCCTCTGACAGAAAATCGAAAATTTGCTGTTTTACAGGAGCTTGGAGAGACAGAATTTTGGAGGCCGGGCCCGGAGTCGAACCGAGGTACACGGATTTGCAGTCCGCTGCATAGCCACTCTGCCACCCGGCCTGTATTCGGCGAGACCCGGAACGTGAAAAGACCCCGGCTGGATGGACCGAGGTCAGGACATCCGGGCCGGATATCTGGAGCGGGAAACGAGACTCGAACTCGCGACCCCAACCTTGGCAAGGTTGTGCTCTACCAACTGAGCTATTCCCGCAATTGTTTAAGAGAGGCTATTTTATGGATGTCCCGCCCGCTGTCAACTTCCACCCCCGAGCTCAGGTTTTTTCGCCGCCGCTGAGCATCGGCCAGGCCGCCCGCAGATAGATCGCCATCGACCACAGCGTCAGGATCGCCGCCACGTAGAGCAGCAGGATGCCGATATCGCGGGTCGGCAGGCCGAGGAGCGGGTAGCGATACAGCAGCAGCAACAGGGCGACCATCTGTGCCGTGGTCTTGAATTTCCCGATCTTCGACACCTTGACCTGGGCGCGCTCGCCGATTTCCGCCATCCACTCCCGCAGGGCGGAAATCGCAATTTCCCGGCCGACGATCACCGCCGCCGGGATGACGAACCACCAGTGGGGGATCGCCTGCACCAGCATCACCAGCGCCACAGCGACAATCAGCTTGTCGGCCACCGGATCCAGAAAAGCGCCGAACGGCGAAGACTGGCCCAGTTTTCTCGCGAGATAGCCGTCGAACCAGTCGGTAAGCGCCGCCAGGCCGAACACTGCCGTGCTGAGCAGATTGCTCCAGGTGAACGGCAGATAGAACACCACCACCAGCACCGGTATCAGGCCGATGCGCAGGAACGTCAGCGTGTTGGGAAGCGTCCAGACCATGGGGAAAGTATCTCAATTATCCCCATGGAAAGCATCGTAGATCTGCTGGGCCAGCGCGCGGCTGATGCCGGAGACGCTGCACAGGTCGTCGACACCCGCGCGGGCCACTTCCTGGATGCCTCCGAAGCGCTTGAGCAGCTGTTGCCTGCGCCTCGCACCCACCCCCGGAATGGCCTCCAGGGGCGACACCGAGCGCGCCTTGGCGCGCCGCTGCCGGTGGCCGGTGATGGCGAAGCGGTGGGCCTCGTCGCGGATCTGCTGCACCAGGTGCAGCGCCGGCGAATGCGGGTCCAGCTCGAGCTGACGCCGCTGGGCGGGAATGTGGAGTATTTCCATGCCGGGTCTGCGCTCCGGGCCCTTGGAAACACCCACCAGCAGGATCTCGTCGATCTGCAGCTCCTGCACGACTTTCTGCGCCGAGCTGAGCTGCCCCTTGCCGCCGTCGATGAGTATCACATCCGGCAACGGCGCCTCTTCCCGCTTCATGCGCGTGTAGCGGCGCAGCAGAACCTGCTCCATGGCGGCGTAGTCGTCACCGGGGACGATGCCCCGGATGCCGAAACGGCGGTAATCGGACTTGCGCGCCCCTTCGCGGTCGAAGACGACGCAGGATGCCACTGTCCCTTCGCCCTGCGTATGGCTGATGTCGAAGCACTCGATGCGCTGCGGCAGCTCGTCGAGCCTCAGAATGTCCTGCAGCATCTGGAGGCGCCGCGACATACCCGCCTGACTGCTCAGGCGCACCGCCAGGGCCTGTTCCGCATTCTCCGTTGCCAGCCGTAGCCAGCGCGCTTTTTCGCCGCGCACCCGATGCGTCAAAACGACCTTGCGGCCGGCTTTCCCGCTCAGCACCGCGGTCAACAGCGCTTCGTCTTCCGGCGCGCGACTCACGAGAATTTTTTCCGGCACCGGGTGCGCGAGATAGTACTGGGCGACAAAGGCGGACAACACATCCTCCGGGCTGCTGTCGGCCGGGATTTTCGGAAAGAATTTCTTGTTGCCGAGGTTGACACCCTTGCGAATGAAAAACACCTGCACGCAGGCCACGCCGCCGGAGACCGCGCAGGCGACGATATCCATGTCCCCCGCTTCGCCGCTCACGTACTGGCGCTCCTGGACGCGGCGAAGGCTGGCGATCTGGTCCCGGAACACCGCCGCCTGCTCGTAGTCCAGACGCTCGGCCGCGCGCTCCATTTTCCTGACCAGCTCGTCGTTCAGCGTGGAGCTCTTGCCTTCCAGAAACAGCACGGTGTGGCGCACGTCCTCGGCATAATCCTGAGGGCTTATCAGACCGACGCAGGGCGCGTTGCAGCGCTTGATCTGATGCTGCAGACAGGGACGGCTCCGGTTGCGGAAAAAGCTGTCCTCACACTGTCTCACCCGAAACATCTTCTGCAACAGGTGCAGGCTCTCCCTGACCGCACCAGCGTTGGGATAGGGGCCGAAATAGCGACCCTTGGCCCGACGCGCCCCGCGGTGCAGTGCGAGCCGTGGGTATTCGTCCTCGCTGCTCAGATAGATGAAGGGATAGCTCTTGTCATCGCGCAGCAGGACATTGTAGCGGGGCCGGTGGGACTTGATCAGATTGTTTTCGAGGATCAGCGCCTCGGCCTCGGTATTGGTCAGCGTCACCTCCACGGTCGACATCTGCCGCATCAGCGCCTGGGTCTTGGGCGCCAGGCCGGTTTCCCTGAAATAGCTCGCCAGCCGCTTCTTCAAATTGCGCGCCTTGCCGACATAGAGGACCTGCCCCTGCGCATCCAGCATGCGATACACCCCGGGACGCGAGGTCAGGGTCCGCAAGAATGATTTGCTGTCGAATTCTCGACTTGAGTCGGCTTTGGTCATTCGAGAGGAGGAATGCTGGAATATCCGGATAACTTGGGAAGCTCTGACCAATCAGTCGTTGCGACGAGCGCAGTGACGGATCGATCAGAATTGCCCGTCGTATCAGGGGACACTCCGCGCCGCGAGCAGGTCGCGTGCGCGCAGGAAAATATCCCGGAACATCGAGGCAGTCAGCCGCTTCGTCTGGGTGTTATAGCGACTGCAATGGTAGGAATCAAGCAGCAGCCTTCCGTCCAGGCGGTGCTCCGCGCCGTGGGCGAAGGCGTATCGCGAAAGAGGCGCGTCGCACGAGCGCAGCACGGCATCGTGCGCAATCTTGCCGAGCGCCAGAATCACCCCGCCGTGCGGTACGGCTTTCAGCTCCGCCCGGAGAAAATCGTTGCAGGCCCTGATCTCTTCCGTGACCGGTTTGTTCTGGGGTGGAAGACATTTGACCGCATTGGTGATGCGACAGCCCCGCAGCATCAGACCGTCGTCCGCGGACTCCGAGGTCGGCCGATTCGAAAACCCGAAATGGTAGAGGGTCTCATAGAGCAGGATGCCGGCGTAGTCGCCGGTGAAGGGCCGCCCGGTGCGGTTGGCCCCGTGCATGCCCGGCGCCAGACCGACGATGAGCAGCTCGGCCTGCGGATCGCCGAACGGCGCCACCGGACGGGCGTGATAGTCCGGGTGCCGGCGGGCCACCTCCTGCAGGAAACCGCTCAGCCGCTGGCACCGCGTGCACCCGGCGTCATAGCCGACGGCGCTACGCGTCGCGGACATCGACCACCTCGGTGATCCGGGTCTGAAGGTCCACCGTCACGATCTGGTGCGCATTGGTATTGGCGATGAACAGCTTGTTCCGATACAGGCTCAATCCTCTTGGCTCATCCAGAGGATGACCGAGCTTGAATTCGGACAGCTTCCTGCTCGGCAGGTCCATTCGCTTGATCTTCGAATTGAAGGTATCGGCGATCCACAAGGCGTTGCGCCCGGGATCCAGGGCGAGCCCCAGTGGATGCTGCAGCCGCGCCTCCCGACCGACGCCGTCCTGGTCGCCGAAATCAAACAGGTCTGTACCGGCCAGGCTGGTCACCGAGTCGCCGATGAGCCAGATGTTGCGCACGGCCGAAGCTTGCGCATCGAGCACATACAGCTGATTGTCGTGGGCTGCGACGGCGGAAGGCTGGGCAAAGCAGGCCTGCGCTCGCGGGCCGTCGACGAGCGCCTCCCGACCGGAGCCGGCATAGCGCTCGATCCCGAGGTGGTTCAGGTTCATGCGCCAGATCTGGTGCTGGCCCGCCATGGCGACGTACAGGTTGCCCTCATAATAGGCCAGACCCCACGGAGAATTGAGCTGCGCCTGCAGGGGGTCGCGGAAATAGTCCGCAACATAGCGGCCCTGCTCACCCGTGCCGGCCACCGTCATGACCTCCCCCGATTTCAGGTGAATGCGGCGGATCGCGTGATTACCGGTATCGGCGATGTACAGGAAATCCCCCACGATGAGCATTCCCTGGGGATTATCGAACATGGCCTCCATCTCCGGCCCGTCCAGCATGCCCGCCGTTCCGCTCCCGAACACACGGCGGATTTTCCCGTCGTGGTAGGTGTGCAGGACGCGGTTTCGACCGCTGTCGGCGACATACAGGCTGTTCTGTGTCGCCAGCACCTTGCCCGGAAATCTCAGGGCGGCGGGCGGCTCGGGTTTTCGGGAAACCGGCATCGATGAGTCGACCAGCAGGCCCCGCTTTTCCGCTTCCGCGATCTGGGCACCGATCAGCTGGTCGAGCTGCTGGCGCCGCCCTTCGCCCCGCAGCACCCCGAGCACGTAACCCGCCGGGTCGATCAGGATCATCGACGGCCAGGCCTTGATCCCGTAGGCACGCCACAGCTGGAAGGTCGGATCGCTCGCCACGGGGTGGCGGATGTGGTGCCGGTTGATCGCCTTCTGCAGCTGGGACCGGAGGCGCTCGCTCTCGAACTTGGGCGAATGGATGCCGATCACGGTGAGATTCTGCGGGTACCGGCTCTCCAGGTAGCGCAGATCGGGCAGCACGTGCATGCTGTTGATGCTGGAATAGGTCCAGAAATGCAGCAACACCACCTTGCCCCGCTGGCCGGCGAGCGTCACCGGAGCATCCGTGTTGAGCCACTCAAGTCTGGCGGGGAGCTCGGGAGCGCGAGCGCGCGTAGGTTCTTTCATCGTATCCCTGTCCTTTGGGGTGCTGGTCGCATCCGCTGCCAAAGTGTATCACCGCCGGCAAGCCAATCGTGGAGCCCGGTTCAAACTTTTGCCGGTGTCAGGCGGACTGGGCGATCCGCACCAGGCCGTGTCGTGCGGCCAGGCGCATGAGCTCGACCTCCGTCCCGGCCCGCAGCTTGTCCAGCAGCCGGTTGCGATAGCCATTGACCGTCTTCTGGGTCAGGCAGAGCTCGCGCGCAATCGCCGCGGCGTTCCTGCCCTCCGCAATCCGCAGCAGAATCTGCAGCTCGCGGTGGCTCAGCTGATCGAAGGGCGTTCCACTCGCGCCGGCCAGCCGACGCTCGGCCAGCTTCCGCGCCAGCGAGTCGCTGATATACCGCTCACCGGCGAGCACCGCGTCGATTGCGTCGAACAGCTCCTCAACACTGCAGAAACTGCTCACACAGCCGGCCACACCGGTCTGCAGCAACCGCTCCGGAATGATCAGGTCCGACTCGTCGCTGAGCACCAGCACGCGGGCAGTCGCAAACTGCCGCTGGATCTTGCGCACCCCCTCCAGCACGTCGGCGGCAGCCGCAGGCATGTTGACGACGACGAGCTGCGGCGGCCGCTTGCGCGCCTGGCGAATCGCTTCATCAAAGGTGGCCGCCTCTCCCGAGACCCTCAGGTGGCCGGGATCGGACAGCACCCGCTTAGTACCGGCACGAACCAGCCGCCTCGAATCGACGAGAAGCACATCAACCGCCGTGTGCCCGGCCTGCCCGAAAGGGCGCGAAACCCGCATACACAAACCTGTCAGTCGGAGTATCCGGGGCAGGTTAGCGTCAAGACAACCCTTTTCTTGATGGCCGCAGCGGGTCGGCCACCGGCCCTGGCCTACTCGGGCTCGAGCGCGAAGCCGAGCACGCCGTGGCGGATCGCCAGATGGGTGAGCTCCACGTCGTTTCCGACACCCAGCTTGTCAAACAGGCGATAGCGATAGGTGCTGACCGTCTTCGGGCTGAGGCACAGGGACGCCGAGATGTCCCGGACGGACTGTCCCTGGGTCACCATGAGCATCACCTGCATCTCGCGCTGGGAAAGGCGGTGAAAAGGTGACTGCGCCCTTCCCGGCAGCATCGATAACGCCATCTGGCGGGCGATGTCTGCACTGATATAGCGTTCCCCACCGTGAACCACCCGGATCGCCTCGGCGATCTCCTCGAGGGTGCAGTGCTTGGTCAGATAGCCGGCCGCGCCCGCATCGAGCAATTGCGTCGGGAATGGATCCGCGGCCATGGCGGTGATCACGACAATCCGCGTGCCGGGGCTCGACTGGGTGATCCGCCGGGTGGCTTCGAGGCCGCCGATCCCGGGCAGGGCGACGTCCATCAGCACGACGTCCGGTTTCAAAGCCCGGGCCAGGTGTACAGCCTCATCGGCGCTGTCCGCTTCCCCGATGACGGTGAGTCGAGGCATGTCGTCGAGAAGGCGTTGCAGCCCCCGGCGCACCAGCTCCTGATGATCGGCGAGTAATATCTGTATGTCCGCTTGTTCCATAACCTCATTCCTTGTGGTTCAGATCAACGTTGTATCGGCCCATCCTGGGCCTCTGGCTTCTGATGGCGATCGCAGAGGCGCCGCCATCAAAATCGGGAGGTGGCGCACAGACCGGGGCGGCAGAGCCCATCCAAGGCTTCCTGCCTGTGGCCTTGCCGGGACCGTCCGGCGCGCTCGCCTCGTGTGCGAACAAATGGCGGAGAGGGTGGGATTTGAACCCACGGAGGGCGCGAACCCTCGCCGGTTTTCAAGACCGGTGCTTTCAACCGCTCAGCCACCTCTCCGTGGCATAACCCCACAAAGCATAAACGATAAGCTTAAGTTCCGGAAAGTGTTTCGACCAGCGGCGGGAACTTGGACGATTGCGGGTGAGTCAAACGGAGCGAGTTGTTATACTTCAGTTCGCCCTAGGATAACGAGGAACGAGACACTATGAACCGACTGGCCAACACGGTTACCAGCGCCCAGCCCTCGGTGCTGGCGACGAACAAGGTAATTCGCAACACCTACACGCTGCTGTCGCTGACACTGCTGTTCAGCGCCATGACCGCTGGCGTAGCCATGGTCCTCAACCTGCCCCACCCCGGCCTATTGCTGACCTTTGCCGGCTACTTCGGATTGCTGTTCCTCACCAGTAAATTCCGCAACAGCGGTCTCGGGCTCCTGTTCGTGTTTGCCCTTACAGGCTTCATGGGATATACCCTGGGCCCGATCCTGAACGCCTACACCGCGCTGCCGAACGGCAATCAGGTCGTGATGACCGCGCTGGGCGCCACGGGTGTGATCTTCCTGAGCCTCTCCGGTTATGCGCTGACGAGCCGTAAGGACTTCAGCTTCATGGGCGCCTTCCTGATGGTGGGCATTCTGGTTGCCTTCCTCGCGGGCATCGCCTCGGTGTTCTTCACCCTGCCCGGATTGTCGCTGGCCGTGTCGGCGATGTTCGTGCTGCTGATGTCCGGCCTCATCCTTTACGAGACCAGCAACATCATCCACGGTGGCGAGACCAATTATATTATGGCGACCGTCACCCTCTACGTGAGCATCTACAACCTCTTTGTCAGCCTGCTGCACCTGCTCGGCGCATTCAGCGGCGAAGAGTAACGCTTGCGCACTCAGCCGACCGCACACGAGAGCCCCGCTTCGGCGGGGCTTTCGCTTTCGCGGACCGCAGCCCGCACTGATTCTCCGGATTTAGGGGAAAGTACTCAGATTCGCGCCTGCCTTCTGCTTACCCTGAGGTGAGAGTCAGCGAATCCCCGATAGCAGGCCGGCTGGAGGACAGACCGCCGCCCCGACGGTGACAATTCATGGCCGGTCAGGAGCCCCAAAGCGCTGGTGACAGCCGCCCGCGCTGCTTACAATGAGGGTCGCAGAAACAGCTCGTCACCGGATCCTGTAGTAATGCCTGATATCGCCAACGACAACGGCGCCACGCCGCCCCGCACCATCTACCTGAAAGACTATCTGCCCCCCGCGCACCTGGTCGAAGACATCGGTCTGCGCTTCGAGCTCGACCCGGCGCACACGCGCGTCAGCAGCCGCATGGTCGTGGTCCGAAACCCGAAGGCACCGGACGCCGGCGGCACGCTGGAGCTGTTCGGACAGGACCTGGCACTGGAATCCATACGCCTGGACGGTGAGCCCCTGGAACCGGGAAGGTATCGCTTCGAGGAGGAAAAGCTGCTCATCGCGGGCGTGCCGGATCGGGCGGTGATCGAAGTCGAGACCCTCATACGCCCGGAAGCCAACACCGCCCTGGAAGGCCTCTATGTGTCCGGCAACATGTTCTGCACCCAGTGCGAGGCGGAAGGATTCCGTCGCATCACGTTCTTCCCGGACAGGCCCGACGTGATGGCTCGATACACCACCACCCTGGTGGCCGACAAGGCGAAATACCCGGTGCTGCTGTCCAACGGAAATCCCATCGAGCAGGGGGAGACGGACGATGGGCGCCACTGGGTGACGTGGCAGGACCCGTTCCCCAAGCCGAGCTACCTGTTTGCCCTGGTCGCCGGCGACCTGGTCTGTCAGGAAGACCGTTTCCGCACCCGCTCGGGACGCGACGTCACCCTGAGAATCTTCGTTGAACCCGAGAACCGCCACAAATGCGATCACGCGCTCGCATCCCTGAAACAGGCAATGAAATGGGACGAAGACACCTACGGGCGAGAATACGACCTGAACATCTTCATGATAGTCGCCGTCAATGATTTCAACATGGGGGCCATGGAGAACAAGGGCCTCAATATCTTCAATGCGTCCTGCGTGCTCGCCAGCCCCGAGACGGCCACGGATTCGGACTACTACAACATCCAGAGCATCATCGGCCACGAGTACTTCCACAACTGGTCGGGCAACCGCGTTACCTGCCGTGACTGGTTCCAGCTCAGCCTCAAGGAAGGCTTCACGGTATTCCGCGACCAGGAGTTCAGCGCCGATCTCAATTCACGCCCCGTGAAACGTATCGCCGACGTCAACATCCTGCGCAGCCACCAGTTCGCCCAGGACGCCAGCCCCATGGCCCACCCGGTGCGGCCCGACGCCTATATCGAGATCAGCAACTTCTACACCGTCACCGTCTACAACAAGGGCGCGGAGTTGGTTCGCATGATCCGCAACCTCGTCGGAGCCGAAGGTTTCCGCCAAGGCTGCGACCTCTATTTTGAGCGCCACGACGGTCAGGCGGTGACGACGGACGACTTCGTCGCCGCGATGGAGGACGCGAACCACCGCGACCTGACTCAGTTCCGGCGCTGGTACAGCCAGGCCGGAACGCCGGTGATTACGGCCGCGGGACAGTATGATTCCGACGCGCGCTGCTATCGGTTGACGCTCGAGCAGCGCTGCCCCTCGACGCCCGGTCAGAGCGAAAAGCTGCCCTTCCACATCCCCATCGAAATGGCACTGCTCGACGCCGGCGGTCGTGCGATGCCCCTGCAGATGGAAGGCGCACCCGCGCCAGCCGGCACCCACCGCATGCTGGAGCTGACCGAGGAAACCCAGAGCTTCGTGTTCGTCGGGCTCGACGAGCCGCCGACGCCGTCGCTGGTACGCGGCTTCTCCGCGCCCGTGCGGGTGGAAATCGACCGGTCGGCCGAAGAGCTCGCCTTTCTGTTCGCTCACGACCCGGATCCCTTCAACCGGTGGGATGCCGGACAGACACTGGCAATCCAGGTCCTGCTGCAGCTCGTGGAAAGCGTGCAGCAGCGGCGGGAGCTGGTGCTGGCGGATGACTTCGTGCACGCATTCGGAGCGACGCTCAGCCATCCTGAGCTCGACCCCGCGCTCGTCGCCCAGGCGCTCACCCTGCCCTCGGAGTCCTACCTCGCCGACCAGTGTGACACGGTCGACGTCGAGGCGATTCACACGGCACGTCAATTCGTGCGCAAGGTGCTGGCAGACAGGCTCTATGACGCTCTCCGCGAACGCTATCGGGCGTTCGACGACCGACGACCTTACCGCTTCGATGCCCGGTCCATGGCCGAGCGCTCGCTGAAGAACCTGAGTCTCGCCTACCTGCTGGAGACCGGCCGCGACGAGGCGCGCCAACTGTGCTTCACCCAGCTCGACCAGGCCCACAACATGACCGACAGCCTCGACGCGCTGTCCTCACTGGTGCAGCACGACTGGCCCGAACGTGAGCCGTACCTCGATCGCTTCTATGCGCGCTGGCAACACGATCCTCAGGTCGTGGACAAATGGTTTTCCATCCAGGCGTCCTCCCGGCTGCCCGACACGCTCGAGCGCGTCAAACAGCTCCTCCGACACCCCGCCTTCCGCCTGACCAACCCCAACAAGGTGCGCGCCGTCATCGGGCGCTTCTGTCTGGGCAATCAGGTGCGTTTCCACGATGCTTCGGGTGAAGGCTACCGTTTCCTCGCCGACCAGGTATTGGCGCTGGACAAGATCAACCCCCAGATAGCCGCCCGCCTGGTCAGCGCCCTGAGCCGCTGGAAGCGCTATGACACGACGCGCCAGGAGCTCATGCAGGCGGAGCTGAACCGCATTCTGTCGGCGCCCGGCTCCTCCAAGGACGTCTACGAAATCGTTTCCAAGAGTCTCGGCTGATCTGAGTCTGCCCGGCAGCGCGGCTCGGCGAAGGCTGTGAGAACCGCCTGCCGACCCGGCGCGCGAAGTATGAACGGCGCTTGAATTCGGGATGCCCCGACCCCACTTGATTTACAGCAACAAGCGGCATTTCCGAATAAGGCAGCAACCGATGTCCTCATCCAAACATGTGGTCTGTCCGCACTGCGAGGCGGTCAACCGTGTTCCCGACAACAGGCTGAGCGAGCGACCCAAGTGCGGCAAGTGCGGCCGGCCTCTGTTCTCCGGCGCTCCGATTGAGCTGACCGAGCGCAATTTTTTCCGGCACCTGAGCCGCAACGACCTGCCGCTGGTGGTCGACTTCTGGGCCTCCTGGTGTGCGCCGTGCAAGATGATGGAGCCCCACTTCAAGGCCGCCGCCGCGCAGATGGAGCCGAGAGCACGCTTTGCCAAGCTGAACACCGAGCAGGCGCAACAGGTCGCGGGGCAGTACGGGATCCGCAGCATTCCCACCGTGGCGATCTTCAAAAACGGTCGCGAAGTCGCCCGGCAGGCGGGCGCCATGGATTCGCGCACTCTGGAGCACTGGATCCGGCCCCAGATATAGCCGTAGGTTGGGCTGAGCGACGCGAAGCCCAACAGCCTCACGCGATAATGCTGCAAAGTTGTGACTGTCCGCCCTTGGTGCGGCTCGACAGAGGTCCTTTTTGCCCCAATTGATTACGTTGGGCTTCGCGTCGCTCAGCCCAACCTACCCGCTACTGGCGCGGTTCAGCTGAGCAGCACGGGGCACACGGGCCAGGGCCTCCTGGAGTACCTCGATCCCCGCATCTGGGCGGTGCGCGTGCTCGCTCAGATAGCGGCGCCAGGCGCGCGCGCCGGGCTGCCCCTGGAACAGGCCCAAAAGGTGGCGGGCGATTTGCTGCAGTCGCGTGCCCGCGGCGAGCTCCTGTTCCACATAGGGCAGCAGCCGCCCCACCACCTGGTGGCGCGTCGGTGGCGGGCTGCCGTCCGCCGCGAATTCACGATCGACGTCGGCCAGCAGCCAGGGATTGTGGTAGGCTGCCCGCCCGATCATCACCCCGTCCACATAACGCAGGTGCTCTCGGGCTTCAGCCAGCGTCGTTATCCCCCCGTTGAGATGCACCGGCAGGCCGGGAAAGTCCCGCTTCAGCCGATAGACCCAATCGTAGCGCAGCGGTGGAATCTCCCGATTCTGGCGCGGGCTCAGGCCCTGCAGCCAGGCTTTGCGCGCGTGGACAATCAGCCGCGCGGTGCCGGCCCCGGCCAGTAACTCCACGAATCGAGCCAGGGCCGCGTAGCTCTCCTGCCGATCGACGCCGATACGCGTCTTGACCGTCACCGGCAGCGACACCTCGCCGTGCATGGCGGCAACACAATCGGCAACACGCTCCGGCTCGAGCATCAGACAGGCCCCGAAGCGCCCCGCCTGCACCCGTTCGCTGGGGCACCCCACATTGAGATTGATCTCGTCGACACCGGCCTCGGCTGCCCATTCCGCACAGCGGGCCAGCTCGCGCGGCTCGCTGCCTCCCACCTGAAGGGCCAGCGGATGCTCCGCCTGGTGATAGCGCAGCAGCTGGGTGCGATCCCCGTGAATCAGCGCAGCCGAGGTCAACATCTCCGTGTACAGGCGCACGCGCCGGGAGATCAGACGCAGGAAATACCGGCAGTGCCGGTCTGTCCACTCCATCATCGGGGCAATACTGATGGGGCAGTCTTTCATAACCAGTCGATCAGATCGGCGTATATCGCTTCGAAGCACCCAATATTTAAGCCTTGACGCCTCCGATCAGCGAACAGCTCCATGTGGCCGATCATTGGCATCTGTAACCCCGGCTGGGCCGTCAAGGGAAACCTTGCGCACAATATATGGATGTTTGCCTGACTTTGTAAGCGGAATGTCATCGACGAACTCAAAATCCACCACACAGTCCTCTCCCATAAGAAATCTTATCTTTTCTCGAATTGTTTTGAGTTGCGGCTGAATCTGTTCCTGACTGACCCCCGGTGCCAAGATGCTTCTTACTGTTATCCTCGCAAGCTCTTCCTGTACGATTTGGTATCGTTGGACCGAATCCGCGAAAGCGTCAGATCCCACCATAAGCATGTATATTGGGTCAATACGATCCCCTTTCGAGTTGATCAGCACCTCAACAACGCGTCCTGAAACGTGCTCCAACATTGGCCAACCGCGCCCACAGGGGCACGAGGCTGAAGTCAGCTTGCCCATATCTCCAACGCGGTAACGAATGAACGGCATTGTATAGTTCATTAGCGCCGTGACCACGAGTTCCCCGTCCTCGTCGACTAGAGTGTTACCGGCCTCGTCGATAACTTCCACTTTGTTAAACATGGACGCGATGTGCAGGCCACCTTTCTCCTCACATTGACACGCCACATCGCCCAGCTCACGTGATCCATAGAAGTTTATGACCGGAGCTCGGAAAGCTTTCTCGATCCTCTCAACAATGTGCGGATAAAGCGTTGCTCCGCCCGCATAGATTGCGACAGGTGAGTGCGGTCTCAGACCATTGCGCAAGATGTAGCCCGCAATGACGTCCATTCCATCCCGGTAGGTCCAGATTATCTTCGGTTTGAAGCGGTTTATGTCATTAACAATCGAAACGACTTGCTCCTCAGGCAAATGGAAGCATTGTTCAAATCTGCGGTTATAAATGTAGTTCTTTAATTTCGCCGTAAACCCGATTGTGCCGGTAGTCAGGTCCCTCTCGGATCCCCAAATCTTCATTTCCGAGTCACCCAAGTCTTTACCCAACACTTCAAAGTGATAAAGCTTATTGGCTATGTTCATATCCCAATAATAACTGTCCTGCCAGAAACGCGCGGGTTGTCCCGTGGTTGAGCCTCCCGAGCTATCCTTATAGGGAGTCCGGCCCTTTGGGACCTTTTTTGCCCGTAAACGATCGGCCTCATCACGAAGAATGTCTTTAGTGAGAAAGGGAATGTCTTCAAACCTGTCAAGGTTGACCTTACCGTCTCGAACGACTCCGCAGTCGCTCAGCACTTCGTTATAGTATTCCGTGTGTTGCCAAGCGTGTTGCAAAAGTGAAGACAGGCGTTGATTCTGAAGACTCAGTATCTCTTCCCCCGGCTTACGCTCAAGGGAACGAATAAGTCGCAACTCACCTGGAATAGGGCTCTTCGTTGCTTTTAGGATTCCCAACATAATCGGTTTTCGCCAATTCACGCCCATTCTACGTTCATCCCTTGTCAAACAGGACCAGGCTCACAGTTGTTATGTCTGTAACGCCGCAAAGTTGAGTTGTCTCCCAGGTACATTGAAATACCGCTAGTTCCGTGCAGGACGCTTGGTGGGTTGCCAGATGCACCAACGAACCGTCGCGCGTAACGCTTGTGAGAAATATAGAGTGCCGGTCCGCGATCAGTCCGCTGGAAAGACCCTTCCATCATTTTTCCACAACTTCTGATACCGTTGCATTCTTGGTGGAGCGATCACCACCTCTGAAATAGTAGTAATATCCGCCAAGAAAGCTGATTGGAATCATTAATCCACGGCTGAGCAGCATCGCCGTAAGCCCGGTTTCAAGATTCAGTCCAAAATGTCCCATTATATAAATGAAGGACACATCGACCAGCCCGAACCCGCCGAGACTTATTGGAAGGAGGCCGAGTACGTCGCCTGCCATGACGGCGACTGCCAAATAGCTTGGGTCGACAACAATCCCCATCGCGAAGATAAGCAGCCAGGTTCCGAAAATCCTATTCATATGGAACAGAAACGAAATGGCCAGGGCCCACATGAGCGTGCGCGGATGTTGTCTGAAATCCTCCAAGAAACTTACCAAAGTCACAATTGACTTCGGCACGTACCTTAGACGGGATAATCGTGCAAGCAGCTGGGCTCGGAACGCTATTAATAAAAAACCCGCACCGGCCAGAATGCAAATTGTCCCTCCAACCATGATGGCATAGGCAAGGGGATCCCCATCGCGAAGGACAATATAAACAGCAGCAAAAAAACCTAGCACCAACAGCGCAGATAAACCCGTGGCCCGTTCCACAATGACAGGGAGCGCGGCACAGGATTTGGCCCTTGGGTTGTCGAGAGTTTTATAGATACGGTAACCGTCTCCCCCAATAGTGGTAGGAAGAAACGTGCTGAGAAACATACCAGCGAGATACCAGCGATGTAATTGCCCA
>JASFKW010000084.1:0-16712 GCA_050118435.1 Gammaproteobacteria bacterium | reverse complement strand
TTCGGGCATCGATCTCTCGCCATTGGTGGCGTTGATCGCCATACAGCTGGCGAAAATGCTGCTCCTGCCGCCGCTCTACCAGCTCGCCGCCTGACCTCCGCCGTGGCGATCTCCTGGTATTCCTGGCACGACAAGGCACTGATTCTGCGTGTCCGGGTCCAGCCTCGGGCCATCCGGGACGCAGTCGCAGGACCCCATGGAGACCACTTGAAAATCCGCCTGGCCGCCGCCCCGGTAGACGGTAAGGCCAATGCGCGTCTGATCAGCATGCTGGCCCGTCTTTGCGGCGTGGCGAAGGGCGATGTGGCCATAGTCTCGGGCGCGGGCTGCCAAAACAAGCGGGTGCGCATCGAGCACCCGAGGGTCCTGCCCCAAGGTGTGGAGCCCGATCTGCCCTGACGCACCCTGTGGCCGTCGGACTGTTGCGAGCGCTCCCCGAACGGCCGGCTAAGCACCTAAAAAACCGACTAAAGACGCTCCGCTCATGGCCGCTAGGAGTGAGTGGAATAACAGTCCGCTGGCGGCGGAAGGGCGCCGCCTGAGTACCGGGCGAAAACTCAACGGGGAACCTTCGCATGCAGCAGGACCAACTAGACCGGCGCTTGCAGTCCTACGCGCTGTGGCGCGAGCAGCTGATCCGGAGCATCCGAGACTTCCAGAGCTGGCTGGAAGAACACGAGCTCGCCTCGTCCGAGCAGGAGCTCCGGATATTTGAAACCCTGCAGGCGCTGCGCAACGATCATCTCACCATCGCATTCGTGGCTGAATTCTCCCGCGGGAAGAGCGAGCTGATCAACGCCCTGTTCTTTTCCCACTATGGCCAACGCCTGCTGCCCTCGGAAGTCGGTCGCACCACCATGTGCCCCACCGAGCTGTTCTACGACCGCACAGCAGACGAAACATACATCCGCCTGCTACCCATCGAAACACGCCTGGAGGATCGCAGCATTGCTGACTTCAAGCACGATCCGATCCACTGGTCACACGTGAGCCTGGACAGCACCGATCCGAGCCAGGTCGCTCAGGCATTGCACGAGGTGATCAAGACCAAGCAGGTACCGGCTCAAAGGGCGGCCGAGCTCGGTCTCTACGACCAGACAAATGACCCCTATTTCAGGGCGCACGGCAAAGCACCAAGCCAGGTCGAAATACCCTACTGGCGTCACGCCCTGATCAGTTTCCCCCACGATCTGCTGAAACAGGGACTGGTCGTCCTCGACACGCCCGGTCTCAATGCGGTCGGGAACGAACCCGAGCTGACCCTCAGCATGTTACCTGCCGCTCAGGCGGTACTGTTCGTGCTGGGAGCCGACACCGGTGTCACACGCAGCGACATGGAGATGTGGGAACGCCACGTGCGCGGGATGCGTGATCGGTCCAACAAGAACCTGATCGTGGTCATGAACAAAATCGACGCCCTTTGGGACGAGCTCAAAGAGCCGGAGGCGATTCATGCAAGTATAGAAACCCAGCGGAAAGCCAGCGCAGACCAGCTCCAGGTATCCGTGGAACAGGTGTTCCCCCTGTCGGCACAAAAGGGCCTGACGGCAAAGATACGCAACGACGCCCAACTGCTCAGCAACAGCCGGCTTCCGGCGCTGGAACAGTTCCTGGCCCAAAAGGTGTTGCCCGCAAAGCAGGAAATCGTGCGTACCAGCCTGGTCTCTGCGATCGGTGCACTGCTCGAAGAGAACATCGTGCTGCTCGAACGCCGCACGGCGGAAACAGCGCGACAGCTTGCAGAGCTGCGCTCGTTGCGGGGAAAGAACGCCGACGTCATCATGCATCTGATGACCAAATCGAGAGAGGAACAGGCGGCTTATCTGCGTAACGTGGAGAGTTTTCAGAACAGCCGCCGGCTGTTGCAGAGCCAGGCACAGAACATGCTCGAGACGCTCAGTATGGACGCCCTCGACCGCCTGATCCACAACACCAGAGAGTCCATGACCGAAAGCTGGACGACGGTGGGTATGAAACGCGGTATGCAGGTTTTTTTCGACGGCGCCCGCGACATGATGGAACAGGTGAGCGGTCACGCCGAGCAGACACGTATGCTGATCAGAGCCACCTACAAGAAGTTTCACGAAGAGCACGGGCTGCCACAGCTCACACCCAAGCAGTTCTCGGTGGACACCTTTGCTGCCGAGCTTGAGCGTCTCTATCAGGAAGCCGAAAATTTCCGCCGCAGCCCGGTCACGGCAATGACGGAGCAGTCATTTGTGATCAAGAAATTCTTCATCACCCTGGTCAGCCACACCCGCAGCCTGTTCTTCAAAGCCAACCAGGACGCCAACACCTGGCTCAAGGAAGTGATGAATCCCCTCGTCAAACAGATCAAGGAACACAAGATTGCCATGGAAAAGAGGCTTGAGACGCTGCGGCGCATCAGCGAATCACGCGACACCCTGGAAAACCGCATCAGGGATCTGGAAGCGACGTCACGCCGCTTGAGCGCCCAATCGGAGGCCCTGGAAGAAATCAGGCGCACGATCTACGCCGAATCGCCTAATTCGAACGGAGACGAGCGAGCGTTGGCAACGGCGCAGGAAGCTATGGTTTAGGAGGCGTGTCGGACGCTTGAAGGGGGGCAGCCTCTCGGGCTGCCCTTTTTTGTTGTTTGCAAGCCGGTCTGACCGGTTTAGTCTATAGTTGCTCAAGAGCAATCACTTACCTCAAGGAGGGCAAAGATGTACAAGAAGAGCCTGTTCTCGATGTTGTTCGGCGTGCTGGTGGTGCTCTCCAGCGCAGCACGAGCTGAAAATTCGCAGGATTTTGGTGACTACGTCGTTCACTTCATCGCCTTGAGCACCACCGATCTCGCCCCGTCTGTGACCCGCGAATACAGCATCAAGCGAAGCAAGAACCGCGGCATGATCAATATTGCCGTTCTTCAGAAAGTGTTGGGTACCACGGGCGCACCGGTTCCGGCTGAGATCAGCGCTTCGGCGACAAACCTGACCGGGCAGAAGCGTGATATCGATCTGCGCGAGATACGCGAAGGCACGGCCATCTATTACATTGGCGAGTTTCCCATCACCCACGAAGAGACACTGCGCTTCAGCGTCCTCGTGAAGCCGGAAGGCCAGAACGAAACGCACGAAGTCAACTTCAAACAGCAATTCTTTACGCAGTGACCCATTGGCTCAGCGCATAGACGCCGAACAGAATCACCAGCACACCGGCAACCCGGCGCGTTCGCGGGTCACGAACCCGCGCCGCCAGGCCCGCCGTCGCCGCTCCCATCAATAAGAGATTCGGCAGTGTGCCCAATCCGAAACTGAGCATCAGTGCGGCTCCGTACAGCGGACTTCCGGTCGACACCGACCAGACCAGAATGCTGTAAACCAGCCCGCAGGGCAACCAGCCCCAGACGAGGCCGAGCGCCAGAGCCCGCGCCGGCGATCTCACAGGAAGGAAGCGGCGCCCCACCGGCTCCAGGTGCGTCCAGATTCTGCCGCCGGCATTCTCAAGCACCATCAGCCCCCGCCACCAGCCGCCCAGGTAGAGCCCCAGCGCGACCATAAAGAGCCCGGCGATCAATTGCAGAATCTGCTGAGCCTGATGCAGGCCGCTCCAGTTGGCGGCGAGCCATCCCAGGCCTCCGAGCAGGGCTCCGGCGACCGTGTAGCTGGTGATTCGACCGAGGTTATAGGCGAGCAGGTAAATCCACCGCAGCGGACCACGCCGGTGATGCTCCGACACGCCCAGAGAAAGCGCCGCTACGATGCCGCCACACATTCCGACACAGTGCACGCCCCCAAGCAGACCGACCAGAAATGCCGAGACCAGCGACACATCAACGGGCATAGGATTCATCCATCAGCTGCAGCGGGGGGATTTTCAATTGAGCACGCTGTCGTGTTAAATACGCTGATCCGTCCTGCTGGCCGGCATTGCAGCCGCTGTCGGGCAACGATAAACCGGCAGACCACCGAGTGTGTGTGAATCCAGGCCCGTCAGATCGAACCGGCAGGTCATTGACATTTGAATCGATGACAATACCCCAATCCCAAACCGCAGATCAAAAGCTGCTGCGCTCAAAGCTTTTCTGGGTCGGCATTCTATATTTCGCTGAAGGCTTCCCGCTGGGCATGTTCTACGACGTGTTTCCGGTGCACTTCCGCACACAGGGAGTTGAGCTCTGGAAAATCGGCTTCATGAGCCTGCTGGGGCTGGCCTGGACACTGAAATTCCTGTGGGCCCCGGCGGTTGATCATTACCGGCACCACCGGCGCTGGATGTTTGGCGCCGACATCGCCATGGCCTTCATCATGGCCGTTTTTGCCTGGCACAACGGATTCGGCCCCTGGGTCTGGTGGGCCATCGGTTTGTTCACGCTGATGTCGGCAACCAACGACGTGGCCATCGATGGCTATACCATTGAAATGCTCAACAAGCGCGAGCTGGGGCTCGCAAATGGCCTGCGAATCGGCTTCTATCGCGTGGGCATGCTCGCTTCGGGCTTCGTGCTGATGCTCTCCGATCTGTGGGGCTGGGGCGGCACTTATCTCGCGGCTACGCTGCTGTTCGTCGTGATTGGACTGGCCTGCCTGCTGGCACCCCGCGAAGTGGTCAGGCCCGGAAGCGGAACCCTGAGCATCTTCCATGAGCTCAGGGCACTCCTGGTCCATCCCGCGGCTTTCCTGCTGGTGATGCTGTTTCTTCTGGGAGTCGTCTGGCTGACCGACCAGTCCGTCAACTGGTCGCAGGAGCTCAGCCTCTTCTGGCCGGCGGCGTGGCTCGTCGCCGCCACCGCCTCGGTCGGCGTCTGGGTTTTCTCCCGCGCCTCCCGGAAGGTCAGGGCAGAGGAGCAGCGCACCCCCCTCACAGAGGGGCCGATGTTCGGCACACTGCTCGCGATGCTGCAACGGCCTTACATCGTTCCGGTCATTGTGTTCGTGTTGATTTTCAAGCTGGGCGACAGCGCTATGGGCTTTATGATCAAACCCTTCTGGGTGGACGCCGGTTTCAGCGCCGGCCAGATCGGGCTGGTATCCGTGAACATCGGTTTGGGGCTGTCGATCGCCGGCGGGATTGTCGGTGGCTGGTATACTGACCGTGCCGGGATCTTCAGAGCGCTGTGGGTGCTGGGCTTGTGGCAGGCCTTTTCAAATCTGGGGTATGCATACGCCGCTGACGCCCTGGCGCTGGATACCGGCGCCGAGCTGACCCGAAAGGACCACTGGCTGATGTACGGCGCCAGCGCGGTGGAGTCTTTCACCGGCGGCCTGGGCACAGCCGCGTTCCTTGCGTTCCTCATGGCCGTGGTAAACAAACAGCATTCGGCGACAGAATACGCCATACTGTCGTCTCTTTTCGCCCTCAGTCGCTCGGTCGCGGGCTGGGCCGGCGGCTTCGGAGCAGATTCGCTCGGCTATGCCGACTATTTTCTGTTGACCTTCTTCCTTGCGTTCCCGGCCTATCTTCTTCTGCCCTGGGCCAGGCGCATGATGCGTTATGCCGAGCGGCAGAAGGAGTTCGGGCAACAGTAAGTATCCCCCGGCTTTGCCGGGGGATACTTACTGTTGCAGGCTGTAATCGTAATCGAGAATCAGCGGCGCGTGGTCCGAGAAACGCTTGGCCTTGTAAATGCGGGCACGCTGCACGCGCTCAGCCATGCCCGGCGTGACGACCTGATAGTCGATACGCCATCCCACGTTCTTTTCCCAGGCGCGGCCTCGGTTCGACCACCAGGTATACTGCTCCGGGCGCTGATCCACGGACCGGAAGGCATCCACGTAGCCGGAGGAGCCGAATAACTGATCCATCCAGGCGCGTTCCTGTGGCAGAAATCCGGAATTATTGAGGTTTCCGCGCCAGTTTTTCAGATCGATCTCTTTGTGCGCGATGTTCCAGTCGCCGCAGATGATGTATTCACGCCGCTTGCGGCGCAGCCGGCGCAAATAAGGCATGAAGCGCTCCATCATCTGGAATTTCTTTTCCTGGCGCTCCTGACTCGACGAGCCGGAGTGCATGTAGAGGGATATCACACTGAGCGGGCCGAACTGGACCTCCAGATAGCGTCCCTCCGCATCGACCTCTGGCCAGCCCAGTCCCGCTATGACCCGGTCGGGTCTGTGCCTGCTATAAACCGCAACCCCGCTGTAGCCTCTCTTTTCGGCTTCGTGAAAATAGGTGTGGTAACCACGCGGCCAGTACACACGATCGCGGAGCTGATCGGTGTGCGCCCGCGTTTCCTGGAGGCACACGACATCGGCCCGCTGACGGATCATCCAGCCGAAAAAACCCTTGCGCGCCGCTGCGCGGATACCGTTGGCATTGAGAGTGATAATACGCATGACTGTCTTTCACGGGCCGCATCACCTGCGCCCGATCGTCTTGCGCCGGTCGCAGCCTCAGGATGGCCCGTGTATCATACCGGAGCTTCCATGAGCCGGTGACCCTCGATGCAGCAGTACAAGAAAGATTTTGTCGACTTCGCGATCTCGGCGGGCGTGCTTCGTTTTGGCGAGTTCACTCTGAAGTCGGGCCGGGTCAGCCCCTATTTTTTCAACGCCGGTCTTTTTCGCACCGGTCGCCAATTGGCCCGCCTGGGACGCTACTACGCGCGAGCCATCGGGGAGTCCGGGATCGCTTTCGACATGCTGTTCGGCCCCGCCTACAAGGGCATCCCGCTGGCGACCGCCACGGGTATTGCGCTCGCCGATCACGAGGACAGGGACGTGCCCTGGTGCTTCAATCGCAAGGAAGCCAAAGATCATGGCGAAGGCGGAAACCTGGTGGGCGCCGACCTCACCGGTCGGGTGCTGATTGTCGATGACGTGATCACGGCGGGAACCGCAATCCGCGAATCCATGGCCATTATCGCTGCCGCCCGCGCCGATGCGGTCGGTGTTGTAATTGCGCTCGACCGCCAGGAACGGGGTCGGGACGATCGCTCGGCCGTCCAGGAAGTGGAACAGGACCTCAACCTGAGGGTCATCAGCATCGTCAACCTGGCTGAGCTACAGCAGTTCCTGGCCACAGACCCCCGGTTCCCCGCGCAGCGGGAGGCACTCGAAGCATATCGCGCGCGGTATGGGGTGTAGACCAGGGGCGGCGGCGCCGGCCCCCGCTCAGCCCCACATCAACTTGATTCCGATCACCAGCGTGATGATTTCGAAGGCGCGCTTGATCCAGCGATTGCCCTGCCTGATCGCGAGATGGGCGCCCAGATACCCTCCGAGGAGAGAGCCGGCCAGCAGCACCGGAAGCCAGCTCCACTGAATATCAGCCAGGACAGCAAGGGTGACCGCGCCGGTCCCGTTCCAGAACACGCCGACCAGCACCAGCGTGTAGGCAATCGCACGCCGGTAGTCGAGCCCGAACCAGCGCACCAGCCACAGGGTTACGAACAGGCCGGTGCCCGAGGTGAGCGAGCCGTTCAGAACACCGATCAGAAACAGGCCCAGCCCGCCGACGGAAAAGCCCCGCAAGGTCCGATTTCTGCTTTCGTGCGCTTGACCAAGCCCCGGATTCATCCAGGAATACAGACCCAGGCCGGCGGTCAGCACCCCGAGCGCGAATTCCGCGGCCCGCCCCGGTACCCCCACAATCACATGGGCACCCAGCACCACGCCCGGCAAACCGGCCGCAAGTATAAAGCTTGTAAGGCTTTTTTCTAAACCACCTTCTCTCAAGTGGCGTAGTGTGGCGCCGATACCAAGAGCAACGCTGGCAACTTTGTGAGTCGCGAGTGCGACGACGAAGGGCAGGCCCAGAAAAATCAATGCCGGAAGCTGGATCAGTCCGGCTCCGCCTCCTGAAAATGCCGAGAACAGATTCGCAATCAGTGAGATGATGAACAGGACCAGTTGATCCGTGGCTTCCATGACAAACGTATCCAAGGCTCATTCTCACCGAAACTGGGCCCGCCCGCTGCACAAGCTCGCGCTGGCCGCACTGATTACCGTTCTGTGCCTCCCGACCCTGGCGGCACATGCCGGCAAATTCTACAAGTGGATTGATGAACACGGGCAGGTCAGATACGGCGACCGGCTTCCACCCGAATACGCCAAGAGGCGCAATGAAACCCTCAACAGCCAGGGCATCGTGGTCGAGACCAGAGCGGCTCAGAAAACCCCCGAGCAGCTCGCCGAGGAAAGGCGCCTAGCCGTTCTCAAGGCCGAAGAAAAACGCAGACGTCGCGAGCAGGCGCACAAGGACCGCATCCTGCTCGATACCTTCACCAACGAAGACGAGATGGTTCTGACACGCGATGGGAAGATTGAGGCCATAGAAGCCATTATCCGGGTAACGCGCGGCAGAATCGACAAGAGCAAAAAGCGCCTTTCCGAGCTCACCCGCAGGGCAGCCGACCTGGAGCGCTCAGGACAACCCGTACCGGCGGAGTTGACCCGTCAGATCGCCGACACGCACGGTCAGATAGACCAGAATCTGGAATACATCGACAACCGCAGGCAGGAACAGCAGGCCATACGCGCGAAGTTCGAACGCGACATCAGGCGCTTCCGTGAGCTGAAGACAGCCGAAACCGAACGACCCTAATACTAGCCCCGAATGAGCGTACCGATGCCTTCATCGGTGAACAGCTCCACGAGCACCGCGTTTTCGATCCGACCGTCGATAATGTGGGCGGCGCGCACGCCCGATTTCACGGCCGAGAGCGCGCACTTGATCTTGGGCAACATCCCGCCATGAATAGTCCCGTCGGCGATGAGCGCATCGACCTCCCGCGCCGACAGCCCCGTAAGCAGGCGGCCCTGCCTGTCGAGCAGCCCCGTCGTGTTGGTAAGCAGAATAAGCTTTTCCGCACCCAGCACCTCGGCAACGTGCCCCGCAACGAGATCCGCATTGATGTTGTAAGAGTGGCCGTCCTCGCCCACGCCGATGGGTGCAATAACGGGGAGGAAGCCGCCTGCCAGCAGCATTTCGACCACTGAAGCATCGATGCTGGCCACCTCTCCCACATGGCCGATGTCGATGATCTCGGGGGCTTCCAGTTCCGGCGAGTTGCGCTCAATGGTCAGCTTGCGTGCGTGAATGAGATCGCCGTCCTTGCCCGTCAACCCTACCGCGCGCCCGCCGTGACGGGCGATGAGGTTGACGATCTCCTTGTTGACCAGCCCCCCGAGAACCATCTCGACGACATCCATGGTCTCGCTGTCGGTCACCCGCATACCGTCGACGAAATGGCTTTGTTTACCGATTTTTTCCAGAACCTGACCGATCTGGGGTCCCCCGCCGTGCACCACGACAGGGTTGATGCCTACCAGACGCATCAACACGATGTCTCGGGCGAACCCGCTCTTCAGCTTCTCGTCGACCATGGCGTTGCCGCCGTATTTGACCACCACCGTCTTGTCCCGAAAGCGACGAATGTACGGCAGCGCTTCCCCCAGTACGCGGGCAACGCGGGCAGCTTGCTGGGAGCTCAGGCTCATATCGCAGTCTTCAGAACGGCAGCGAGAGGCCGGGATCGACCTGCAGCATCACGCGCCGGAATTCGTCCTGTATACGGCTGAGGGCGAGCTCATCGCTGGCTTCGAAGCGCAGTACCAGACAGGGTGTGGTGTTGGACGCGCGCACCAGCCCCCAGCCGTCCTGGAACTCGGCACGCAGGCCGTCGACAGTGATGACATTGGCGTCGTCGAATCCCGCCACACTGAGCAGCTTTTCCATGAAGCGCTCCGGCTCACCCTCGGCCATGGAAACTGTCAGCTCCGGGGTGTTCATGCTGTCCGGCAATGCGGCGAAGATGTCACTGGAGCTGCGGTGATCGTTGGCCAGAATCTCCACCAGCCGCGCCGCGGTATACAGACCGTCGTCGAAGCCGAGCCAGCGTTCCTTGAAGAAAATGTGACCGCTCATCTCCCCGGCGAGCAGCGCACCTGTTTCCTTCATTTTCGCCTTTATCAGCGAGTGCCCGGTGGCGGACATCAACGGTTCGCCGCCGTACTGTCGCACCACGTCGGCCACATGACGCGAGCATTTCACATCGTAGATGATCTGCGCGCCCGGATTGCGGGACAGCACATCCATGGCAAACAGCATCAACATCCGGTCGGGCCAGATGATTTCGCCCTGGGAACCCACAACCCCCACGCGGTCCCCGTCACCATCCAGGGCGATTCCCAGCTCCGCCCCGTGCTGCTGCACCGCCTGAACCAGGTCGGCAAGATTCTCTATTTTGCTGGGGTCCGGGTGATGATTGGGGAAATTGCCGTCCACCTTGCAATACAGCTCGATGACCTCGCAGCCGAGCGCCCGCAGTAGCTTCGGCGCGGCGACCCCGGCGACACCGTTGCCGCAGTCGACCACGACCTTGAGAGGGCGCGCGACCTGCACATCCGCCCGGACACGCTGGATGTAGTCGTCGAGCACATCCACGCGCTCGAGGCTGCCGTCCCCGGTCAGCAGGTCACCCTGCTCAATGCGCTGGCGCAGACCCTGGATGGCCTCCCGGGCGAGCGTCTGACCGGCGAGCACGATTTTGAACCCGTTGTACTCAGGCGGGTTGTGGCTGCCGGTTACCATGACGCCCGATCCGGTCTCGAGATGCTGCGCGGCAAAATAGAGCACCGGCGTCGGCACCTGTCCGATGTCCCTGACGTCGCGACCCGTGGCTTTCAGGCCACGCATCAGCGCTCCGGCCATCTCCGGCCCCGAAACGCGCCCGTCGTATCCGACCACGACCGTCTGCTCACCACGGTAGTAGGCTTCGCTCCCGATGGCCCGCCCGACCTCGTATGCCACCTCGGGGGTCAGGGTCTCCCCCAGCACACCCCTGATATCGTAAGCCCGAAAAATGCTGGCATCGACTGCCCAGTGCTCGACTTCCACGCGGGCAATATCCAGCGCCGCGTCGTCGAACAACAGGTCGGTCTCCACTTCGTCCACGATCTGCGGTGAGGCGGCAGGTGTCGCTTTCTTCGACTCCGGCCCGCGGCGCCGCGGCGGGGATGCCTGAGCCGCCCCGGCACCCGCCATGCGCACCATCTGCTGACCGGTCTCGCACAGCTCGGCGATGCGAATCGGGTACTCGCTCCTCAAGTGACCATTGCGCCTGTCCTCGAGTATGGTCAGCAGTGTGTCCTGATCCTCCTGCAATGCAGACCGGGTACGGCGGAACAGCAGCCAGACCACCGCCGCGAACAGGGCGGCCGCAACGCCGCCCGCCACCGCTGCCGTGAGCAACGGCGTATCGCCCATCTGTGTTGGCCGCGGGCCCCAGTACGCCACCCGCCAGCGGCTACCCGGGACGGGGACCAGACCGTCGGCCTGTGAGGTTCTGATTTCGGCGTCTCCCCTGCTCCCGAGAACCAGGGGCGTCTGCGCCGCCACCTGCTGCAATTCCACGTAACCACCGATCTTCGGCCCGCCGAGCGTCGCCTGCAGCTGCTGCACGGGTAGGCTCACCATCAGATGGCCGACAATACGCCTGCCCGCGGAGTCCAGTATTCGGCGCACCAGATTGACGTGCTGCTGCGGAGTGCCCGACATATGCACCTCGACGGGTGGCGGGCTGTCTTTGGTTTCGGCGTGCCGCAGCATATCGAGCGCTGCATAGCTGATAGGCGGACTGGCCCGCAGATCGACTTCCTGGACACCCGGCGGCAATAAACGCACGCGGATTGAGGTCGGAAACAGGTAGGCGAGCTTCTGCGCCCGGGCATTGCGCTCCGCTTCGGAGCCCTCCGCCACGAGCCGGGCGAGCTGTGGGTCCTTGGCGAGCATTTCAGCCGTGGCGACGTGATTATCCAGCCACTGGTGGACCACGGCGGCGAAAAGCTCTGCCGCGAGAGCCGAGTGTCTCTGCCCCGCCAACCTCGCCTGGCCGGCCGCCTGCAAGGCGACGAGCAGAGCGGGCACCACGATGAGGAACGCCCCCGCAGCCAGCAACAGCATTGCCTGAGCGCGCAGGCTCAGACGGCCGGATCGCGCCACCCCCGTCCCTGCAGCGCCGGGCACCTCGGATTCCTCGCGGAACGACCGAAACGGGAGCTTCATTGCGGTCCCGGCTGCGAGGCTGCCAGCTCAGTGGGCTCAGGCACGGCCGGTGTGACCGAAACCACCCGCGCCGCGCGAGCTGTCCACAAATTCCTCCACCACCTCTAAGCGGGGACGCACCACCGGCACGAACATCATCTGCGCGACACGCTCACCCGGCTCGATGGTGACAGTCTCCTGGCCGCGGTTCCAGCAGGACACGTACAGCTGGCCCTGATAATCCGAATCGATGAGCCCGACCAGATTACCCAGCACGATGCCGTGCTTATGACCCAGGCCGGAACGCGGTATCAATACGGCCGCCAGATTCGGGTCCGCTATGTGAATCGCGACCCCGGTGGGGAGCAGCTCGGTCTGTCCCGGCTTCAGATGCAGAGTGTGATCAAGGCAGGCGCGCAGGTCCATGGCGGCCGAGCCCTCGGTGGCATAGTGGGGCAGCGGATATTCCGTCCCCATGCGCGAATCGAGAATCTTAAGCTGAATGCTCTGCATGTCGTTGCGATAAACCCCGCTCAGTGGCTCCCTGGAAATACACATCGGCAACGCAGGCCACCAGTTGACGGGCCAGCCGCGCCTTCGTGTCTCTGGCGAGCAGGCGGCTGCCACCCTCCCAGACCAGCAGCAACTCGTTGTCGTCCGTTTCGAACCCCAGCCCCCGGCCCACCCGATTGGCCGCGATCATATCCACACCCTTGACCAGACGTTTTTTCCGGGCGTGACGGGCCAGATCCTGCGTTTCGGCGGCGAATCCAACGCAGAACGGGCGGCGCTCCAGGGTCGCGACGGTGGCGAGGATGTCGGGCGCGGGCTGCAACGCCAGCGTCGTGGCACCGGCACGCTTCTTGATCTTCTCGGGCGACGGTCGGGTGGGACGGTAATCCGCTACTGCGGCGGCGGCGACGAACAGATCACAGCCTGCCGAGACCCGCGCCATGACCGCTTCGAGCATCTCCTCGGCCGACTCCACGCGGGTGCAATGCACACCCCGCGGCGCAGCCAGCTCGACCGGACCGCTCACCAGCCCCACCTCCGCACCGGCTTCGCGGAGAGCCTCGGCCACCGCATAGCCCATCTTTCCGGAGCTGCGGTTGCTCAAGAAGCGTACCGGATCAATCGCCTCCCGGGTCGGCCCTGCGGTGACCAGCGCCCTGACACCGGACAGGCGCCCTGCGGGAAAGGTCTCCGCCAGCCTGCGCCGCAGCTCCGCGGGCTCGAGCATGCGGCCCGGTCCGCTTTCACCACAGGCCTGTGCTCCCTCGTCCGGTCCCCAGATCTGGACCCCGCGTCCGCGCAACAGAGCCAGGTTGTGCTGCGTGGCCGCATTCAGCCACATGCTCTGATTCATCGCCGGCGCAACGCAGAGCGGCGACACACTGGCCAGACAGACTGCGGCCAGCAGGTCATCGGCGCGCCCGTGGGCCAGCCGGGCCAGAGTATCGGCCGTAGCAGGCGCGATGATGATGCGGTCCGCCCAGCGCGCCAGCTCGATATGCTCCATGCCGCTGCGGTCGTCCGACCAGTCACTCCATACGGCTTCACCGCTCAGGGCCTTGAACGTTTTCGCAGTGACGAAGCCGGTCGCCGAACGCGTCATCACCACCCGCACCCGCGCACCTGCCTCCCGCAGCCGACGCACGAGCTCGGCGCTCTTGTAGGCCGCGATTCCGCCGCAGACGCCCAGCAGGATGTGTTGTTGCGCAAGGCTGCTCATGGTGGGGAGGAGTTTACCAGAACCTCCGCGAGCGAACAGGACGGACAATCGTCTTTACACGGCCGAGCAGTGCCGCCATCATCATGCCCGGGTGGCCAACGGACTGGACCACCCCGCAACACCAACGGCGCGCGGATCACAGGGAGGTGCCCATGCCCATCAGTGACTGGCCGGAGGCGGAACGCCCCCGGGAAAAACTTCTGTCCCTTGGACCAGCCGCGCTCTCCGATGCAGAGCTGCTGGCGATTTTCCTGCGCACCGGCGCACCGGGCCAGACGGCCGTCGAGCTCGCACGCGGCCTGATCCGTCAGTTCGGCAGCCTGAGGGCACTGTTCCGGGCGGACGCAAAGCACTTCTGTGCCACGCGCGGATTGGGCACGGCGAAATATGTCCAGCTTCAGGCGGCGCTGGAGCTCACCCGCAGGCATCTGCGCGAGCGTCTGGCGCAGGGTGCGGGCATCAGCAACCCGGGCGATACAGAGCGCTACCTGCAGGCCCAGCTGCGCGATTACCCTTACGAGGTATTCGCGTGCCTGTTCCTGAATACCCGCCACCGCGTCATTGCCTACGAGGAGTTGTTTCGCGGCACCATCGACGGTGCCAGCGTCCACCCACGCGAAGTCATGCGCCGTGCCCTTGAGCACAATGCCGCCGCCGTTATCCTCGCGCACAATCACCCTTCCGGGATAGCCGAGCCCAGCGCGGCGGACCAGCGGCTGACGCGGCGCCTATCCGAGGCGCTGGGCCTGATCGATGTCAGGGTTCTTGACCACTTCGTCATCGGAGACCGGGCAGCGGTCTCCTTCGCCGAACGCGGCCTGCTGTAACAGGCCGGGGCATCCATGGGTCAGGAGACACTGAGGTGCGTCCCTTCCCACAGGCGCGCAGCGGGACCGGATTGCCGGGTGCAGCGTTACGATCTCAGGGGTGTTGCCGGGCCTCATCTCTTGCCGCGGGACGCCGTGGATCGCCACCTGCAGGCCTGACGGCCACGTCCCTGCGGCCGACATCGGCTAAGAGACACGAGGCTTCGTCACGGCGTGCCACAGGCGATACCTCACCGGTCGGCCAGGGCTTGCCCGGCTATGCCTGGTCTGGTATAAAGCGGGGTTCGCGGTGGCCGCCAAAAACCGCGGCGGCGCAGGATTTCTGAGGAACACAGCATGTCCAAAGTCTGTCAGGTTACCGGGAAACGCCCAATCTCCGGCAACAACGTTTCCCACGCGCACAACAAGACCCGCCGCCGGTTCCTGCCGAACCTGCACACCCACCGTTTCTGGGTGGAAGCAGAGCAGCGGTGGGTCAAGCTTCGCGTATCGTCCAAGGGCATGCGCGTCATTGACAAGCTGGGCATAGAGTCGGTGCTCGCCGACATGCGTGCCCGCGGCGAAAAGGTGTGAGGTAAGAGCCATGCGCGACAAGATCAAGCTGATATCGAGCGCCGGCACAGGCCATTTCTACACCACCACCAAGAACAAGCGAACCATGCCTGACAAGTTGGAGCTGAAGAAATTCGACCCTGTGGTACGCAAGCACGTCCTGTACAAGGAAGGAAAGATAAAGTAGCTGTGCAGCGCAATACGCAAAAAAGCCCGGCGATGCCGGGCTTTTTATTGCAGGCGCCTGCCCGAGGTGACTCAGCAGACCGGCACGGCTCCCTGCAGGCTGTAGCCTCGCAGCCGGCGCGCGAAGCTCTGCAGCGCTTCCACGCCCGTGGACTCCGCCTGCTGGCACCAGTCCTGCAGCGCCTGCAACAGCTTGTCGTGACTGGTGGCAGAGCGATTCCAGATCTCCTGAAGGCGCTCGCGAAATAGATAACAGGTGCGCAGCGCGGCAAACCGCTCCAGCGCCGCCTCCAGCACCCCGCGACTGTAGTCATCCATCATCTGCGGGCTCCGCACCAGCAGCCGTCGTGCAGCGCGTAAATGCGTGCGGCAAACATCGTCCCGACAGCGATATTCCTGGCGCAGCACCGGCACCAGCACCTCGCGCGCATAGTTGGACATCACGTGCAGCCGGTTGGCGAAGACCGCACGCAGGGTGTCCATGTCGATGCGATCCTTACTCGGCAGGATGCAGGGCACCGGCGCCAGTTTCTTCACCCGTGCTAGGCCGAGTAACTGCAGGAGACGAATGTAGGCCCAACCCACGTCGAACTCCCACCAGCGCGAGGAAAATCTGGCCGAGCTGGCGAACGCGTGGTGGTTGTTGTGCAGCTCTTCGCCGCCGATGAGAAAGCCAAACCAGGAAATGTTACGTGACGCATCGGGCGTTTCGTAGTTGCGGTATCCCCACCAGTGGCCGAGCCCATTGATCACGCCGGCCGCCCAGAAGGGGATCCAGATCATCTGCACGCCCCAAAGCGCCACGCCGGCGAAGCCAAACAGCAGGTATTCCGTCACCAGCAGGATGGAAACTCCAAGGACGTGGCTCCGGCCGTACAGGTTGCGCTCCAGCCAGTCATCGGGCGTGTGGTGCCCGTATTGATCGAGGGTCTCACGGTTTGCCGCCTCCGCCTGATAAAGCTCGGCGCCCTGCCACAGCACCTTCGATATACCGCGCGTCTGCGGGCTGTGCGGGTCCTCGGGTGTTTCGCATTTGGCGTGGTGCTTGCGATGAATCGCAACCCACTCCCGGGTCACCATCCCGGTGGTCAACCACAGCCAGAAGCGGAAAAAATGGCTCACCACGGGGTGCAACTCGAGTGCCCGGTGCGCCTGGTGGCGGTGCAGGAACAGGGTAACACTGACGATGGTCACGTGGGTCAGGGCAAAACCCAACAGCAGGTATCCCCACCAGGTGAGGTGGAAAAGCCCTCCATACCATGAAAACTGGGAAACAATGTCGTGCATTAAGACCTCGGAAGTTTCAGATTTGAGCCGTATGATAACATGAGTACGGCCAACAGCCGTCGATTTCCGCCGCCCCCCGAAAACGTGCATGCACGAGGACGGTCCATCGAAACAGCCCGGTGCGATCAGACCATGAGCGACATCTTCATCGGCAGACAGCCAATCTACGAACGGAACCT
>JASFKW010000083.1:0-17024 GCA_050118435.1 Gammaproteobacteria bacterium | reverse complement strand
GGCCACCTTCCTGCTCTACTTACCAGCCGCAGTTATCAACGAAGCCCTGATTCAGGTTGACCTGCGCCCAGACACTCTCTGCCACCCGTCCTTCAATGAGGTGCTCCTTCCAGGTCTTGGAGCAACTGTTCGGGACCCTCAACTTATTATTGTTGTGGCAGGTCTCGCACAGGCCGGTAGCCGTTGGATCCGCGACGTCGCCTAGGATGCCTCCGGCCGCGGAGATTTCGGCGGCGTCCATGGCGACACGCGACACCCGGTTGCGCTGGCTGTGCTCCAGCCATTCCTTTTCGTTGACCGAGATCTCGTCGCTCTCGTCCCCATGGCAGTTCAGGCAGACGTCGTTGACCGGGTTGGCTTCCTCCGTGTAGGTGTGCAGGAAGCCGACCGCATTGTCGAAGCTGCCCGCCACGGCAGCCGGCGTGCCCGTAATGGGATCGGTGTACTGGAGCTGGTTCACCCAGGTCGGAATGCCATCGTCATCCACGTGGGTATGACAGGCGGCGCACTTAAGCGGACCGTGAGAGCCGTCGTTGTTGAGCGCCGCGGCCTGCGCGTAGCTGGTTGTGTCGATGGTCGGGCTCACCGGATACAGTCCGTGGATCGACTCGTGACAGCCCTGGCAGGTGACGTCCTGGTGACCGCGCGTGTAGCGCATCAGGCTCGCCTTGGCCGGATAGTTGAACGGCGGGAAGGGATTGATGTTGCCGCTCTGCTCCGTGTAGGGCGCCGCGTGGCAGTCCGCGCAGTGCGGCTCGCCGGCTGATAGCCAGTGGTCGCGGCCATCGGTGGCTGCCGCAAAGGGCACGGGCACGCCGATGTTATTGGTGTCGATGAAGCCGGCGGTCCCATCCACCGCACCGCCCTCCGGATAGCGCCACTGGCTCTCGTCGTTCTTGTTGTTGTTGATCGAGTCCTGGCAGTCCTGGGTGCTGCAGAAGCTCAGGATATTGACACTGAAGTCGCCATCCGCGTCGACCGTACCCACGGGCGCGTTGGCCACCGGGTCGAATTCGATCGTTGCCACGTCGGCATCCGAAGCGCCCGGATCCCAGATCGCGTGGGTCTGATCGGAGGTGCGATCGAAGCCGTCGACCTTTGGATCAAGGAAGTCGATCGCCTCCTGCAGCGTCAGCCCGACCGCGGCCGCTACTGCACCCAGATTGGGCTCGGCACGTGGATTGACCAGGCAGTCATTGTGAACCAGATCGTTGCAGTCCTCGGTGCGCCAGATTTCCTGACTCAGCTGACTGTGACAGTTGGTGCACCAGATCCCGCGCGAGGGCCCGCTGTCCATCGCCACGTTCTGGTACAGCCAGTCGCCCACTGCAGTCAGATGACTCGGCGTCTCGGCACCATCCACATCCTTGAGGGGATTGGAGTGCACGTCACGCCCCACGAAGCAGCCACCGGGAGACAGGCGGTTGTCGCCGTTCGCCTGGGCGTTGTCGCCGCCGAGGGTGATCGGATAGTTGTCCATCACACCATCGGATCGGTGCGCCGGGTGACAGCCCTGACAGCCGCCGTCGCGGCCCAGGCTATCATTGAAAACGATGGGCCCGTTATTCTCACTCTTATTACGGTGGTTGTGGTGCAGCGCCTGCGAGATCGGCGGAATGGGGAAGTCTCCTGCCACATCGAAGGTGCCGGACTTCACCACCGCGATGACGTTATCCGCGTGACACTTCTGACAGATGACCGACTCGTGACCCAGACGGGTGTTCTGCGGGATGTCGGTCTGGTCGGTCAGATCCGCCAGGCCGTTATCCTTCGAACAACTGTAGCTGCCCGGATCGATCGCCGGGTCGGTCGGATCCGGATTGGCGGCACAGTCCACGCCCGCATAATTGGCGGTGAAGCTGGTGCCGACGTCCAAATCGTGAAGCGTCAGCATGTTGATTGCCGCACCCTTCAGGCGCGGATACCAGGTCGAGTCCACCCCCGGGACGATGTCGTAGTACGCCAGCCAGAAGTTGATCTCGAGATTGGTTATGTCCTCCAGACTGGTGCCGAAGGGCACCGTCCCCGTATTGTGAGGGTAGAAGGCACTCCCACGCACATAGTTCGGGCTGTTGACATTCGGATTGCCCGTGTCCGGGTTAATGGAGGGCGCCGAGTGGCAACGCTCGCAGTTGGGAATATCGATAGGCGCGTCGCCGAAACCGATCACCGGCTCGCCGTTGCTGCCGATGACGGCGTTGCCCGAAGGATACTCATAGAGCTGGGCCTTCATGGCAACATAGGGCCGGATGGCGTCCTCGTCCACCGCACCGGGATCGCCGAAGAAGTTGATGCTGTCCTCGAACGGCGTCAGCGGGAGGCCCAGCGCTTCCCAGATCCGTGGCGAGGTGAGCATGATCGGCAGATCCTCGAGCACCTTGGCCTGGGTGAACACCACGGTTCCGGTGTCGGCCGAGAAGGTCAGCAGGTTCTCGAAGGCGCCGTTGCCGGTTGGCCCCATGGGCTGCAGGGCAGCGCCGGAATCCGGCGGGTATTGCACTTGGCCCGCGACACCCAGACGAATCTTGTCGGCTTCCAGCCCGGTGGCGCCGCCCCCTTCCAGATCCTGATAGATGTAGAAGTGATTCAGCCAGCCGTTGGCGTAGTTATCGGTCGGGACATCGCCGATGGTCCCACTGCCCTGAATCACGTTCTGATACCCATTGTATGGACCGAGCACCAGGTCATTGGTCACAGGATCCGGCGCCGCGGAATCGTAGACCGTGTTGAAGTACTGCAGCGAGTTGCCTTCGACGGCACTGATCAGTGTGCTGGTGTTGGGCTTGCTGGTATTGCCTTCCTGGCGCGGCTGAGCATCGTGGAAATAGCGCAACTGGTACTTCTTGAACTTGTTGCCCTGAAGCTCCGGGTCCCGCAACACCGTTTCTCGACCCAGTCCGTCGAGGCCTTCATCGGGGTCGCCCTCGAGCAGCCTTGGGAACCCGTCGACGAAATCCGCATCGTCATCGAAATCGAGCGCCGGGTCACCCTGCGCGGGCTTGAGCACCTGGGCCACGATGGAATTGTATGGGGGCAGCACACAGCAGTAGGCGAACTCGAAGCCGGTGCAGTGCATGCCGAGCTCGTAGTTCATCAGAATCTTGAAGTCCACCTGCCTGGTCAGCACCTGCAACACCACGGTGGTCTCGGCCGACAGGTTCCCATCCGGATCTACGGCCTGGTAGGTGAACTCGTCAAGGTCGTTGTCGCTCAGACCGCTTGGCGTGTAAGTAAAGGAGCCGTCCGGATCGAGGTTCAGCGTTCCGCTGGAAGGTCCGCTGACCAGCTGCGCCGTGAGCGAAGCTGCGGAGCCGGGGATGGGATCCCCGGTAACAGCATCGGTATCGAAATCGTTGTAGAGCACGCCCGAGACGCGCGACGCCTGGATGCTGAGCTCGGTGTCTATTGGAGTGGCGTAGGTGTCACCACGGCCCACCGGGTTGCCGGCCACGCCGTCGCCGGCCTGGACCTGAACGAATGTCGCGCCGGCGCAGGTCGCGCCCTCATTGTCGGTCACAGTAATGCTGACTGTTTTACCGCCCGTGCTGTCAAAGGAGGTGCTCTCGGTCGCGGTGCGCGCCTTGCCCACGTCGGCCGTCTGTGCAGTGCCTGGCGACGCGTCCTGGAACACCCAGTCCACGGTGTAGGGCTGGCTGCCGCTTTTCCAGGTGGCGGTGAAATCCACCGGCTGGCCCTGGGTGATCTCAGTGCTGGCCGGTGCGACCCCACACTGCTTCGGGACCGGTGAGGCTGCCGAAACGGCGCTCGAAACGCCCACCAGACCGAAAGCCAGTGAAAGCGCAGGTAGCAGGACAATGCGCCTGCGGTGTTCGGAATTCCTCGATAGATTACACGAAGTGAAGCGTGCTGTGCGGGTCATCTCTCTCCTCCTCGACTTGCTGTCGTTCCTCGACTTGCTGTCGTTATCGTTCGCCGCCGTCTGTGCTCGTGCCTGTCGGCGGTTCCATGGAACACTCAGTGCCGTCTTGCCCGGAGGCGTCTCTCACACCGGGACATGAAGCCCGGGCGGGCTCACCAAGATACGGCGTCGCCTTCCGTCCGCCTGCCCGGCCTGACACGAGATGCTGTGATTTCCGCTAACCTGGGCAGCTGATTGTCAAACCTGACAAACGCCGGGGTGACCTGGCCATCAGAGGGGTCGCCCCCTTGATGCCCCGGGGGCGGGTCAGTGCATGGCTGACCCGCCCACCACCGGGCCGGTGCTTTCCTTACCTTACGGTTGTGGTTGCTGTCGCGGTATCGTCGTCCGGATCACCGTCGTTCACGATGACCGTCCAGTCGATGACACCGATCGCGGTCGGCGTGAAGGACGGGAAATCCCACCGGGTCTGCCCGTTGCCCGAAGGATCGGAGACGTCCATGGCCTGGCTGTAGACGGTAACCCCGCTCTGGACGCCCGTGACCACAGCCCCAACGGATTGGCTGACGTCACCCGCGTTCTTGACCGTGAGGCTGACACGAACGGGGTGAATTCCACCTGTATCCAGTTTGACGTTTTTGCTCACCTGGAACTTCCTGATGTCGAGATCCACGGCAACCGCAGGTTCAACGGTGACCGTAACGCTTGCAGTGGCGCTGCCGCCGAAGCCGTCCTCGATCGTGTAGGTGAAGGTGTCGTCACCCGAGAAACTGGCGGGCGGCGTGTAGTCGCAGGTCACAACACAGTTGACCGTGCCGCCATTGGTGCCGGTGGCATCGAACGCGACAATGCTTAGCGCATCGCCATCAGCATCGCTGTCGTTGGCCAGCACGTCGACCGTTACCGGCGTGTCGGCCTGGGTGCTTGCCGCGTCGTCCACGGCACTCGGAGGCCGGTTCACGTCGTTCACCGTCCAGTCGAAGAGCACACTGGTGGTATTGCCGGCGGCATCCGCTACCGTCACTGTCACCGGGTAGATGTCCGACAACGCCGGGTGAGTCACGGCGTCGAAGGAAACCGTGCCGCTGATCAGGCCGGTGGCGCCGATCGCGAGACCCGGCGGCAGGCCAGCGGCCGTGTAGCCCGTCACCGCCACGTTGTCAGAGGCCACGATCTGCAGACTCACCGCGTCGTTCTCGTTGTTGGTCTGCGGACCGGGATTGTCCACCACGGGCGGCTCCGTGTCCGGACCGGCCGTCACCGTGACCGTCACGGTTGCGGTGGCACTGCCGCCGAAGCCGTCGTCAATCGTGTAGGTGAAGGTGTCGTCACCCGTGAAGCCGGTGGCCGGCTGGTAGTCGCAGGTCACTGTGCAGCTGACGGTACCCCCATTGGCGCTGGTGGCATCGAACGCGCTGATGGTGAGGGCATCGCCATCGGCATCGCTGTCGTTGGCCAGCACGTCGATGGTGACCAGGGTGTTCGCCTCGGTGCTTACCGCGTCGTCATTGGCGACCGGAGCCCGGTTCACGTCGTTCACCGTCCAGTCGAAGCTCACCGAGCTGGTGTTCTCCGAGGTATCGGTCACCGTCACGGTGGAGACAAAGACATTCGACAAGGCCGGGTGTACCACGGCGTCAAAGGAGATCGTGCCGCTTATAAGACCGGTGCTGGCATCGACGCTGAGCCCGATCGGCAGCCCGCTGGCGCTGTAGCTGGCAATGGCGACATTGTCGGTGGCGACGACCTGCAGGCTCACCGAGTCGTCCTCGCTGTTTGTCTGCGGGCCCGGGTTCTCCACCACAGGTGGCTCCACGTCCGGTCCGGCCGTAACCGTGATGGTTACGGTCGCAAGATTGGAGACATCGATACCGTCGGTAATGTCGTAATCGAAGCTGTCGTCACCCGTGAAGCCGGCCGGCGGGGTGTAAGTGCAGTCGGCCGCGCAGCTGACCGTTCCGCCGTTAACGCTTGTGGCATCGAAGCTGTTGACAGCGATGGGATCGCCATCTGCGTCGACGTCGTTCGCCAGCACATCGATGGCAACCGGGGTATTCTCCTCGGTGCTGGCCACGTCGTCATTGGCCACCGGCGCGGTGTTGGTTACCTCGATGGTCACCGTGGCGGTATTGGAGACGAGTGCACCGTCGGTCGCGTCATAGGTGAAGCTGTCAATGCCCACGAATCCGGCCGGCGGCGTATAGGTGCAGTCGGCCGTGCAGTTCACCGTTCCGCCGTTGGTGCTGACGGTGTCGAAGGAGTTGATGCTGATCGCCCCGGGCGGGACCGGCTGGCCGTCGTCGGTGTCGTTGGCCAGCACATCGATGGTCACCGGCACGTCGTGCAGCGTGACGGCACTGTCATCGTTGGCTACCGGCGCGGTGTTGGCGGCCGGATCCAGAGGCGGGAGCGTATCAGCCGGGGGCGGTGAATCGGCTACAACCAGACTGTTTGTGTCATCATAAATCGGGTTGTTGTTGCCCGTGGTCCAGCCTGGCTGGGCATTCGCGTTGATCTCATCCAGGAAAGTGGTGCCACCATTGATATTGATTGATGGGTCGCCCTCAACGTTCTGAATGCGATCAGCAATAGGTACGCCGCCACCCTGAATTCGGATGGCCCTCCCATAGCCATTCCAAAAGCTGTTCGAGGTGCCGTGGCACACCTGACATCCCCCCCGCCCCGCATTTTCATCCGTTTGCGAACCGGGGTACAGACCCTGCCACGTTGACAGATAGGGGTTAAAGGCTTGCGCCGAAGACGCCGCCAACAGCGCGGCGGCCCCTGCAAGCGCCGCACCTGCGATCTTGCGTAAACCTGCTGTTCGTATCATCCTGATCCCCTCCTTAAGTGATTTTGATTTGCCCTCTCCACCGCAGTCTTCAGGCCGCCGGCAGGTTCACCTTGCTTCGCCCTGGCCCACCGCCGCTCCCCGTCGGGGCCGACAACGGACGCCGCCCTCGCGGCACGTATGCCTGCTGACGGAAGTCCTTAACAATATTCAGACCACATCAGATTTCCAAGCCAACTGTTTGTTTTATTCGTCAAGCGTCCGATGGCGCTCATTCCCGGCCATGACACCGCTGACATGACACTTGCCATCTATGACATAAATGCATGCCGAGTCTGTCATAGGGAGAGATGAGAGAACGGCCCGTCGGGCATTGCGTGGGCCAGCCCCGTAGCTTTCACCGTACCGGGCGCCGATAGCTCATGAGTCGCAGATTGCTTGCGCAGTTGCGTTGGGCTTCACTACGCTCAGCACCAACCTACCCGTCGCCAGCAGCTTGCGGACATCCGCCGCCCGAAGGCACCAAGGTTACGGATCCGGACAACCTGCCGAGCGACAGAGGACGGATCCTGGGCCCGGGTCCGGACGCTTTCAGAATATTTGCCTTGTCAGAGGGATGACGGCAACCTGTAGGTACGGGGAAGCTACCGGTCGTCCGTCGTGTGGCCGCTTTCGTTTATCGAGACCAGCTCTATCTCATAGATGAGCGGCTGCTGGCCAAACGCCCCGCGCTTGCGGACCGCGCCGCGATGTGTGAGCGAAGGCGGTATGACCACCTCCCATTGGGCACCCTCCTCCATGTGCTGCAGCGCTTCCCGCCAGCCGGGGATGACCTCCGCCAGGCTGAACTCGGTCGCGCCTTCGGAGCGGTCGAATTCTCTGCCGTCGGTCAGGATTCCTCTATAGTTCAGTACCACAGTGTCATCTGCACCCGGTGAGCGGCCACTGCCGTTTCCGTCTTTCAGCACCCGGTACTGCAGTCCGCTGGGCAGGCTGACGACGTCTTCCTGCTCGGCGTTCTCGGCAAGGAAATCTTCGGTCCGGGCGCGCCGCTGCAGAGGCAAGAGGCGTCGGGGTTCGGCAACAAATGCCGACTCGGTCTCGGGCCCGTCGGCCTCCCCGCCCTTGGCGGACTGCCAGTAAGACTCCTCGCTGCCCGGGGTGCGCGCCGGGACAGCGCTCTCGTTGGGGGGATTCTCTGCCGCGACCGCCGCCGTCTCGGGATCCACCACCGCCAGCAGCTCGATCGTAAAGATGACTTCCTGCCCGCCGAGGGGGCCCGGCTCGGGAAAGGCCAGCTCGGTCGGCAGGTACACCTCCCATTTTGCACCCTCTTCCATGTACGGCAGCACATCTCGCAGGCCGGGGATCGCCTGACTGAGGCGGAAGGCCTCTTCTCCCCCGGGACCGCCGCTGTCGAACTCGGTGCCATCGGGCAGCAGTCCGCGATAGTTGACCACCACGGTGTCCCCGGACTGCGGCGACCGGCCAGTACCGTTGGTGATCACCTTGTATTTCACGCCGCTCGGCAATCCGATCACCGTATCTTTCATGAAGCCCTTTTCGGTCTCGCTGCAGGCCTCCGCGCCACCGCCGTCACCCTCGCACAAGCGGCTGAGGGCTCTGGCCGAGGTCGCCTCCCGCATGAGGTGGGCCTCGACATGCTCTCCAGTGCCCTTCCGCTGCCGCGCCTGCCTTGACAAGGACTGCAGGTAAGGGGGCAGTTTCGCCCGCTTTCGGGCCGCCTTGAGCGGTGCTTCGGAGCTGTCCGCGGGGCTTTGGATGGTGGCCACGCGCTCCGGTGCCATCGGGGTTCCGGTCTGTGCTGTGCCATCCGGTTCCGCTTCGTTCTCCGGTTCCTGGCCCTGGTCGTTCGCCGCCTCTCTGGACAGGGATTGTAAATAGGGGGGCAGCGTTTTCCCCTCCGTCGCGGGTGTTGATGGCGATGTGGAAACTGCGTCATCACCGGGCGGCTCGATCTCAGCCGTTGCCAGTGACGCTGCGGCCTCCGGTTCTGCCAGGGCCAGCGCTTCGCCAGGCTGTTCATCTGCGGAGCGTTCAGGCACATTCTCGGGCTCTGCAACGGACTGCTCACCCCAGATGAAATCACGCAGCCTGACGGCACCTGCTACGACGCCCACGACCACGACCGCGGCCGCCGCGGCTCCCGCCCACCTGCGGCGCCGTCGCTGTCTGAGCGGCACCGCGTCGGCAATCACCAGGGCAGGAGGTTTTGTCTCCCGAATAGCCGGCAGAGTTTGGGACGCGGGCGCCTCCGGTTCGGGCGTCTCCGCCGCAGCGGACCCCGCCGCCGGCTCAGCGGATTGCCGGGCTCGTTCCAGCTCGAGCTTCGTGCCGAGCTCCCTGAGCTGCCGGTCCGAGACTTCCTGACGATAGGCCGATTCTGCCAGCGACAGCTCCAGCTCCTCGACATGCTTGTGCGCCGCAGCCAGCTGCGGCTCCAGCTCGGTCAGCCTGTGTTCTAACTTCTGCAGCTCCTCACGATCACGCCGCCGGGTAGCGGCGTACTCATGGACCACCGCGTCCATGTCATTTTTCAGAGACTGGTTCCTGTCGCTGCTGGATGCAAGCTCGTCCTGCGCAACGGACAGGCGCTGCGTCACCTCCGTGAGCTCGGTGCTTAGCTGCTCTTCAATCCCGCGCATGTCGCCGAGCTGCTGCTCGAGCACGGTGGCCTTGCCACGCTCGAGCACGAGCGCGTCGCTCAAGGCCTGGCGTTGCTGGTCCGTGTTCGCAACACGCGCCTCGGCGGATTCCAAAGCCGACTGCAACGACTTCAGCTGCACCACCAACTCGTCCAGCTCCGCTTTCCGGGAATGCGCCTCCTGCTGCGCCCGGGCACGGCTCTGCTCGGCCGCCGAAACGCAGCGCTTCAGCTCCGTAACTTCATCGGCCGCCTTATGTTGTTGGGTTTCCAGGGCAGCAAGCTGCCGATGCCTCTCATCGAGCTTCTGCATCTGCTCCTGCAGGGCGCTCGTCTGTGCCCGGCGGCGCTTCTCGCTCTCCCTCAGACCCGATGCAGCGTCCGCCAGTGCGGCTTCGAGCTCCTCGATGCGCTCGGCATCCCGGTTGTGGGCGCGGGCCAGCTCTTCGCGCAGCCCGTCCAACTCGGACGCCTGGACCCGGCTGGATTCCTGCGTGGTCGCCAGATCCTGCTGCAGCTCCGACAGGCGCGCATTGAGCCGATCGATCTCCCTCTCGAGCCCTCCGCGCTCCGTCTCCAGTACAGCCACGCGATCGTCGCGCTCGATGAGCCCGATCTCCAGGTCGTTCTTTGCCGCCTGGACACGTTCCAGTGTTTCCTCGACCGAAAGGAGCGTACCGGTGAGGCTCTCGACCTTGCGGTTCGCCTCGGCCAGCTGGTGTCCCAGGCTGTCGATCTCGGCACGGTGTTGTTCAGCCTGCGCTTCCAACTCCGCCAGGCGTTGGCTTTGCGGTACAGCCTCGAATGCCTCAGCTCTGGCGCGCTCCAGCTCGGCGACAACCTCGTCGCGCTCCCGTGCGAGCCGCTCGGCCTTCTGTTCCAGCCGCTGGCACTCGCCTCGCGAAGTGACCAGCTGCTGCTGCAACTCGGAAAATTCCCGTTGCAGCCGCATGGCCGGAACGGTATGGGCTGCGATGTGGCGTACGGCCCTGCGCCAGCGTGGCTTGCGGCGAATCTTGGCAGGGCAGGTAGCATCGGCGACGCTGGCCTGTTGCGCGACCGCTGGGGCGCCGTTCGTGCCCGTTGCTTGGGGTTCCGGAGGCTGATCCGGCTGCAGGGGCTTGAATCCCGGGTTGGCGGACTCCAAGTACTGTTCGGTGCGGGCAAGATTGCGCAGCGCAACGTTGCGCTGCCTGGTGAGAAGGCTGACCCGAAGGCCCAGCTCGCGATAATCGTTCAGGACGCCGGCCAGCTCACGGCGCACTGCGGCGACCTGCGCTTCCAGCTCGCTGGCGCCGATGAAACGGAACTCCCTGGCTGTGTCGGCGTTGTTGCACCGATGCGGCTTGTCACTACCCAACCGCTGACCCCTCATGATGCTAGCGTAACGTTCTTCTTGTTGTGAGCTCGCGATGCTTTGTATTATTTTTTGTGCGGTGGTGTCCCCTTCCTCTGGTTCAAACCAACAGTCTTCCCTTGCCGTCCAAGCCCATCAAGGCTGATTCCGATCCCGGGTCTAGCGTCGTGACGTGACCCTCAGAATCATCCGTGACGCAGCCGGCGCGGAGCCTCTCCACGCCAGCCGCCCCCGAGCACCAACAGTATACAGCAGAGCCCTGACGGCAGCAGCCGTTCAATGGGCCATTTGTGTCGCCGAAATTAGACACTTCCCCCACAGGGGTATGAGACTTCTCACAACCGGCCGCCGGTCCATCCCAGGCCGTGCCGTTATGGATTCAGCACTGGGGTTAACGCTGCGGCGCCTGAAGTCGTTGCCAGTCTGTCGACCGACGTTGTGTTTTGTCTGGCTTTTTGCCTTTGCGATCAGACCCTTTCACCAGGGCAGGCAACCGGTGCCACATCCCTGCAGGGAGCGGTGGTCATGTCGGATTCATTCCGGTCTCTGCGCTTGCGATACTACTGAACACGGAGCGCTGCCGGGATACCAGTGACGAGCATGGCCTTGCTCGGGCTCCAATGCCGGCATGATACCTGCATCGATTATCAGGAAACCATACGACATAACCTGATCCACATTTGGTGAAGCGGTCTACCAAAGGCATGTGACGCGCTCGGATTTTTATCCCCTGGGACTGCTTTAGCATTGTTTTGAATCATCTTCTCCACCACGGTGGACAGCATCGAGCAAGAGCGAGGAATCGAGACATGAAACACGGACTACATCAATTGGCAAGCTTGTTTGGCCTTGCGTTCGCTGGGCTGGGCGCTCTCATGGCTTCCGGGGCGGCCCTGGCGCTTGACTGCAATGCCACAGTTACCGAGTCGGTGACGCTCACCGAAGACATTGTGTGCAGAAAGGTCGGCGACGTAGGGATTACAGTGCCCCTCGGCGCCAGCAACTTGACCATTGATCTCAACGGACACACGATCTCCGGGTTCAAGAAAGAGAATTCCACCGGGATCCTGGTTGACGGCGCGATCGGCGTCACGATAGTAAACGGGACCGTCGAGTTTTTCGAGCGCGGCATACGCATTGTCAACTCAGACGCAATCGCCGTAACGGATGTTGTGTCCAGGGGCAACCGAAAAGACGGAATATTTGTCCAGAGCAGCACGAACATCGAGCTGATCGGCAACGAGCTCCTCGACAATCTCAACGGCATCGTGACCCGGGACGGTAACAACCTCGACATCGTGAGCAACGAAGGCAAGGGCAACAGCGAGGTCGGTTTCGATGTCAGCGGCACATTGGGGGGGACGCTGGTGTCTCTCACCAACAACGAATCTGCTGGGGACGCAAAACGAGCCGCCTTCCGCACCGGCGGTTCAGTCCAGGCCAAGTTCTCGGCGAACCAGGCAAAGGGCTTCAAAGGCTTTGGCTTCCAATTCACCGATGCGCCAATTGTTTTGGACAACGGCGGTAACCGAGCCAAGGGCAAACCCAGCAAAGCCTGCTTCCCTGATCCCTGTCCGCTGGGGTTGAAATAGTCATCATAAGCGGTGGCGCGGGAGGTGGTGATCCCTTCGAGACTGCTTTGTCGATTTGCTCCTCAATGAGAATCAATCGGAGCCTGCCTTGGGCGGCGCCTTCTCCCGCGCTTCGCCGGACTCGCCCACGGCGAGCAGCTCTATTTCGTAAATCAGGGTCTCGTCGGCCATCGGCCCAGTGCGCCCAAAACCGAGCTTCGGCGGAAGGTAGAGCTCCCACTTGGCGCCCTCCTGCATGAGCTGCAGGGCCTCCGCCCAGCCGCTGATGACCTGGTCCACCCGGAATGTGGCCGGCGCGTCTTCCACGTAGGAGCTGTCGAACTCGCTGCCGTCGATGCGCGTGCCGCGGTAATGTACCGTCACCGTGTCCATGCGTTGCGGTGTCTTCCCGTTGCCGGGCTTGATCACCCTGTACTGCAGCCCGCTGGGAAGCGTCTTCACACCCGGTTCTTTCCGGTTCGCCATGAGAAACGCCTCGCCGGCCTCGCGCTTCCGTTGCACCTCGGCGCGTCGCGACTCCACCCGCTGGCGCAGTTGCTGGCGCTGCTCCTCGACGATACCCTGCTTGAACTCGAGCAGCAGGCCTTGCATCGCCTCCGGCTCCAGCAGCGGCTCGGCACCGGCAAGACCGTCCTCGATGCCGCGTCTGAGCAGTGCCGCATTCAGCTCCACCCCTTGGCCCTGAAAGTCGGTGCCCACCTGGTGGCCAAGACTGTAGCTGAGCCGGTCCGTCTCACGCTCGAGATTCAGAGCCTCCTGGGCGCAGACAGTGCCTTGTACGAGACTCACTAGCAGAGTGATTTTGAATAGCTGCTGTTGCATATTCTGGTTCTCCTGAAAGCAAGGGCCAAATATTGATCCTTAGGCTTCCAGCGATACCTTGGCGAGCCACATCGACTGCCGGCCCGGCGCCGGATTGCCGTGCCGTGGCCAGAGGCCGGCTCCGCCCGCCGCGGTTAAAAAAGGGCCGCCCGAAGGCGGCCCCGATTGGCGTCAGGCTGAAGCCTGACAGGGTTCAGGCATCCGGATCGAAGCCCAGGTTCTGACAGCCGTTCCCGTTCTGAGAGCCGACGCAGTACGGCACCATCATCTCGTTGTCCTCGTGCTCGACGATGTGGCAATGCCAGACATAGAGACCCGGAATGTCGAACGTCGCCTTGACACGGGTCACCTCACCCGGCAAGGCGATCACCGTGTCCTTCCAGCCCGCTTCTGTGGGCGCCGGCGGCTGCGTTCCGTCGAACCCGCGCCCGGTGACCTTGAACTTCACCAGATGCAGGTGGATCGGATGCGCATCGGCCGACACATTCCAGAACTCCCAGGTCTCCGTATCACCCAGGCCGGGGTTGGTCACCACGTCGTCCGACCACAAGGTCACGGTCGGATTGGTGCTGCCCTGCCAGCCGAGCACCGCCGCCTTGGGTCCGAAGGGCTCGCCACCGGCTGTGAAGCAATCCGCGAAGAAGCTCGGCCCCGGTTTCACCTTGCGGATCTGTGCGATCTGTCCATTGGGTTTGACCCTGACGCAGACCTCCTGGGACTCCTCTTCGAGCAGCGCGAGATCACGGACCCTATCGCCCGGACCAGGAAGTGCCGCTGGATCCCCCGCATCCGGCAGACTCAAGACGAGGTTGCCTGGAGCTGTAGCGTCAGCCGAACCGTCAGGATCACCAAGATCAGGCTGAGGACCCGGATCAGTCGGACTCTTGCCATTCAGCGCCGTGTTGATTACGAACTCCATGACCTGGCCCGTCGTATGGGGATCGGCCGGTGCATCCACCGGGAAGCCGCCAAAGGGCTCGTCGGGACCTGTGTTTAACATACGCACCCGCGTGCCCTGGGCCAGACTGCCAAAGTCGACAATCACATCGGCACGCTCTGCGAGACCCATCACCAGGGCCTCCTGCGGATGGGAAGCCGGCGCGCCGTTCTTGAAGCCGGTCTTAACCTCCACGACGGCTGGTAGCAGGCTCTGCTCCGCACCGATCTGGTAGAAGGGGATCTCTGCACCCAGCGTACCGTTGGGGTTCACAACAAACATCGCCAGGTTCAGGAACCGCGAGTTACAACCGTTCAGCAGTCGGAACCGGTACTTCGCCTGCGCCACGTCCAGCACCGGCCAGGTCGTCCCGTTCACCACCATGGTGTTGAAGAATGCCTCGGGGTTCCAGATGGGCGAGATGTCGGACTGCGGGATGAAGTTGACGTTCAGCAGACTCTCGTCGACGCCCTCGAAGAACGCCCGGTTGTCCGGGTAGAAAAGCGAGCCGTCGTCGTTGAACGAGCGGTCCTGGATGACAATCGGGACTTCGCGGATGGCCTCGCGGGTAGCCGCATCGAAATTGGGATCGTCCCCCGCGACCGGCGCCGGCCCCGGCAGCGTGCCGGAGATCAGTCCTGTCTCGCCACCGCCGGACTCACGGATCAGCCAGAATCCGGCCGGTCCCGCATAGACGTTGTTACGGGTCATGCCCAGGGTGTGGTCGTGGTACCAGAGGGTGGTCGAGGGCTGGTCGTTGCGGTACTCGTACTGCCCGACGCCCAGCCGATCCCCCGCGTTGGTGTTCGCGGCAATCCCGTATCCGTTCGCCAGGGTGCCGGCGCAGACGTAAAAGCCGTTTACCGCCTCCGCGGGATCATCGACGCAGGAGAAATTGCTGCCGGTCGGGTCGGGCAGCCACCAGGCCTCCGGATAGCCGTCGCTCTCCGGGTCGACATGAGCACCGTGCACGTGGGTGACGATGGGAACCGGGCCACGGTAGGGTACTTTGCTGCTGCCGCGGCAGTCGGTCCTCGGCGTACCGTCGAGGCAGTCCGCGCCGGGATTGGCCCAGTGCAGGGTCTGGTCGATGGGGAGCGGGTGCTGCAGGAATTTCGGACCCGCGCCGAAGTTCTCTTTCAGGTCGTTGATCCAATCGACCTTGGTCGGGTCACCAACCGTGTTTTCCACCGTGAAAGCCGGATAGTTGAACTGGGAGTTCAGCGCCGGTGCCACGCCGAGCGCGCCACCGTCTATGCCCGAAGAATCCGGCAGCGAATCGGCCGCCGGACCGTAGCTCCACACCGTCGTGGGAGGCAGGTTGCAGTCTATCTCCTCACTCTGGCAGGCCGGCGAGACGGCGTTCCAATGGCCGCCGGGCAGGATCTGCTGCTGGAACTGCCGCACCGCGATGTCGTAGTCGTTGGCAGTACCCGTATCGTCCATCACCGGTGGAATGACCAGCGGCTGGACATACTTGGGAATGGTGGTCGGATCCAGCGTCCCCCCCGGCAGCGGTTGCGCATTTACCCCCGACAATAGACCGCCGGTCGCTGCCAGCGCCGCAGACGCGGACAAAAACGATAATTTATTTGATCGAGTCATAACAGTTGTGGTGCCTCCTCGCGATCATCCTTCTTGGCCCGAATCAGGCCGGTGATCTTGTGTTTTCCTTACGGTCGGTGGACCCCGTTGAATCAGGCCTCGCCCCCCCTGTGACCGTCACTGATCGACAACAACCGGCAACGGCCAACATCCGGATAGCAACCAGTGTTCCAAGTCTGCGACGATTTCATGCAGTCTTGAAAGCGGTCCAGCAAAGAGTAGCTTATGATTTTTAGCTTGTCACTCGTCACTTATATCAGCCCCGCCACGGGCTGGCAGGACCGCCACGCGTGTCACCAAAGACTGACATTTCTGTCAGACCTGGCAGCGGGGTGGCAGACAAGCCACCTATAAAACTGGGGGCATATAACTTGAATTTACCGTCCATCGCATCGACACCAGCCTTACGAAGCTGCTTTAATGGAAGCGTCACAGCGTTTGTTCGATGCCTGGAAAGAAGAATGTCATGCGGTCGCCGAGCCGAGTCATCCTGTCCCTGTCGCTGCTGGGCCTGTCGGAGCTCAGCGCCGGCGGCGAGCTCATGCGAATCGAGCCGGCCACGCCGGCACCCGAGCTCGAGCTGCCCGACCTTTCCGGCCAACGACACCGACTTCGGGATTACCGGGGGCAGGTGGTGCTGGTGAACTTCTGGGCCAGCTGGTGCCCGCCGTGCCTCGCGGAAATGCCCAGCATGCAGCGTCTCTCAGAGCTCATGAAGGGCCGACCGTTCCGGATCCTGGCGGTCAATGTCGAGGAATCGAAATCGACGGTGTGGAAATTCAGGAAGCTTCTGAACCTGAGCTTCACCACGCTGCTCGACGGCGCCGGCGAGGTGGCCGAAACCTGGGAGGTGGAGCTGTTTCCGAGCAGTTATGTGATCGACGCCGAGGGGCGCCTGAGTTACCGGGTGCGCGGTGCACTGCAATGGGATGACGCGGGCGTCATCAGTCTGCTCGAAGCCCTGATGCCGGAGCAGGATCCGGCTGAGACCCTGGCCCTGAGGCGCAAGTACTAACCCAGACCGTAGCGTTTCAGCTTGCGGTACATGGTGCGCTCGCTGACGCCGAGCGCCGCCGCGGCCTTGCGGCGGTTGCCATGATACTGGTGCAGCAGCTGAGCGATGTGCTGCGCCTCGACATCCTCCAGCGTTGCGTCGCCCGCCTGCACCATCGGCGCCGGATCGGCATCCCGCATGTCCGGCTGTCCCACCGGCCGCTCGGGCTGCCGCTGCTCTTTCATGCAGTCGATGACCGTCCGGACCTGCTCCACGTCGATTCGCCCTTGGGGGGAACTGGCCGCCGACACACTGAGAATGTTGCGGAGCTCGCGAATGTTGCCGGGGTAGTCGTACTGCTGCAGCTCGTTCATGGCGTCC
>JASFKW010000082.1:0-17097 GCA_050118435.1 Gammaproteobacteria bacterium | reverse complement strand
TGGTTACCTTCCGGTAGACGCTGAAAATGACCCGAACTTCAAGATCAATGCGGCAGGCACCACTACCACGGTCATCGACGCCACGCCGGATTTGTTGCCGGAGAGCCGGTATACTCTGATCGCCGTTGGCGAACTGGCGAACATCGAGCCGCTGCTGCTCACTGACGATACGCCCGCGCCCGCGACCGGCTTTCTCAGGGTGCGCGTAGTACACGCCTCGCCAACGGCGCCTCCCGTCGATATCTACGTCACTTCGCCGACTGAAGACATCAGCACCGTTGCACCAACCCTAACGAGCGTAGCCTTCAAGAGCTCCTCGGATTACCTCGAAATTGCGGCCGGCGATTACCGGCTGCGCATAACCCTGACCAACAGCAAAACGCCGATTTACGACTCCGGCACCCTGCCGTTGGAAGCGGGACTGACTACCACCATCGCTGCAGTAACTGCCCAGAGCAGTATCTCGCCCATCAGCCTGTTGCTGCTAACTGGCGACGATAACAACCCCTCTGTCGAGGTTGCAGATGCCCGCGCACGTGTGCGCGCGGTTCATGCCTCTCCCGACGCTCCCAACGTCGATATCCTGATCGATGACGCTGTCGTATTGACAGACGTGCCTTTTACGGGAGCCTCTGGTTACCTGGAAGTCGTTGGCGGCGAGCGCAATTTCAAGATCAACGCGACTGGAACTGCGAGCACTGTGATTGACGAGACGACGGACCTGGATCGCGGCCAGGACTACACCCTGCTTGCAGTAAATTTTCTGACAAGCATCGAGCCGCTGCTCACCGTGGATGACAATTCGGCGCCGACACCCGGCAATGCAAGATTACGGGTCATCCATGCATCGCCCGACGCGCCCAATGTCGATGTTCTGGTCGATGACATGGTGGTGCTGACAAACGTACCCTTCACAGCTATCTCGGACTACCTCGACGTCAGCGCCGGTGCGCGTAACATCAAAGTCAATGCTACAGGCACAAGCACGACGGTGATCGACGTCACGCCGACACTGGTAGATGGCAAGGTTTACACGGTGATCGCGCTCAATCAGCTTTCCGCGATCGAACCACTACTGCTCACCGACAACTGAGATGCGGCGGGAGCGGAGCGCGGGCTCCGCTCCCGCATCCAGAGACGTCCTGGTAAAAACGAGCCCCTCGTAACGGCGAACACTCCGAATGGCTGACAGAACCGCCTCCGTGATTCAAAGCCGGGCCGATGGGCGACACAAACCGGACGACGACGCGGGGTTGCCTAAGCGCCCGCTGGCGGCATCTCCCGCCGTTGCATCTACGCGGTGACACGACCCGCGTGGCGCCGTTCTATGACCTGGTGTGCACCCGTGCCATCGAGCGCATCGGATTACACCTCGCCCTCGATGTCGGCGGCGAACGCAATCCCAGCGCGACCACGCTCGCCCGCTGGGAGACCCTCGCCAAGCGATGTGATGTGCGACCGCAATTTCTGCGTAATCTGGTACGAGAGACCGCAGCCGCTCTGCAGGATAGGCTCGGCCCGACGCGGCAAGCATTCGAGGCACATTACGGCGCCTATCCGGCGCTGCAACGCATCGAGCGCATCGTCACGCAACAGTGCCGACGCATTGACAATGCAATAGCGGAGCCGCTGCCTCCCCGGGTATAGGCTGCATAACCGCGCTTTTCCTCCGATCAAACGCGCCATCTGGGTCGCCTAGCAACCGTCGATCAGCCCCTTGACGTGGCCTTGACCTGAATTCCAGCCTCCCAATCCGGGCGATGCTTGCTCGCCGGCACTCTTTTCCGACTAACGCCGGCCGTCAGGCCGGCCGGCACCGCGGCCGCCGGAAAACTTCCGCCGAGGCGCCTTTCTCATCGAGGTGGGTCAGTATCTTCTCGATCACCACCGGATCGTCGATGCAGGCGAGAGCCTGCCCCGCGAGCACAGCAAGTGGTTTGGGCATGATCCTCACCGCCCCGCCGCATTCCCGGCAGGTCTCGATATCGATATCGCCTAAAGCCCCTACTTTTGGTGAACACCGGCTTGAGACGTTGCGCCCAGTTCATCGATGCCCGTCGCTCGGCGGGGGTTTGCTCTTGGCCCACCTCGGCGGCTTTGGGTTTGTTCCCCCTCCCCCGCTTGGCTGAGGTCACCAACGCACGGTGTTTGCTATTGGGGCAAACACACCGTGAAAGCCTGTCAGGTTGACGCGGCGCTTGCAGCTGAAGGCGACCAGGTGTTCGGCGTGACAGCTATCGCAACACACCCGCAGGAATCCGTGTTCCAGACGGCCGCATTTGAGGTAATCTTCGAATTCCCGCTCGACGTAGCCCGACAATACCGTACCCTGTGCCGCCAGATGGAACACGAACGCGGGGTAGTATTCTTCGACGATCTGGTAAAGAAGGCCGCGCTCCGGGCGATGGCGCACATATACGCGCGCAGCAAAGTGCGCACTGGTTTCCCCGCCAGCCGGCAACGGCAACATGATCGCATCCTTGCGAGTTCGGCTTGAATCTCAGACTAGCAGGCGGAGCAGAGTTCAGCCAACTCGTGGCCTAACCAACGTCAGCGCAGACAGCGTCTCGAAGGGCAGTATCACGACGGTCGGCGAACTTCCGGTTGGCACACTCAGTGAAGATGGTGAGGTCGAAGTTCTTGGGAGGATTCGGCTGGAGCGGTAAACGATTTCCAGACAAAATGTTCAACACTGTTCACTATCGCTTGCGCGGACGCTGCGCAGCCTTGCTGCGGGCAGCCGTGCGTATCGACTGGGATACGCAATCGGGTTATATTAACTTGTTAACAGCAAGGGTATTCTCGACAGCGATAAAGGCTCGATAAATGGATTTCAAGGTTTTTATCCAGACCAACGACAAGCAGTATATCGGCGCACTGGTCGCCGAATACTCGCTGAAGCGCAATTCCCGCCACGCTGACAGTTTTGACGTCCGTATCATCAACGACAAGGACTTTCCCTTCTTTCGGGCCCGCGAGGGTCAGCTCTACCTGCGCCAGGGCAGCAAGCGCAAGTGGCTGAATAATGACCTGCAGTCGTTCACACTGACGCGTTTTTTACCGCCGGAACTGATGGGCTATCAGGGGCGTGCGGTGGTGATAGACCCGGATGTCTTTGCGGTCGGGGATATCTGGGAGCTGTTGTCCCGGGATACCGGTGGCCGCGCGGTGTTGTGCCGCGCGCGCTCGGGCAGCAAGGGTGCCGAGGGCTGTCACGCAACCAGCGTGATGCTGCTCGACTGCGCCCGACTGAAGCACTGGAACTGCGAGCAACAGTTCAATGCCATGTTCGATTTCCGGCTCGACTACCAGGACTGGATATGTCTGAAACTGGAACCTCCGGGCAGCATCGGGGAGTTCGAAACCTGTTGGAACGACTTCGACCATCTCGACCAGCAGACCAAACTGCTGCACAACACCAAGCGCCAGACCCAGCCCTGGAAGACGGGTCTGCCGATCGATTTCCGGCCGCGGGAAAAGCTGCGGCTGTTTCCACCCAAGGGCTGGCTGAAGCGCGCCCGGCGGGCGCTGTTCGGCGAATACGCCATGCTGGGGAATTACCGGCCGCATCCGGACCCGGCGCAGGAAGAGTTCTTCTTCGGCCTGCTGCGGGAATGCCTGGACAAGGGTATAGTAACCGAAGAGGTGTTGCGCGAAGAAATAAAACACAATCACGTGCGACACGACGCGTTCGAGGTACTGGCACGCACACGACCGCTGCCCGCCGCATGAGGCAGCGTCGCGAACTTGGCCCACTGCGCGAAGCACTCATCGATCCGGGCGAGCCGTGGACTTTACTTCTCTGAACAACAGCGGGCTGGATATCACGCGCGGTCAGGTGTTCGAGCTGTTTCAGCCGTTCGTGGCACAGTCATTCGAGGCGAGCGACGCCCCGTGGCGCGCGGAACTGCGGCGCCGTGAAAGCAGGATCCGGCGCAAATACCTGAAGCGAATTGTGCTCGGCTGGCTGCCGTCGACGCAGCGTAACGAACGCACGGTGATCGACGAATATGCCAAAGCCTGGCAGCCAAGCGAATATGAAAAGTACAACCTGGAGCGGCCGCTGGCGCGAGTCAGTCCCTGGGAATGGGGCGACCGGAAACTGTTCGCCAGCGACGTAGGGGCGACACGCTTTCGGCAACTGATTCTGATCCGCGTGATCGAGCAGCTCAGACCTCGCAGCGTGCTCGAAGTCGGCTGCGGAAACGGCATCAACCTGATACTGCTGGCCTGCCGGTTCCCGGATATCGAGTTCACCGGGGTCGAACTCACCGAACAGGGTCATCAGGCCGCGCTCGAATTCCAGAAGCAGGCCGAGCTTCCCCGGCCGATGCAGGACTATGCGCCGCTGGAGCTGGCCGACACCAGTGCGTTTCGCCGTATTCGTTTCATCCAGGGCAGCGCCGCCGAACTGCCGTTTAAGGACAACAGCTTCGATCTGGTCGCGACCATCCTGGCGCTGGAGCAGATGGAGCGGATACGCGACCGGGCGCTGCGCGAAATCACGCGCGTGTCTGCGCGTCACTTGTTCAACATCGAGCCGTTCCGCGATCTCAATGACGAGGGTGGACCGAAGCGCAATGTCATTCAGCGCAATTATTTTCGCGGCCGCATCGACGATCTGAACCGTTACGGCTTCAGCCCCACGCTGGCCTTGCAGGATTTTCCCCAGGAGGCCTTTCTCAAGGCGGGGGCTGTGCTATCGAAGAAAGAGGGAGCTTGACGCCATGATCCCGGTTTACCGCCAACAACAAACTATCGCGCAGCGACGCCGATCGCGTGAACGCTTTCCCGCATCCGGTTCCGGCCTCGGTCCTGCAGGATGAGCGGTCTGCTGGTTCTGGGATCCAAACCCGACCCGGCCCTGCCGCCGCGGTCCAGTTTCGACGCAGTCGCCTGCGCCAACGCCTCGGGTTATTCGGCCGCCGCGCATCATTTGCCGGCACCCTTGTTTACCGTCATGTCCGCCATTCTTCCGGCAGTGGCGTCGGGGCGCCAGAGCCTGCGGGTGCTGGCCGGCCTGAGCACCGAAACTCTGTACTTCTTTCCGCGTCCGGCGGCACGCCGCAACCGTCTGAAGCAGGTTGCCAGCATCTTGTCGCTGCTGCGCATGCAGCCTTTCTACCTGCGCAGGGTGCTGCGTTCGGTCGGCTATCGCTACGGACGCTTCGTGGCGCGCAGTCATGATTATTATGACGGCATGATCAGGGATCTGTGCGATCACGACCAGGCGGTGTTGCGGCAGATTCAGCGTAAACAGCCGTCCACCGGTGCGACCGCGCTGGCTATCGGTCTCGCCGAACAGCCTTTCGATCGCTACATACTCAGCGGATTCAGTTTCGAACTCACCCATGCCTATGCCGACAACCCCGAAATTGCCCAGCGCAAGTCTAAGGTCAGTCGTCACGCGGAAACCGACATCAAGGTCATGGGCTACCTGGCGAGAAAGTTCGGCAACGTATTCACCACGGAAGCGACAGTGCACGAACGTGCCGGTATTCCGCTGCTTGCGGAGGCCGGCCGGACCGGTGCCGAGCAAGGCCCGGCAACTGAGGACTGATGCATTGGCATTGATGAAGCGCATCTACAATATTCTGCGCTTTGGGCTGGGCGAGGGGGGGCGTGCGCGCAAACGCGCCCACAAGGACAGACTAAGGCGGGAAACCTTCGGGTCCGAGTTGTGGCAACATGACGGCCAGATGGTGCAGCGCAGGTACGCGTCCTACGACGAGTACGTCAAGCACCAGGGGTCCAAGCTGGAGGGGATAATTCACCGCTTGCGCGAGACCGAGGCGGAGGATTTCGAAGATTTCAGGAACCGTTTCCAGGGCTGCGGTGCGCTCGGCGGGCTGCGCAGCGTGCTGTGCCTCGGCGCGCGCCTGGGAACCGAAGTGAGGGCGCTGCACTCGCTGGGTTACTTCGCCGTCGGCATCGATCTCAATCCGGGACAGGACAATCCTTATGTACTGCCGGGCGATTTTCACGGCGTGGTGTTTCCGGACAGTTCTGTCGATGGCGTCTACACCAATACCCTCGATCACGTCTTCGACCTGGATAAGATGATCGGCGAGATCCGTCGCCTGCTGCGCCCGGGCGGCATCTTCATCGCCGACGTGCTGCAGGGATTTGACGAAGGCTTCGTTCCCGGAAAATTCGAGTCCACCCACTGGCGGGAATCGGAAGCATTCCTGGAGAAGATCCGTGACATCGGCGGTTTCTCCCTGGAAGGCGTGCGGGACCTGGGCTACCGGCGCCGTGACCACTGGAGACAGGCTGTGTTCAGGAAACCGGCCTGAATGCCCGGCCAGCGTGACGCCGCCATGTATTTCTCATACGAGCACCTGAACTTCCGCTACGAGCCGTTTCCCATCGGGCTGGCCAAGCCGGTGATGGACCCGGGTACCTACCAGGAACTGGTGAACCACTATCCGACCATCGATCACTTTGAATACATCCCCAAGCTGGGCAGGAAGTACTCGCTGTCGGAACGCTTCAACCCGCGCGGCTATCACAGGCTGATCAGGTCGCAGCCGATCTGGCGGGAGTTTCACCGCTGGATCAAGAGCGACGAGTTCGTTGCCGGCGTGCTGGACGCACTAAGGGCGCGGAATCTCGATCTCGGCTACGATACCGGGGCTTCATCGGGCCGGCGCGCGATGCAACTGGTCAAGGACATGCTTCGCGGCCGTACCGCGGCGCGGCTGGCGCGGTTGCGCGCCCGCTTCGAGTTTTCCATGCTGCCCGCCGACGGCGGACACATACTTCCGCACACCGACGCGCCGTCGAAGATCGTCACCCTGATCATATCCATGCTCGACGAGGGCGAATGGGATGCGGCGTTCGGCGGCGGCACCGACGTGAACCGAGTCAAGGACAGTGGGCACAGCTTCAACTGGCTCAATGCGCAGGGCCGTTTTGAAGACATGGAAGTGCTGGATACCTTTCCATTCACGCCCAACCAGGCGGTGGTGTTCGTGAAAACGTTCAACTCCTGGCACTCGGTGCGTCCCATGCAGGGCGCCGGGTCAGCGGCCATGCGCAGGACGCTGACCATCAACATCGAAACCCGGGTGTGAGCGGGGCGGGACTCGCCGGCGGGGTTACACACTGCTCGAACCACAGCGGCACCGTGGAGTATAGGAAAAATAAGAGCCCTCTTGATCACTCGTCAACGGATCATGTACCGATAACGAAGAGAGCTGCGCCCTTCGAGCACTCCGAAACCCTGCGTTATTCCGCACTCACTACCCAACCAGTCGCCCTCGCCCGTACCACTCCCCCCAGGGGGCCTTCTCTTCCGCCTTTGGCGGAATTCACCTTGTACACGGCTACTCCGGGCATCAGGCCAACCGGTGGCCCGGCTACCCTTTGGCCAACTTCCATTGGAATGCGGTGAAGGGTTTGATGGACTCAGCCAAACAGGTCGGCCGGCGGCGCCCGGCTTGCCGGCCGCAAACCGGCTGGCGCCGGTGTAAGCTTTTCCTGCAGGTGGGCCAGTATCTTCTCGATCACCACCGGGTCCTCAATGCAGGCGAGGGCCTGCCCCGCGAGCACAGCGAATGGTTTGGGCATGATCCTCACCGCCCCGCCGCATTCCCGGCAGGTCTCGATATCGATATCGCCTAAAGCGCCTACTTTTGGTGAACACCCGCTTGAGACGTTGCGCCCAGTTCATCGATGCCCGTCGCTCGGCGGGGGTTTGCTCTTGGCCCACCACGGCGGCTTTGGGTTTGTTCCCCCTCCCCCGTCTGGACGGTGTCACCAACGCACGGTGTTTGCTGTGGGGGGCAAACAGACCGTGGAAGCGTCTCAGGTTGACGCGGCGCTTCGGTACCAGAGCGGCCAGTCGTGCGATGAAGTCCAGTGGTTCGAAAATCACATGCGTAGTGCCATGCCCAAAGCACTCGCTACGCTCGCGGGGCAAGCTTTCGCGGTACGGTGTCTTGAGCTGAGTCGGTAGAGCGGGTGGCTGTTAATCACTAGGTCGGCAGTTCGAGCCTGTCCCGGGGAGCCAAATAAAACAAAGGGCTACCGAGCCAAACGCCCCGTTGTCGCAGCACCCTAAACCTCCGTTGTCGCAAACGTTGTCGCTTTAGGGGAGGCATGAGCGCCCTGCGCCCAACGTAGCACCACATTCCCGGCAAAAAGGAGTTTGCCCATGCTCGTCGTCACCCGCCGTCCCGGCGAATCCGTCGTTATTGAATTACCCACAGGTGAGCGCATCGGGGTCGCCGTGCTGGCCGTAAAGGGGAATCAGGTCAGGCTCGGCACGGATGGGCCGGAGCACCTGCCTGTGGTGCGGTCGGAGTTGGTGGCGGAATAAAGGCCCCACCGGAGCGGGGTGTGTCTAACTACTAAACGGGAACAAAGTAAGCGGACACGGTGATACGGAACCGTCGGCGGCAGAGACGCCGCCGTCGAACCTACAGGGGTGTGTTCATGGCGTGTCCCGTAGAACCCTGTCCGCTTACTTAAGTACTCCTTAGTAAGTGCCTGCTCTTGTCCAATCTGCCCGAGACAGTCCTGTGTCAATTGCTTGATTCATAGGGTCGCTCTGCTAGATTTAGTTGAGCAATAAAACAATCCTCGGGCAAGTAAAGACGCGGACAGCCGTTCAACCTCCGCTTATTAAACAGCCGACAAAGGAAGGACATATGCACTTGAAAATTCGCTCATTTATAGCAGCCCTGCTCTTGATGGTCAGCCCTCTAGTGCTGATAAGCAAAGCGAACGCCCAAAGTCTCGCTGAATTCGGCGCGCCCCTCCCGATACTTCTTAATGCCCACGTTAGTGAGCGCTCGATCCTAAATTATGCCGTAGAATTTCCGCACCAAAGTGGTGAAACGAGCCCCAGGAGGGGCGTGGAAGATGTTTTGATCACTTACGAAATTCGAGGAGTTAATGCCGATGGAAATCTTGTAGCCGAATTTTCGGAAGAGGTGCCTGTCAATGGCTTTGGGGAGATGAATATATCGGTGGACCAGCGGCTGGAAGGCGACATATTAGTTATTAATGGCACCGACCAGGGGCAAATCCCGCTCATCGGCGATCGTATTTCATTACGACTCACCATATTAACGAGCGCTAAGGGCAGAAACCCAGCAACCGGAGAATCCATTGCTATCCCAGCAAGAAAAATCATCACGAACATGACTGTTGTCGCCGCCGATGGGACAACCAGAAGCACTTCTACAAGTGAGCCGGATGGCTATATAGACCACTTTCAAGTTATACATACCTCGCCGCAGTAACATACCGGCCTATCCTCGGAGATCATGGGGCTCATAATTGCGAAGGATAATCTCCATTCTTCGACTACGACGAGCGCTGTGAACTGGTGCGTTATTAACCGTCTCAGTGTAGTCACGACATCCCAGCATAGGCTGTCGTCGGTGCACGGAAATAGGAGCGGACCCGTCCGGGCAGCTTTTGGAGGGAGTGCAGAAACGAAAGCACCTCGTCCTTCATCTGCGGCGCGCCCGTGATGGCCTTGCGACCGATGGCGTTGTTCTTGAGGTCATTCCATACCAGCTCATTCGGATTGAGCTCTGGAGAGTAAGGCGGCAGGAAGAACAGCTCCAGACGATCGGCGACGGATGCCACGAAGGTTTTGACCTTCTTCGCCTTGTGCGTGGTATGACCGTCGACAACGAGGAATATCTTGCGCGGTGCGTTGTGAACCAAGCGGTTGAGAAAATCGATGAACACGCCAGCATTCACCCGACCATCGACGCACATGAAACGGAAGTGACCTTGCGGATTGACCGCGGAGATGATGTTGAGCCCGAAGCGCGCTCCCGTGCTCGAAACAATGGGGGTCTGTCCGCGCGGCGCCCACGTGGTCCCCGCATGAGCATCCGAGCGCACGCCCGCTGCATCGGCAAACCAGATTTCGGCCTTCTGGCGCTTCGCCTTGGCGCGAATGGCCGGGTAGTCCTCCTTGAGCCACCGCTCCACCATCGCCGGGTCCTGCTGGTAGGCACGCCACAGGGGTCTTTGCGCCGACAGCCCCAACTGATCGAGCAGCCGGCACACCGAGGCCTTGCTCAAGGCAATGTCGAACCTCTGGCGGATCAACTCCACGATCATCTTGCTCGTCCACAGCGCGACAGCGAACTTGAACTGCCGAGGGTCCTTCAGGGTAATCACTCTGTAGACCCAGGCCATCGCCTTGGCGTCAAGTTTGCGCTTGCGGCCCCCGCGCTTGCGGGCATCCAGATTGCCCCAACCACCGGCACGGTATTGCGATAGCCAGTTGTAAACGGTGGCGCGATGCACGCCCAGGACACGCGCGACGTCTTCCGGCGACTCTCCTTTTTGAACCGCCGATACGCCGCGCTTGCGAAGCTCGGTCAATTTATCGTGAGTGAGGCCCCGCGCATCGGTGTTTCTCATGCCCACAGCGTACATCAAAGAGGCATACCTGTCGTGTCTATTATGCGACGGTTAATAGGTCAGCACGACTCGACTTATCAAAAGAAGCTCTTCGAGCGCTTCAATTGTTACCCGAACCTGAAGAGATGGAACAAGCAAAAAATGCTATCGATAGGTAGGTGTGGTTGTTGTCGATACATCAAAAAATGCTGGCAAAAAGCTGTCACTTCGGACGCCAAACCATGCCGAATGACGCCAAAACAGTGTCATCTTTAGGGATTTCTGATATTTTTTCTATTTACTTATCAGATAGTTATCTGAATTAAATTGGCGGAGAGGGAGAAATTCGAACCTTCGGCGTTTCCTTATATTTCAATCGCTTATGAAAGTACCGTGTCCAGATCGTGTCTAATGCTACATGCGCCAGCAACATTGAGGCGGATCCAGGTCCTATAAAACTGAAGCCCCATGCCCCTTAACTGAAACCTGACAACTTAACGCTGGGCACTTGTTGCGCTATGCGCAACACGCTACACTTAACAGATGATCAAGTCGTTCCTGCATAAGGGATTGAAGCGATATTACGAAACCGGCTCGAAGTCGGGAATTCAGCCCCAACACGCGAGGCGCTTGACCATGCTGTTAACCGCCTTGGACACCGCGGCAACGATCGAAGATATAGACATCCCCGGATTGAGACTGCATACCTTGAAGGGGCAAGACAAAGGCCGCTGGTCGATCTGGGTAACCGGTAACTGGCGCATCACGTTCGAGTATAGTGACGGCCATGCCTATGGTCTGGATTACGAGGATTATCACTGATGCCTATGCACAACCCACCTCACCCCGGCGAATTCATCCGCGAGGTCTACCTGGAGCCCAATGGCGTCACAGGCAGGCAGCTTGCGGCGAAGCTCGGTGTTTCACCCTCTACGCTCAATCGGGTGCTACAGGGAACCAGTGGCATAAGCCCGGAAATGGCACTACGTCTATCCAAATCACTGGGACGTTCACCTGAGAGCTGGCTGGCCATGCAAGACAACCATGACCTTTGGCAGGCACGTCAGACAGTAGACCTTGATGCGGTGAAGCGCATTGATTTTCGTGCCGCCTAGGCGGGTCTTAGTGTGCAAAGAGATTACGTCTATCTCGAACAAGGCCGATATCACGCGGTGAGTAAGGATAGGCACCCTTCTCCCTAAGACCCAAATTGGCAGCCAAACGACCGACAACCTTCGATCTATTTGCAACTCCTGGCAAGGAACCGCTCGGGGCAGACTGACCGCCAGCCGCTCGGTTTCCTTTGAATGAAGATTCCGCGCAGGTCGCGGACACGGTTCTTACGGACCTAAAAGAGTCTGAGCACCCCCTAATCATTACAGGCTTCGCGACGCTCGACCGTCTAATCGACTTTGTGGCAACTGCCGATCGCTGCCGTCAGATCCGTGTCGTTATTGGCACTGAGCCCTTCGATTCGCGACGCGCCGAGTTTTCCTTGAAGAGCCGCGATCTACCTCACGAGATGAAGGAGTACTGGCTGGAACGCGGCATATCCGTCTTGCTAAGCGGCAAGCTCCTGGTGTGCATTGAACGTCTCAAAACCGAAAGAGTGTTGACGCGATACGTCTCGCGTTCGAGTTGGCGGCTCCACGCAAAAATATATGTTGGCGATCGGGCCGCAACGATCGGATCGAGCAATTTTACCGATTCCGGTATGAAAAACCAGCTCGAGGCTAACGTTCGGTTTCAACGACATGTACATACCAGGAAACCTTCCCAGCGGGAGGAGGACCAGCGCTACAACGAGACGATTCAGATTGCTGAGCAAATCTGGGACCTGGGTGCCGACTACAACGAACAACTGATTAAACTGCTCGAGCAATTGCTGCGACTCGTTCCTTGGCAGGAGTCTGTTGCCAGGTCAAGCGCTGAGCTGTTGGAGGCAGATTGGGCAGAACGATATTTGCGGGGCGAGTATCTGCCCGGCGATGCAGCGTTATGGCCATCGCAGCGACAGGGTATCGCTCAGGCCCTGTACATCCTCAAGGAACGGGGCAGTGTCCTCATCACTGACGCCACTGGTTCGGGCAAAACTCGCGCGGGTGTACATCTGATTGGCGCAAAGATGCATGAAATAATCTCTTCCAACCGGCTCCGGCGCGGCAAAGCTTTGCTGATCTCACCGCCATCGGTAACTTCGGAGTGGGTATCGGAGAGCGCTATTGCCAGTGTGCCACTGGACGTATTTTCTCATGGAATGCTGAGTCGTGCTCAAGGCGACTGCCACGACAGCATTCTGACCAATTTACGCCGCGCACAAATTCTCTGTGTTGATGAAGGCCATAACTTCCTGAACTCCAATTCCAATCGTACCCAGCAGTTGCTGCGGAATATGGCCGATCACGTTGCATTGTTTACTGCGACGCCCATCAATCGCAGCGCGGCCGATCTTCTGAGGATCGCTGACATGTTAGGGGCTGATAATCTCGATGATGCAACCGTTGAGGCATTCGATCGCATGCTCGGAGCCCGGTCCATCTCGCGACCCCTCTCGGACGATGAGATCGGTGAGCTGCGTCGGGAAATTGCCAAGTTCACTGTGCGTCGCACCAAAGGCGTTCTCAATCGGCTGATCGACCTGGATCCCTCCGCGTATACAGACACCAATGGTCGTCGATGCCGGTTTCCGATACACAAGGCACACACATACTCACTCAACGAATCCGCAAGCGACCGCGCGAAAGCTGGCAAAATTCGGGAACTCTCATCGCAGCTCAAAGGCATCCTTTACTTTCAGAAGGAGATTGCCCTGCCGAAAGCGTTGAGTCGAAGAGGCCTCACGGAGGAGAAGTTCCTGAAAGGCCGCTTGAACGGCGCCAACAAATTATCGCAATACACGGTGATGTCGGCGCTGAGATCCTCTCGAGCCGCATTACTGGAGCACCTTATCGGCACGTCGGAGGCTGTAAAGCGTTCCAATATCGAGGGCTTCACTAAAGGACCCCGCACTGGCAATGTCATCGGCCGTTTGAGTGAGTTAGCCGGGAGAATTCCCAAATCCCGCCTGTCCATCGATCTGCCGGATTGGCTGACTGACAAAAATGCACACCGAGCCGCTTGCAAGTACGAGATGCAGATATATCGCCAAATCGAGGAGGGGTCAATTTACAGCGCGCACAAGCCATTGTACACCTCGACATGCCAAGCGTCGTCCGTATCGCCGAGCAACGCGTCGGCCGTATCGATCGGCTTGATAGTCCGCATGACACCATCTTTGCGTGGTGGCCCGACGATGCTCCGGAGTTCGCCCTACGCTTTGACGAACGGTTCATAGAGCGTTAGGAGACCGTCGATAACTTGCTCGGTTCCAACATGCCCCTTCCGAAGACCATTCGGGGGCGTCCGACGACATTTACAGCTCGTGATGCAATTCAGGACTTCGAAACAAATGCTGACGCCTGGGATGGCATTGACGATGCATTTTCGCCCATCCGGGCGTTGGTTCAGGGTGACACGGCACTGATCCACGAGTGGATCGACCGGGAATACATTGGCATCGGAGCTCGAGTGAAGTCTCGTGTCAGTTTGGTCAAAGCCTCGAAGCCGTGGGCATTCTTTTGTACCACCGACGTATCGAAAGTGCCGCGCTGGATCTTCCTGGAAGACGCCACCTCCGATCCAGAAACCGACCTTCTGGCTATCAGCGAACACTTAAGGTCTCGTCTGGGCCCAGAGGTAGAAGATTTGAAAGAAATCACACCGACCGCAAAACGTGTACTCGCCGGATTCCTGATCCGCCTGTCGGTGGTAGAAAGACTACTTTTATCCCGACGAAAACGAAGAGCGCTGGATGAAATGGAGTTTGTACTTACGGCCTATTCGCAATCGGCAAGCAAGCGTAAGAATCAATCGGAAACAGACTTTTTGTCTCCATTGCTGAAAATCCTGGAGGAACCTGACTCTGATTTTCAACCGGACCGGGAGGAGTTGGCTTCCCGCTGACTCGATCTCATTCGGCCGATCTGGTACCAAAAGCCTCAGGACGGAAAGAGGCGCAAACCGCCTCTGCTCAAAGACATCCGAAAGGAAGTCATAGGAGCCGAGGAAATATTGCTACCGAAAATCGTTGACGAATTCACCAAAGCGTTTCCGGCGCAAAGGCCTATCGACGAGCGTGTCGTAGCATGTATCGTGGGAGTCTAACGCTCCGTGGGAAAGCATCAAGTGAAGCTGCCCGCGTGTAGCCGCTCTCATCGCACCGACCCCCAACTGCTCGCCTACAACAATACTTCTGCGAAATCGTGTCTTGAATCGTGCCTATCTCAACGTACAGCCATACGCCGAGATTGCATCGATCATGCCGGCAACTGCTTGAAAAAGCCTGGCAAATTAGACCGTACCGAGGGATTTTGATATTGCGAAAAATCAAAATTAACCTACTGTTTTTATTGCATATTTGACGGTGGACGCAGTCTGATGCAAGGAAGTCTCTGTCCAAGATTCCCTGATCAATGGGAAAATACAGGGAAATTTCTCTGATTTCCGGTAGATCGTCCAAGCGTAGGGCAACACGCCGTTGATTAGCAGAGCTTTTTGGGGTCCGTACAACCAATTCGCAAAGCCCTTAACAGGGAATTATCAGGGAACTCGTCGGTCAGCAGAAGTCGCCCGTGTAACCAGAGCAGACGGCGGGCTGGAAATGAACCGCCCGGTGCGCCCTTACTGCCAATCGGCCATCGGCAGGTCGCCGCTAAGGCGTCGCCGTCACCTGATGGGCGCTGAAGAAGGTCCAAATGAGACCGCTGACCTCCCCCTGTGTCAGGGTAGTTGTCCATGATCGCCGCCCCGGCCAGTCTGCTCGGGTAGGCCACCATGAAGCCGTGCTGAGCGGCGAGCGCGGTTGCGGCGCGCGACGACGCGACGATCGACCACTCCCGGATCTACGATTGATGATTCCTGCGCACCAGGTGCAAGGGGAAGGCGAGCCGCTGCAATTGTGCGCGTCCTTGATGGTGCCAAACCCTATTCTCGGTAGCCTACACGATGAATATTGCTTAGTAACGAAGGCTGCGTGAATTTTTGCGAGTCACAAGTGTCCGTAACTTCGATCAAACCAAGCAGTCTCAAAAGACCTTCGATATTGACCGGTACAGTGCGGATCACTCGTCCATTTGTAATAATTACTGCTGCCGGAGTGCCCGGGATACGGAATGCTTTTCGCAACAATGGCTTCGCGTTATCGCAAATTACAGAACTGCGGTCCATGGAAAACTTAACCACGAGATCGTTAACCACCGAATTATTTCCACTGAACACGATTACTAACCGCAGGTACGGGTAAAGCGCGTGAACTGAATTAATACTTTTGAATAGCTCTTGGCATATCGGACAATCTGGAGACAAAAACAATAGAACACATCGATGTTGCCTGCAATGACAGCTTTCCGTGGACACTGAACGGCCGGCGCCGGGCGTATCCCGAGCAGAACGCCTCTCAGACGAGGGTCTGCAGCGCCTGGACAAGCAGCTCGCGCGCGGCAGCAGGGTCGCGCCCGCGGTGCTCGGCCAATGGATCCGGCGCTACGGCGAGCCTGCCCGGGCGATCATCAAACGGCACGGCCAGTACAGCGATGAACTGGATTCGCCGCCGGCAGGCAGTGACCCTGCGCCGGAAACTTCCGACTGAGCCGCCTGTCTTTCAGAACAACGTTGCAAGTGGCCGAAGGGCAGCCATGCCGGTACTCCTCCTCCTGTTGACCAGCCTGTTCGCGACCGCTCCGGCTGTGGCGGCCGGGCCCGCGGCGGAGCTATTCGACGGTCATATCCACTACAACAGCGACGTGTGGGACAAACTGTCGCCGCGGCGGGCGCTGGAACTGCTGTCGGAGGTAGGCATCACGCGCGCCCTGGTGTCGGCGACCCCGGGCGAGGGCGCCGAACGCCTGTATCGCCAGGCGCCCGATCGGGTCATCCCCTTTCTGCGCCCCTACATGGGGCGCGAACACCGCTATACCTGGTTCCGCGATGCCGCGGTGCCGGAGTATCTGCGCGAACAGCTCGGGCGCATTCCCTACCGCGGTATCGGCGAGTTCCACCTGTCCGGCGACGATGCCTACAGGCCGGTGGTCCGCGATGTGCTCGCGCTCGCCGCGGAGCGGGGCCTGGCCGTGCAGGCGCACACCGATCCCGCCGGTATCCGGGCGCTGCTGGACCAGGCGCCGGAGGTCCCGTTGATCTGGGCGCACGGCGGTTTCGATGCGCCCGAAACTCTGTTGCGCGACCTGCTGTCGAAGCACCCGAATCTGTACATCGAGCTGTCGTTTCGCGAGGGTCTGACCGAGCAGGGTAAGCTGACACCGGTATGGCGCGAGCTGTTCACCGACTTCCCGCAGCGATTCCTCGTCGGCATGGACACCTATTCGCCGCGCCGCTGGGTCGAGCTGCCGGAACTGGCCGCCGAAGCGCGCGCCTGGTTGAGCCAATTGCCGGACGACGTCGCCCGTGATATCGCCTACGGTAACGCAGCGCGCTTGTTTGCCACCGAACATAAATAGGGGACAGATTTATTTTTCCAAAGAAAATAAATCTGTCCCCTTATTATCCTTTTTATCAACAGGAAAACCGTCATGGCCCACAGCGAACCCAGCGAACCGATCGATCCCAGATGGGGACAGCCCGACGCCACCCACGACCCCTGGGTGCTGGCGCATTTTCAGGCACGGG